>CAZYOO010000001.1:0-4713 GCA_964649185.1 uncultured Dehalococcoidales bacterium
GCCAGCATCGCCTGGATGCCTGCCACATGGTACAGGGGCATGGTCAGCAGGTTAGTCTCATCCACATCGGGGTCCACCGGATTTACGTTCTCCAGCATGTAGACGCTGAAGCTTTTATGTGGGAGGGGTACTCCCTTGGGCAGGCCGGTTGTGCCGGCGGTATACATCAGGATGGTGATGTCATCATCGGCGATATCGGTGAAAACGTCTTCGGGAGAGGCATTGGCCAGCAGCTCCTCATAGTCCAGCAGGCCCTCGACGCCACCCTCGATGCAGATAAAGTGCTTAATGTTGGGAAGCTCCTTGCTCATTTCCTTCGCCATATCGGCGTAACGCTTTCCGAGCAGCAGCACCTGTGCCTCAGAGTGCTTGAGCATATGGGTCAACTCGTTCTGCTTGGCCCTGAAGTTTAGCGGCACGAATATCGCGCCCAGCTTTGCCGTAGCGTAGTACGCCTCCACGTACTCATTGCAGTTCACCTGCAGGATGGCGATACGGTCGCCTTTGCCTATACCCAGCCCCGCCAGCGCGTTAGCCAGCCGGTTAGACCGTTCGTTCAAATCACTGAAACTGAATCGCTTGCCTTCAAAGACGATAGCTGTCCTGTCGGGGACTATGGCATTGGTTATCATTAGAAATTCCGCGGTATTCAATCCTTCCTCCTTTTAAAGTGGCTACTTACTCCTGCTGGCTTGGCTCCGGCTCCGGTTTGGGCAGTTTAGCCTTAACGCGTTCTATAATCCGGGGGAGTATCTGTCCCACGGTGGTGGTGTTGAACAGGACATCGGCTTTGTCATCCAGGGACGCAGCCCCCATATTGATGGTTATCAGTTTGGCGCCGGCTTCTATGGCGTGGATCGGCATGTCGGCCGCGGGGTAGACCATCAGGGATGAGCCCAGAAGCATGAACAGGTCGCAGTTCCTCGAGTGCTGCTCCGCCTCGGCGATCTCTTTGGCCGGTGGGGTCTCCCCGAAGGCCACCGTCGCCGACTTAAGCATGCCGCCGCACTCGCACATGGACTGCTCCGCCTCTCCGGCCCCCAGCTTCTTGGCGACATCCAGCATATCGTATATCTTGCCGCAGTTAAGGCACTTCAGCCGCCTGAGCGAACCGTGCAGCTCTATGACCTTCTCGTTGGGGACACCTGCCTTCTGGTGCAGCCCGTCGACATTCTGCGTTATCACGCAGTCCAGCTTGCCCATCTTGTCCAGCTCGGCGATAGAGTAGTGGGCCGGGTTGGGTTCAGCCATATCTATCATGCGGAACATGTTCCACGTCTGCCAGCTCCTTCTGCGAGCAGCCGGATCCCCCTGGAACTTGGGGAATGCGGTCGCGGCGGCGGCGCCTGACCCCGGTGTGGTCATACTCCGCACATCCGGCATCCGCGAATCCGCGCTCACTCCAGCGCCGGTGAATACCACTATCTGCTGAGCGCTGATGATCAGCTCAACCGTCTGCTGGATCAGTTCCTCTTTAGTCGCCATACTGCGGTTCTCTTAAAGATATAGCTGCTAACCGGTATCCATTCACCGCTGTCGTCACGATGCTGAGCGTCTGACGGCAACAGCGGTCCTTCTCTCCAGTGCCAGCCCGTCCTCCAGGGCGAGGTCGAGCCCCTGCTTCACCGCCCGCTTGGCAGATCTGACGGCAAAAGGGTCGCGGCCCGCAATCCCCAGCGCCATCGCCTCGGCGGCGGGCAACAGCTCTTTCCGGCTGACCACTCTATTCACTAGGCCGATGCGCAGGGCTTCCCCGGCATCGATCCGCTCGCCGGTTGTCAGCATCTTGATGGCTGTCCCCGTCCTCACCGCACGTGGCAGCGTCTGTGTGCCCCCGGCGGCGGGAATCATGCCCAGCGTGGCCTCGGGGAGCCCGAATACGGCGTCATCGGACGCTATGCGAATATCGCAGAACAGGGCCAGTTCCATGCCTGAGCCGAACACATACCCGTGAACTGCCGCGATAAGCGGTTGCTCTAAACTCGCCATCAATCCCCAAACGTCGCGTTCCCACCGCACCTGCCGCGCGATGACAGGCGATGGCGCAGTGCCGAACTCGGTAAGGTCGGCGCCGACACAGAAAGCGCGATCGCCGGCACCCCTGATGATAACAGCCAGCACATCCGCATCGTCCCTGACGGCGGTAAACGCTTGATAGAGCTCATCACGCATCTGCACATTGTAACGGTTCAACACATCTGGTCGATTCAGGGTGATACAAGCGATACCGTCACACTTGCTGTAGTCGATGGCTGCAAAGCCGTACATCTCTATTTGATTTACCCCTGTGTGCGTCTATATTTTACCACAACGCTGATGAAAACATCAGGTGCAAACCAAGTTGTAGCATATGATTCATAAATAGTCAACTTTGGTTCCCGCCCTATGCTTCATTTCCCCTTGAAATGCGGCGCCCTCTTCTCCAGAAAGGCCCTGATCCCCTCCATCCTGTCATCGGTGGTCTGTATCAGGAAATACAGGTCTGCCTCCAGGCGCAGCCCCTGCTCCAGCGTGAGGTCCATCCCCTTATTTACCGCCTCCTTGACGTATCTCAGGGCGATGGGGGCGTAGCCGCTGATCTGCGAGGCCAGCTTTTCAACCTCCGTCGATAATTCGCCTGACAAGACGACCTCGGTCACCAGCCCTATTCGCAGCGCCTCCTGCGCGTCTATCGGCTCGGCGGTCAGTATCAGCTCTAGCGCCTTGCTTGGCCCAACGATGCGGGGGAGTCGCTGCGTGCCGCCGGCGCTGGGTATGGCTCCGCCTGCGATTTGGGGGAGGCAAAACCGGGACCGCTTGGTCGCGATCCTTATGTCGCACGCCAGCGCCAGCTCAAGACCCTCTCCGAGGGCGTTGCCATCGATAGCGGCGATGGTCACCTTATCTATAGAGGCGATGGCCTGTGCGGCCACATAGCCCGCATCGGGTTCTTGGGGGTCGCTGCCCGAACAGAAGTTGTCCCCCTCGCTGCTCAGTATCAACACATTAAGCTCGTCATCCAGGTTGGCTGCATCACACGCATCCGCCAACTCCCGGCTCATCTGCATGGTCAGTTCGTCGCCTTTATGGGGACGATTCAGGGTTATATATCCTGCCCGCCCCATTTTTTTATAAGTAATGGTCTGGTACCGCATAATTTCACTCTGATATAGAAAGGCCACTGCCGATGATAACCAAGTGGGTGTGTGGTGTCAAGGCTAAAGCTGGACAAGGGTGAAGCTGACGAAATATAATGTGAGGGTCATGCCTTGTAACAAAGTCCATGGAGGGACGATTGGTATCCCCCGATTCGCTTGAGGTCCTGATAACCGAGGAAGAGGTCGGGCGGCTGGTGAAGAGACTGGCGGGGGAGATCAGCGAAGACTTCCGCGATAAATACCCGCTGCTGCTGGGTATATTGAAAGGCTCCTTCGTCTTCATGGCCGACCTGGTGCGTCTCATCGAGATCCCGGTAGAGGTGGATTTCATCCGCCTTTCGAGCTACGGCTCGGCGAAGGTGAGTTCAGGCAAGGTGCGTGTGGTGCATGGGCTGAACTCCGAGGTCAAGGGCAGAGATGTCGTCATCATCGATGACATTGTAGACACAGGCCTGGCAACGAGTTTCGTGATAGGCTATCTGCACAGGCGGAAGCCGGCGTCAGTGCGCGTATGCGCCCTGCTCGATAAGCCCACCCGGAGGAAAGTGGATGTGCCCATCGATTACCTGGGAGTAAAGATACCGGACAGATTCGTGGTGGGGTACGGCCTGGATTGCGACGAGAGATTCCGGGATCTGCCCGACATACGTGTAGTTGAGGATTAGATGGCTATGGTCGATATCAAACGTTTGATATCTGTGGCGAAGGGGGACTCCCCGGCCGATCTGATCCTGGCACATGCCAAAATCGTGAACACCCTCAGCGGCGATATCGAGGAAGGGGATGTCGCTGTCTGCCAGGGCGTAGTGGCCGGCATCGGCGATTACCGGGACGCCGATCGAGTCGTCGACATCCGGGGCAAATATCTGGTACCCGGCCTCATCGACGGGCATATCCACCCGGAGAGCTCCATGCTGCATATCGCCCGCTATGCGGAGGCGGTGGTGCCCCGCGGCATCTCGGCGGTCGTCACCGACCTGCACGAGATCTCCAATGTCACCGGACTGGATGGTGCAAGGTACATGATAGACTGTGCCGAATCGCTGCCGCTGGACCTCCATTTCATGGTGCCCTCCTGCGTGCCGGCGACCCATTTGGAGACTGCGGGCGCTGAACTGACTGCCGATGATATCGCCGCCGCCCTGTCGTGGCAGGAGACCATCGGGCTCGGGGAGATGATGAACTTCCCCGGCGTGCTTTTTGCCGATGAAGGTGTCCTCGCTAAGATCGAGACGGCCCGCGGGCGGGTGATCGACGGACACGCTCCAGGATTAGGGGGCAGGAACCTCAATGCCTATATCGCCTGCGGGATCGGCTCCGACCATGAGTGCACCGTGCTGGCGGAGGCGGAGGAGAAGCTGCGGCGGGGGATGCACATCATGATCCGCGAAGGCTCCTCGGAGAAGAACCTGGAGGCACTCCTTCCTCTGGTCACCGACAAGACATACAGCAGGTGCATGTTCGTGGTCGATGACAGGAGCTGCGCCGACCTGCTGCGTGACGGCGATATCGATGCCGTGGTGCGCAAGGCGATCGCACTGGGCCTGGAGCCGGTGCGCGCTATACAGATGGCGAC
>CAZYOO010000001.1:4813-102361 GCA_964649185.1 uncultured Dehalococcoidales bacterium
AGCATGCAGGGGCGACCCGTTATCGGCGTTGTTCCCGACCAGATAGTGACCAAACGCTTGGATGTGAAGGCCAAGGTGGAGAACGACTGTGTGGTCGCTGATGTGGAGCGGGATATCCTCAAGCTGGCGGTGGTTGAGCGGCACAGGGCCAGCGGCAATATAGGGCTGGGGCTGGTGAAAGGGATCGGCCTGAAGAGTGGGGCGCTGGCTTCTTCCATTGCCCATGACTCGCACAACATCGTCGCCGTCGGAACCAACGATAGCGACTTATATGCAGCTATAAAAGAGGTCGAGAGGATGGGAGGGGGGCTGGCGGTTGCCGCCGGGGGCGATATCGTCGCTTCGCTGCCGCTGCCCGTTGCCGGCCTGCTGTCGGACAGGCCGCTGCAGGATGTGGTGGACAGGTTCGAGGGCCTCAAGAAGGCGGCGGTGGGGCTAGGTGCTAAGCTCGGCGATCCGTTCGCCACGCTTTCCTTCCTCGCCCTGCCGGTCATCCCCGAGCTGCGGCTCACCGACAAGGGGCTGGTGGACGTGATGCAGTTCAAGGTGCTGGAATGAGCGGGCCTGCCGACGTGAAGGCAGTGGAGTGGGTTGACGGCAGGGTAAGGATAATCGACCAGACCAGACTGCCGGATGAGGAAATATACCCGGAGTACACCGATTACCGGTACTTGGCCGCGGCCATCAGGGAATTGAAGGTGCGAGGCGCACCCGCCATCGGCATCGCCGCCGCCTACGGTCTGGCGCTGGGCGCCCAGGCAATAGAGGCGGGCTCAAAGCAGGAGTTCCTCGACAAACTGCGTCCCATATCGGAAGAGCTGGCAGGCACCAGGCCGACGGCGGTGAACCTCTTCTGGGCGCTGCGCCGCATGATGGATGTTGCGGAGGCGGGTGACAGCGTAGATCGGATTAAGGCCTCTCTCATCGAAGAGGCGCGCAGGATAGACGCCGAGGATGAGGTGGCAGAGCGCCGGATGAGCAGACACGGTGCAGCGCTGATCGCGGATGGTTTCACCGTTATCACCCACTGCAACACCGGGGCCCTGGCAGCAGGTTACGGCACGGCGCTGGGTGTAGTCAGGGCGGCATGGGATAGCGGTAAAAAGGTGAGGGTTTTCGTCTCCGAGACCCGCCCATTGATGCAGGGGGCGAGGCTCACCGCCTGGGAGCTGCAGAAATACGGCATCCCGTTCACGCTCATCGCCGATACCATGACAGGGCATTTCCTGCGTTCGGGAGCTATCGACTGTGCGATCGTGGGGGCCGACAGAATAGCAGCGAACGGGGATGTGGCCAACAAGATAGGCACATACAACCTCGCCGTGCTGGCCATGGAGAACGGTGTCCCCTTCTACGTCGCCGCCCCGACCAGCACGCTGGACCTCGCTATAAGTTCGGGGGACGATATACCTATCGAGGAGCGGGACGCTGCAGAGGTGACACATATCAAGGGTGTTCGCATCGCACCCCAGGGTGTGGCTGTGGCCAACCCCGCATTCGATGTTACCCCCCACCGCTACATATCTGCTATAATTACGGAATCGGGGATCGTTCGCCAGCCGTATATCGAGGGCCTGCGCGAGCTGGCAATTAGAAAAGAATGATAGTAGAAAGGGTTAATTATGCCTGAGGCTAAGATCGGCGTTATCGGGGGCAGCGGCCTGTATGAAATGGAGGGCCTGACCGGCGTCGATGAGGTAATGGTTCAAACGCCGTTCGGCGAGCCCAGCGACGCTATAGTCGTCGGCGACCTCGATGGCAAGACCATCGCCTTCCTCCCCCGCCACGGACGCGGGCACCGCTTCACCCCCAGCGAGTTGCCGGTGCGGGCCAACATCTATGCCCTGAAGTCGCTGGGCGTGGAGTGGGTCATCTCGGTCAACGCGGTAGGCAGCCTCAAGGAGGACGTCCACCCGCTGGATATCGTGATCCCCGATCAGCTCATCGACCGTACCAAGAGCCGGGCGAACAGCTTCTTCGATGGCATGGGGCTGGTGGCACACCTGCCGTTCGCTGAGCCGTTCTGCCCGGTGCTAAGCGATATACTTCACCGCGCCGCCGTCGATGCGGGGGCCAGCGTACATAAGGGCGGTACCTATGTAGTGATGGAGGGGCCGTTCTTCTCCACCAAGGCCGAGTCCAAGCTGTATCGCTCGTGGGGAGGCAGCATCATCGGCATGACCGCGCTGCCCGAGGCCAAGCTGGCGCGGGAGGCCGAGATATGCTACGCGACCATCGCCTGCGTTACCGACTACGATACCTGGCATGAGACCGAGGAGTCGGTGAATATCGAGATGGCGGTGGCCAACCTGCAGAAGAATGTGAATACGGCCAGGAGGATCATCGGGATGGCGGCGGAGCGCATCCCGCAGGGACGGGGGTGTGTATGCGCCAGCGCGCTCGACTCCAACATCCTCACCGACCCGCAGCGGATCCCCGAGCGCACCAAGCGGGACCTCTCACTCCTTATCGGGAAATACGTGAAATAGTGGTAGAGTCAAACGGATTCAAGCTCAGCGGCCTGCCGACGATGATAGGCAGCATGCCGCACATCGACCCTCAGCGGGCATGTTCCATCATCGCCAAGTACCTGCCTGAGATACCTGCTTGGCCACAGCTCCCCAGGCGCTCTTTCCTGGAGAATATGTATGCCCAGTACAGCGAGGGTTTTCCCGGCATCACTATAGAGAACGAGCGTATATATGTCGATCGCACCAGGGATCTGGATGCCCCGCTGCATGGGCTGTACACCGCCTACCTGAACGATGACGTCGAGGGCTACGCTATCGACGGGGAGTACGCTGCCGGGCTCTACAGCTTCCTCGATATGGAGCTTGGATCCGCCCGGGCGGTAAAGGGGCAGGTGACCGGTCCGGTAACCTGGGGGCTCACCGTCACTGACCAGGATCGGCGCCCCATCCTCTACGATGAGACGCTGGCGGATGCCGTTGCCAAGCACCTGCACCTTAAAGCAGCGTGGCAGGAATCGGCACTTGCCCGCAGGGCACAGGCCACCATTATATTCGTCGATGAGCCGTACATGTCCTCTGTCGGGTCGGCCTTCGTCTCCGTCTCCCGGGATCAGGTGATCAACCTGCTCAGCGAGGTGTTCGCCGGGATCGGCGGACTGAAGGGGGTGCACTGCTGCGGCAACACCGACTGGTCGATGCTGCTGGCCACACCCCTCGACATCCTGAACTTTGATGCCTATAATTATGGATACACCCTTGCGCTTTACCCCGAAGAGGTTAAATCGTTTCTCGACCGCGGTGGAGTGATTGCATGGGGCATAGTGCCCCGTGACGAGGGCGACCTGAGGGGTGAGATGGTCAACGGGATAATAGACCGTCTGGAGGCGGAAATGAGCGCGCTTGAGCGGAAGGGGGCCAGTCCCGCCCGGTTGAAACGGCAGTGTCTGTTGACCCCTTCATGCGGGCTGGAGCCGGCCTCCGAGGAGGCGGCGGAGTGGGCCCTCGAGTTGCTGGCGGATGTCTCCAGGGAATACAGGCGAAGATACATAAGAGAGGAATGAAGGGTTGGAGTGCAATATAGAGGCCAACAAGGCACAGTGCCCCTGCACCTATGAGCCCTGCTCGCGCAAGGGCAAGTGCTGCGAGTGTATCCGATATCATCAGCGGCTGGGGGAGCTGCCGGGGTGCCTGTTTCCGCCGGAGGTGGAGAGAACCTACGATCGTTCTATCGAGCGTTTTGTAAGGCTTCATAGCCAGGGTCAGTGAGCCGTTTTTTTAAGTATGGACTATGAAATGTCGCCACCGTCATGGTGATGAGAGCTAGCCGGGATAGCGTGCTGGAGCGGTTGGTGTGCTGGACAAATCAGTAACAGGACGGAGTGAGAATATAAGTTGACACAGAACGCAGCTAGCGATGGGGACAGGCTCAACGTACTGGTTGTGGGCTCAATTGCCCTGGATACTATAGAGACGCCTTTGGGCAAGGTCGCAGATGTCCTGGGCGGTTCCGCGGTATATTTTGCCACCGCAGCCAGCATCTACACCCACGTTAAGCTGGTGGGCGTTGCCGGCACCGATTTCCCCAGGGAGCATTTCGATTTTCTATCGCAACGCGGGGTGGATATCGAGGGTCTGGAAGTAGTGGAGGGCGAGACCTTCCGCTGGGTTGGGCGCTATGATTATGAACGCAACGTGACTGAGACCCTGGATACCCGGCTCAATGTGTTCGCCAATTTCCACCCGACCCTGCCTGACAGCTACAAGGATATCGACATAGTTTTTCTGGCCAATATCGACCCCGATCTGCAGTGTGAGGTGCTGGAGCAGGTGCCCGGGGCCAAACTCAAGATCGCCGATACCATGAACTTCTGGATCGAGGGCAAGAACAAGTCGCTGTGCCGGGCGCTGAGCATGGTGGATATCGCCATCATGGATGAATCCGAGGTGCATTTGTTAGCCCGGGAGGCCAATGTGATAACCGCTGCCAACAAAGTGCTGACCATGGGGCCCAGGGCGGTCATCGTGAAAAGGGGCAAATACGGCTCGATGATGGTCAGCGAGGGGGAATACTTCACTACTTCCGCATACCCCGTAGAGATCGTGAAGGACCCCACCGGGGCCGGGGACAGCTTCGCCGGGGGGCTGGTCGGGTATCTGGCCCATGCCAAGGACTTCAGCCCGCAGACAGTCAAGCGGGCCATGATCCACGGCACTGCGGTATCCAGCTTCACCGTTTCCGAGTTCAGCATAGAGGGGCTTCGATCCCGCACATGGGCTGATATCCTCAACAGATATCGTGAACTGTGGCGGTTTACATACTTCGATGATAAGGAGAGTATCTTATGAAATCGGACGTTAAGGATTTATCCCTGTCCTCCGCGGGCATAATACGCATTGACTGGGCTGAACGTGAGATGCCGGTTCTGCGGTCGATCCGCGAGCGGTTCGCCAGGGAGAAGCCGCTAAAGGGGATGCGTATCGCTGCCTGTCTCCACGTAACTACCGAGACCGCCAACCTGATGCGTACCCTCGAGGCGGGAGGAGCTGAGCTGGCCGTCTGCGCCTCCAACCCGCTCTCAACCCAGGACGATACCGCCGCCGCAATGGTGCAGGAGTACGGCATCTCCGTTTACGCCATCAAGGGCGAGGATAATGATACTTACTACAAACACATTAATGCAGTGCTGGATCTGAAGCCGACCATCACCATGGACGACGGAGCCGATCTGGTTTCGACCATCCATAAGGAACAGCAGGGGCTTGCCGGCAACATCGTGGGGGGCACCGAGGAGACCACCACCGGCTGTATACGCCTGAACAGCCTGGCGCAGCAGGGCAAATTGCTCTACCCCATCATCGCGGTGAACGAGGCGGACACCAAGCACTTTTTCGACAACCGTTACGGCACGGGGCAGAGCACCATCGACGGCATCACCAGGGCTACCAATATACTGTGGGCCGGCAAGAAGGTGATCGTCTGCGGTTACGGCTGGTGCGGTAGGGGGGTGGCCATGCGGGCGCGGGGGCTGGGAGGGCACGTTATCGTGACCGAGGTCGACCCCATCCGGGCGCTGGAGGCGGTGATGGACGGCTACCCGGTGATGACCGTCGCGGAGGCGGCCAAGATCGGGGATATATTCATAACCCTCACCGGGGACATAAGCGTTCTGGACAGGGAACACTTCGCTGTGATGAAGGACGGCGCCATAGTGGCCAACAGCGGGCATTTCAATGTGGAGATAGATATCGAGGCACTGGAGTCCCTATCGCAGTCCAAGAGAACCCTGAGGCCATTCATCGATGAATACACAACGAAGGACGGTAGGCGCATACTGCTTATCGGCGAAGGGCGGCTGGTCAACCTGGCTGCTGCAGAGGGGCACCCGGCCAGTGTGATGGACATGAGCTTCGCCAATCAGGCCCTGTGCGCGGAATACCTGAGCAAGGGTAACAAGGCGGAACCCGGAGTGTATAATGTGCCCCAGGAGATCGACCGGGAGGTGGGGAGGTTGAAGCTGGCCTCGATGGGTATAAGGATAGACACGCTCACCGCGGAGCAGAATAGATACTTGAACAGCTGGGAAATGGGAACCTAATAAAGAAACTGTAAAGGAGAAGAAAATGACAACCTTCATGAGCGCCCCCTCACTTTTTCTGACCTCTGAGTCGGTGACCGAGGGCCACCCGGATAAAGTCTGCGATATCATCTCCGACTCCGTCCTGGATGCGATTCTGGCGCAGGACCCAACGGCAAGGGTCGCCTGTGAGACCGCCGCAACCACCGGTCTGGTTATCGTTATGGGCGAGATCACCACTTCCTGCTACATCGAGATCCAGGATATCGTTCGGGAGGTGCTGCGGGATATCGGATATACCCGCGCCAAGTACGGGTTCGACTGCGACACCTGCGGCATCATGGTGTCCATCAAGGAGCAGTCCAAGGACATAGACATGGGCGTGAGCAAGGCCATGGAGATCAGGGAGGGGAAGGAGAAGAGGGATGAAGCGGATACGCTGGGGGCCGGGGATCAGGGGATGATGGTGGGCTTCGCCTGCAACGAGACACCGGAGATGATGCCGCTCACCATCTCGCTGGCTCATAAGCTTTCACGGCGGTTGGCTGAGGTGCGTAAAGACGGTACCCTTAAGTACCTCAGACCCGATGGTAAATCGCAGGTAACGGTCGAATACTCACATGGCGTGCCGAAACGGATAGACACCGTACTGATGGCCGCTCAGCATGACCCAAAAGTAGGGCTGGATACAATATATGAAGATGTCATCAATCATGTCGTCAGGCCGATCATACCCGAGGCTCTGGTGGATGACAAGACTAAATATTATGTGAATGCCACCGGTCGTTTCGTCGTCGGCGGGCCGATGGGGGACGCCGGACTCACCGGCCGCAAGATACTGGTGGACACCTATGGCGGCATCGCCAGGCACGGCGGCGGTGCGTTCTCGGGTAAGGATCCGACAAAGGTGGACCGTTCGGCGGCGTATGCCGCTCGTTATGTTGCTAAGAATATTGTAGCGGCCGGGCTGGCGGATCGGGTGGAGATACAGGTATCGTATGCTATCGGCATAGCACACCCGCTCTCGATAGCGGTAGAGACGTTCGGCACCAACTATATCCCCGATGAGGCTATCAGCGAGCTGATAGATGAGCACTTCGACCTGAGGCCGGGGGCGATAATCCGGGACATGAACCTGCGACGCCCTATCTATCGCCAGACCGCTAGCTACGGTCACTTCGGGCGCACCGATATCGATCTGCCCTGGGAAAAGACCGACAAGGCGGATATACTTCGAGCTGAATCCGGGCTCAAGTGATAGGATGCTTGTACTGGAGCTGGATGAAACAGCTTAGCGTTAAGCCATAGACTTGATTCAGGTTTATCGAGAAGGATGCAGTATTGAAGGCGGTTATCCTCGTCGGTGGTGAGGGCACCAGGCTGCGCCCCCTGACCTTGAGTGTGCCCAAGGCTATGGTGCCCATCGTCAATCGGCCGTTTCTGGCTCACATGGTCGATTACCTCAAGTGCCACGGCATAGATGACATCATACTGGCGATGGGCTATCTGCCGGATCCCATCCAGAGCCACTTCGGAGACGGCGGCAGCTTAAATGTAAGATTAACTTACATTATCGAGGATTCGGCTATGGGTACGGCGGGCGCGGTGAAAAACGTCGAGGAACATATCGACGATGTTTTTTTCGTCTTTAACGGTGACACGTTCACCGATATCGACCTCACGAGGATGCTGGAGCTGCACCGTAGCCAGAAGGCTCAAGTCACTATCGCACTGACCCCGGTGGAGGACCCCACCGTTTACGGCGTGGTGGATACGGATGGGAATGGGAGGGTGCAGCGGTTCTTCGAGAAACCCAGCCGTGATCAGGTGACCACCAATATGGTGAATGCCGGGGCTTACATCCTGGAGCCCGAAGTGTTAGACCTAATTCCCCGGGGGGAGCATTTCATGTTCGAACGCGGGGTGTTCCCCCAGCTGCTGGATCGGGGGGATGCTATCTATGGCTACAAATCCGAGGCATACTGGATCGATATCGGCACGCCGCAGAAATACCTGCGGGTGAACCACGACCTGCTTTCGGGGAAGGTGAGAGGTCATTTCGCCGGTGAGCTTGTCGGAGACAGGCTATGGGTGGAGCCGGGATCGGACATTCACCCCCGCGCCGTTCTTGAGGGACCGGTCGCTGTCGGCAAGGATTGCGTCATAGGCCCCGGATCGCGGGTAAAGGGCCCGGCCGTTATCGGGTCTGGTTGCATTGTGGGAACGGAGAGCGATATCGAAGGGGCGGTCATATGGCCCAATACCCGTATCGGTGGTGAGGCATCACTGAAAGGATGTATAATCGCAGAGGACGTAAATATCGGAGACGGAAGCCGCATACCGGAGGGCTGCGTTCTGGGACGCGGTGTAACGGTGGAGAGCGGTAAGGAGCTTTCTGCGGGCACTGAGGTATGGCCCGTTCATACGGCACGATAATATAATCAGGAGGTTGAACATGCGTGTACTGATCACTGGTGTCACCGGCATGGCGGGAAGCCACCTTGCCGACTATCTGCTTCCGATGGAAGGCGTGGAGGTTTACGGCACCTTCCGCTGGCGCAGCAGGATGGATAACCTGGATGACCTGAAGCGAGAAGACAGATTGAATGTAATCGTCTGCGAGCCGGGAACACCGCCGCAGGGAGACAGCTCGAAGCTCAACCTTATTGAGGCGGATATCGGCGATGCGTTCTCCATGCACCGGGTTATGGGCGTGGTGAGGCCGGATCGTATATTTCACCTCGCTGCGCAGAGCTACGTCCCGGCTTCATGGTGGGCGCCGGCCGAGACGCTTCATACCAATATCATCGGTGAAGTAAACCTGTTCGAGGCGGTGCGCCGTGCAGAGATCGAGCCAGCGATACAAATCGCCGGCTCCTCGGAGGAGTACGGCTATATCCTGCCCGATGAACTGCCGGTGAAGGAGACGAACCCGCTGCGCCCGCTGAGCCCTTACGGCGTGAGCAAGGTGGCTCAGGAGATGCTGGCATACCAGTACTCGAGAAGCTACGGATTGAGGTGTGTGGTAACCCGCGGCTTCAATCACGAAGGGCCGCGCCGGGGAGATGTGTTCGTGACATCCAGTTTCGCCAAGCAGATAGCCGAAATAGAGAAGGGGCACAGGGAGCCGGTGCTCTACACCGGGGATCTCACCAGCAGGCGCGACTGGTCGGATGTGCGGGACTTCGTGAGGGCATACTGGCTGGCGACGGAGAAAGGCGTTCCCGGAGAGGTCTACAACATCGGCAGCGGACACGCCTGGTCGGTGAAGGAGATGCTGGACATATTGCTCGGTATGACAGATGTCCAGGTTGAGGTGAAGGCGGATCCCACCCGCTTTCGCCCGTCGGACGTAAAGGTGCTTGTCTGCGACTCAACAAAGTTCCGTGAGCTCACCGGGTGGAAGAACGAGATTCCTTTCGAGCGCACCCTGAAGGACTTGCTGGACTACTGGAGGGAGCGGGTTTAGGATGCCGACTCCGATTAAATTCGGCACTGACGGCTGGCGGGCGATCATTGCCGAAGATTTTACATTCGACAATGTCAGGGTCTGTGCCCAGGCTGTGGCCGATTATCTCAATGACGAGGGGATGGGCAACCGCGGATTGGTGATAGGCTACGATAACAGATTCGCTTCGGAGGATTTCGCCGCGGCCAGTGCCGAGGTAGCTGCCGCTAACGGCATCAAGGTGTACCTCTGCCAGGCGGCCACCCCCACTCAAGTTACCAGCTATGCCGTCCTGTCTCAAAAGGCCGGCGGGGGAATCATGATAACTGCCAGCCACAACCCGGGGCGCTGGAACGGCTTCAAATACAAGGAACAGACCGGGTGCAGCGCCTCCCCGCAGGTAGTTGCGGAACTGGAGAAGAACATCGTCCGCATCCAGAGCGAGGGCGGTGTGAATCGCATGCCGCTGGAGCAGGCACTGGAGAACGGTGTGGTAGAGCGGATCGACCCCTATCCCGCGTACCACCGGCAGATCGAAAAATTGGTGGACACAGGCCGATTGCGGGACAGCGGTCTCAAGATCATTGTGGACTCGATGTACGGGTCCGGCGCGGGGTATTTCAGGAAGATCATGAGCGGCGCTACCGCCGAGATTATCGAGATACATGGCGAGCGCAACCCGGCGTTCCCCGGGCTTCAGCCGGAGCCGATAGCGCCGAACCTGGGATCGCTGATAAACAGGATTAAAGACGAAGGGGCGGATGTAGGCTTGGCCACCGATGGTGATGCCGACCGCATCGGAATCGTTGATGAGACCGGCAGATTTATCACCACCCTGGAGGTGTTCGCCCTCCTCGCTCTGTACCTGTTGGAGGTGCGCGGTGAGCGGGGCGCTATCGTCAAGACCATAACCACGACGAGCATGCTCTACCGTCTGGGCGAGATATACGGGGTGCCGGTTCACGAGACATCCGTAGGCTTTAAATATGTGGCCTCGTTGATGGTCGCTGAGGATGCCCTGATAGGTGGGGAGGAGAGCGGCGGTTTCGGTTTCCGCGGGCATATACCGGAGCGTGACGGGATACTTGCCGGGCTTCTTTTCCTGGACTTCATGGTACGGGAGCAGAAAAGCCCCTCGCAACTGCTGGATTACCTGTTCAGCAAGGTCGGGCCTCACTACTATGACCGCAAGGATATCGATTTCCCCGCTGCCGAAAGGGACTCCATCATCGGCCGTCTCTCCAAGATGAAGCCTGCCCATATCGACGGCACATCGGTCGCCGAGATAGATACCCAGGACGGCTTCCGTTTCCTGATGGACGGCGGCTCATGGCTGCTCATCCGCTTCTCGGGGACGGAGCCGATAATGCGGGTCTATTCCGAGAGTGACAGCCCGGACAGGGTTCAGCGCTTCATAACCGCGGGCCGAGAAATGGCGGGGGTTTAGATTAGAGATGCCAGATCTTGATGACCCGGCTGTTTACCAGCAGTTAGACCCCTCGGGCATGATTGAGCGCATAGCCGACTTCCCCCGGCAATGCGGCATGGCATGGCACGGGGCTGTCAATCTGCCGCTGCCCCCGGACTTCTCGATGGTGGACAAGGTGGTCATCCTGGGTATGGGAGGCTCCGCCATCGGGGGCGATGTCGTGCGGTCCATGGCATTGCGGGCGGGAAAGGCCGCGGTGGTGGTACAGCGGGACTATCGCCTGCCCCACTGGGTTGACGAGCGCACCCTTGTGATCGCATCCAGCTATTCCGGTAATACTGAGGAGACCATATCCGCCTTTGCGGAGGCCCTCGAATCGCCTGCAAAGAAGCTGGTTATAACCACCGGCGGCAGACTGCAGGAGATCGCCGCCGAGCATGGTGTACCCACGCTGGTCTTCCACTACCAGGCTGAGCCGCGCGCCGCATTCGGCTACAGCTTCTTCTCACTGCTCGCCTTCCTCAAATGCATGGGGCATATCGATATCGGTAGCGGGGATGTAGATGAGAGCATAATGGCCCTGAAGGAGGCTTCTGCTGATGCGGGCAGGGAGGTCCCCTGCGACCGGAATCCAGCGAAGCAGCTGGCTGGCAGGCTGCAAGGGCGTTTGGCGGTTATATATGGGGCGGATTTCCTGTCCGTGGTAGCCCACAGATGGAAGGCCCAGATCAATGAATGCAGCAAGGGGTGGGCTTTCGCCGAGTGTTTCCCCGAGTTGAACCACAACGCCGTTGTGGGGTATAGCTTTCCCGAACGGTTCAACCAGAGTGTCTATGTGGTCATGCTGCGGTCGCCGTTGATGGATCCCCGCATCCTGAAACGGTACGAGGTTACCGCCGAATTGCTGGACGGGGCCGGCATCGCTAGCGAGGTGGTCCAACCCGCAGGCAGCAGCGAGCTGGCACAGTTGTTGAACGCGGTATCGCTGGGCGACTACGTCAGCTACTATCTGGCGATGTTGAACGGGATCGATCCCTCGCCGGTCCAGCCCATAGATTACCTCAAGCAGCGCCTCTCCGAGTCTTAATATTTACAGCCCGGCGCTCGTTTCTGCAGGCTAGAGATGGAATTCAGTTTCACCCCAGAGGAAAATAGCTTTCGTTCAGAAGTGCGCGACTATATCGCTCACCAACTGTTGCCTGCAGGCTACTGGAGGGGGATGGAGGGGGAATTCGACCAAGATCATTTCGAGTTCAGCAGGCTGGTGGCCAGAAAGCTGGGGGCCAGGAGATGGCTGGCGATAGACTGGCCTGTGGAATATGGCGGACTGGGCGCTCCGCCGATCCAGCATATGATATTCAAGGAGGAAGCGGCATATTTCATGCTGCCCGGGCTGGATATGGGCATCGGGGGGATAACATGGGTCGGCCCGACCTTGCTGCTTCTGGGAGCGGAGGAACAAAAGAAACGGTACCTATTGCCGCTAGCATCAGGCGAGGAGTGGTGGTGCACACTATACAGCGAACCCGATGCGGGCTCGGATCTGGCGAATATCCAGTGTAGCGCCGTCCTGCAGGGTGGTGAATATCTTGTTAACGGACAGAAGATATGGACCAGCGCAGGACATATAGCCGACTGGGGGCTGCTGCTGGTGAGGACGGACCCCGATGCCCCCAAGAAGCATCACGGCCTCACCCTGTTAATGGTCGATATGAGAACGCAGGGCATCAGCATACGCCCCATATTCAGCCTCGCCGGTTATCACACATTCAATGAGGTTTTCTTCGATGATGTAAGTATCCCGGTGGCCAATCGCATCGGTGACGAGAATTGCGGCTGGCACAGCGTCATGATAGCACTGGCCTTCGAGAGGACCGCCGGTGTTATGCTTACCGCTGCCGGACGCAGACTTATAGATGAGATGATAAGGTACGTCAAGAATAGCGGCGTAGGAGCCGACCTGTCAACGGACACCGAAAACTTTAGACCGAGGTTGGCAGAGCTTGCCATCCGGGTTGAGATAGCTCGTCTGCTGGGATATCGAATCGCATGGCTTCGCTCTAAAGAAGCGGTGCCGGGCTATGAGGGTGCTATGATAAAGGTGCTGGCGGCGGAGACATTCCAGCAGATTGCCGATATGGCGACCCGGATGATGGGACTCTACGGGCAGTTGCGGCAGGGATCGAAATGGGCGCCTCTCGAAGGGATGATGGCTGATATGCACCTTAATGCAGTGGGCATCCCAATAGCGGCAGGCACTTCTGAGGTCATCCGTACCGTGCTTGCAGAGAGAGGACTCGGACTTCCTCGAGGGGCATGAGCCTATCTCTTGGAGTACTGTTTTGATTTGCGGGCGCGGACAAGGCCGTATTTCTTACGCTCTTTGACCCGTGGATCGCGGGTGAGGAAGCCCTGTCTCTTAAGTGTCGGGCGCAGGCTCTCGTCCGCATTAACCAGTGCACGGGCGATTCCGTGCCTTATCGCACCGGCCTGTCCCGACGGGCCCCCTCCGGTGACTTTTACGCTTATACTGAACCTTTTGGAGCTGTCGGTTGCCGCGAGCGGCTCCATTATATTCTTCTTATATCTTTCCTGGGGGAATGCGGTTTCGAATGGTTTCCCGTTTATTACTATAGTACTACCGCCCGGCGATAACCTCACTCGGGCTACAGCGTTCTTACGTCTTCCGGTGGCTTGAAAAAAGCCCTTCTCGTTCAACTAGTCTCCCCCTTCTTTGCCCGGCCTTTCTTTGCCTGGGGAACCTTCTGCTCGGGTTGCTCCATATGGGCTTGGTAAGGATGGGTGTCTCCAGCGTAGACCTTGAGCCGTTTCATCATCACTCGTCCCAGCCGGTTATGTGGCAGCATCCCGCTGACGGCATGCTCGATTATGCGCGTCGGATGGGTCTCCAGCATTTTATTATAGCTGACGCTTTTCAGCCCCCCGGGATAGTTAGAATGACGGTAGTAAAGTTTCTGCTCGCCTTTGTTGCCGGTGACCCGCACCTTGGATGCGTTGAACACGACAACGAAATCGCCTGAGTTCATGTTAGGAGTGAAGGTGGGTTTATTCTTCCCCAGCAACAATGTGGCCACTTCGGTTGCGAGCCGGCCCAGCGTCCTATCGGTGGCATCTATTACATGCCATTGTGGATTCAAATCGGCAGCCTTTGCGCTATAAGTTTTCATTGCATCTTCCCATTATAATTGACCTTCAGCAGGCACAGCCCGTGAGGGGGCGCGGGAGGCCCTGCCGCCGCAGGCTTTTTCGAGTTTAGAATCTCAGCTATATCTGAGGCATCCATTTTGCCCAGTCCCACCTGCACCAGTGTGCCCACCGTATGGCGCACCTGATGCGGTAAAAAGGCATTGGCTTCGATATGGCAGGTCACCATCGAAGCCTCACGGAAGGTATTAGCGCGGTAGATGGTGCGTACCGTGTTGGTGCGATCCTCTAAAGAGCTTGCGAATGGCAAGAAATCGTGTGTACCGACGATCACCTGGCAAGCCCTGTCCATCTCGGCGACATCCAGCGATTGAGGAATATGATGCGCACTCCAGCGCCGCAGAGGAGATGGAGTGGCATCGTTCCAGATGTAATAGCAGTATTCCCGACTCAGGGCGTCTCTCCTCGGGTCGAAGTCATGATTCACGGTGAAAGCGTTCCTTACAGCTATATCTTTGGGTAAATGATGATTGAGCGCTCGAGCGATAGCGAGCGGCTCCAGAGAGGAGCACGTATCGAAGGCAGCCACCTGCCCCCTGGCATGAACGCCCTGGTCCGTACGCCCGGCAAACGAAGTTCGGACCCTTTCCCCGATGACCTTCTCCAGCGCGTCCTCCAATTCCCCCTGTATCGTGGCCAGATCCTGCTGGATCTGTGAGCCATGGTATCTGGTGCCGTCGTATTCCAAGATAAAAGCAATCCTGGTCTTCATTCCACCAATTCCAGTTGAACCATAGGTGCGGCATCGCCCGCCCGTGGTCCGAGCTTTATTATCCGGGTGTAGCCGCCGGTTCGGTTGGCATATCTCGGGGCCAATTCCCCGAAGAGTTTGGCCACTACCTTATCATCGCTGGTCATCGACAGCACCCGGCGGCGGCTGTGCAGAGAGCCGTCCTTGCCCAGCGTTATAGCCTTCTCTGCCATTCCGCGAACCTCTTTGGCTTTGGCCTCGGTGGTTGTAATCTTCTCATAACGCAGCAGGTCTGTTACCAGGTTGCGGTACATCGACATCCTGTGTGCTGTTGGCCTTGACAGCTTTGTGCCGCTTATGTGGTGTCTCATTGGGAAATGTCCTCCGATGTGTCCCCCGGATCTGACATCGAATCATCCTCGGATGCTGTCATGGATTCATCCTGCTGACCTTCGTCATCAGCGATGAACCCTTTCTCCTTGAGCCGTTCCTTGACCTCATCGAGGGCCTTCTGGCCGAAATTCTTTATGTTGATGAGCTCGTCATCGCTCTTCTCCAGCAGCTCGCCTGCCTTGGTGATACCGGCCCGTTTCAGGCAGTTGAACGTCCGTACGGAGAGGCCGAGCTCCTCTATCGGCAGGTTGTATTGCTCTAGGGGAACCGGCAGACGGGGCTGCTTTTCCCCGACCCTCAGGGGGACCCTGGCGAGCTCATAGAAGAGCTGAAACTGCTCGATCAGCAGGTGGGCGCTGCAGCTGACCGCCTCCACCGGCGATATCGTCCCGTCGGTCCACATATCGATGATCAGCCGCTCATAGCTGCGCTGGCCGATGCTGATGGGTTCAACAGTGTAGTTGACCTTGCGGGCAGGGGTAAAGATGGCGTCAATAGGTATCACTCCGATGGGTAGATGCTCAATCTGATCCCATCCCTGGTAACCCTGGCTGGCAGGCCGGTATCCGGTGCCCTGCTCGACATTGAACTCAACATTCAGCTTGGCATCGGCGGAATCCAGTGTCGCCAGATGCAGATCCGGATTGACCACCTCGAAATCGGCTGAAGGCTGGATATGCCCCGCCAGAACATCCCCCTCTCCCTCTGCCTCCAGCTTAACGATGCCGCTTCGTGATGTCAGGGGGCGCAGCCTGATGGCCTTGACGTTGAGCAGGAAATCAACCGTATCCTCTTTCATAAACGGGATGGTCGAGAATTCATGCTGGATGCCGTCGATCCTGACCCATGTAACAGCGGCCCCGGGCAGCGAACTGAGGATGACCCGTCTCAAGGCATTGCCGAGGGTGACGCCGAAACCCCTGTCCAGGGGCTCGATTATGAAACGGCCATACTTATCAGAGAGCTCTGCGCATTCTATCTGGGGGCTAACTGGCTCGGACAAAAATTTACCTCCATATATTATCGAGAGTAGTATTCTACGATTACCTTATCGTCAATCGTCAGGTCGATCTCACCGCGACTGGGCGGCGTCAGGACGCGGGCGATAACCTTTTCGCTGTCCACATTCAACCAGTCGGGAGTGGTACGGTCGCCGATATGTTCCACCATCCTCTTGTAGTACTCCGTCTTGGACCCCCTGGCAGTCCATGAGATAACATCGCCCGCCTTCACCAGATACGATGGGATGTCAGTCTTTAGGCTGTTAACGGCGATGTGGCCGTGCCTCACCAGCTGTCGGGCCTGATTGCGTGAGTCGGCAAAACCAACGCGGTAGACCACGTTGTCCAGCCGCATCTCCAGGATCTGCATCATGTTCTCGCCAGTGACCCCCGGCCTCCGCTCCGCTTCGGCGAAATGCTTGCGGAACTGCCTCTCCATGATGCCATATGTGTGCCGTGCCTTCTGCTTCTCCCTGAGCTGCAGGCCGCGGTCGGATATCTTCCGCCGCTGCGGCCGCTGCCGGCCGGGAGGCAGGTTGCGCCGGTCCAGAGCGCACTTCTTTGTGGTACAGCGCTCACCCTTCAACATCAGTTTTTCCCCCTGGCGTCGGCAGAGGCGACATACTGGGCCTGTATAGCGAGCCATCGTTTACTTTGCCCTCCCCTCGAAGATAAAGGTCATACCCTCCTCCTCTTCCTCGGCCTGCAGCCGTTGTGGGGGACGGGGGTGACATCCCGGATGCCGGTGATAGTGAGACCTGCCGCCTGGAGGGAGCGGATCGCCGCTTCCCGTCCACTGCCCGGCCCCTTTACATAGACATCGACTTGCCTGACCCCGTGTTCCATTCCCTTGCGTGCCGCTTGCTCCGCGGCAAGCTGTGCAGCATACGGGGTTCCCTTGCGTGAACCTTTGAACCCGGCTGTTCCCGAACTGGACCATGCTATCGCGTTCCCCGAAGGATCGGTGATGGTTATCACGGTATTGTTGAAGGTGGAATGAATATAGGCACGCCCTTTGGGGATGGCCTTCCGCTCCCTCTTCTTAACCCGCGTGGTTTTCTTCGGTTTCTCCGGCATATGCCCCCTACTTCCTGGCTACGGTGCGGCGGCGCCCGGCTACGGTTTTACGGGCGCCCCGTTTAGTGCGCGCGTTGGTGCGTGTGCGCTGTCCGCGGACCGGCAACCCGCGCCGGTGCCTGATGCCGCGGTAGCTGCCGATCTCTATCAATCGCTTGATGTTAAGGTTAACCTTACGCCTTAACTCCCCTTCAACCACGTATTCACGCTCGATGGCCTCGCGGATCAGGCTGGTTTCCCCTTCGGTTAAATCGCTGACCTTGGTATCGGGATCGATATTCGCCTGCTGCAATATGCGTTTGCTGGTCGTACGGCCGATCCCATATATATAGCACAAGCCGACCTCGACTCTCTTGTTCTTGGGTAGGTCTACCCCCGCTATCCTCGCCATACTGCCATCCTTCTCAAACTAGATATAGAATTACCCCTGCCTCTGCTTGTGTCTCGGGTTCTCGCATATAACCCGCACCACACCCTTACGCTTGATAATCTTGCACTTCTCACATCTCGCTTTGACCGACGCGCGTACCTTCATGCCTATCCCTCAAATCTCTATCTGAACCTGTAGGTGATCCTGCCTCTGGTGAGGTCGTAGGGCGACAATTCCACCAGCACCTTGTCTCCGGGCAGTATCTTAATATAATGTATCCTCATCTTGCCCGATATATGTGCCAGGACCCTGTGACCGTTGGCCAACTCCACCCGAAACATGGTGTTAGGCAACGGCTCAACCACCTTTCCTTCGACCTCAATGCTCTCTTTCTTAGCCATCAGCTCAATCAATCGACCCGGGTGAGGATCTCCGCATCACCGTCGGTAATCGCGATAGTGTTCTCGAAATGCGCGCACAGGCTTCCGTCGGCAGTGGATACGGTCCAACCATCCCCTGCTACTTTGGTATGCCAGTCCCCTGCATTGACCATCGGCTCCAGAGCCATAGTCATCCCCCTGGACAACAGCGGCCCCTGCCCGGCGGTGCCGTAATTGGGTATCTGAGGGGACTCGTGCATCTGGCGGCCGATGCCGTGTCCGACATATTCCCTGACCACTGCGAAACCGCGCGATTCCACGTATGATTGAATCGCTGCCGAGATATCACCCAAACGTGCACCGCCGTGGGCGCTGTTGATCCCCGCCTGCAGTGCGCCCTCTGTTGTATCGATCAGGCTTCTCGCCTCGGGGCTGATCTCCCCCACACCCACTGTGAGTGCCGCATCGCCGTGGAACCCATCGTAAACCGCGCCGAAATCCAGGGATACGATGTCGCCCTCTTTGAGCACCCGGTCGCCCGGGATGCCGTGCACCAACTGCTCATTGACAGACACGCATAGATTAGCGGGGAAGCCCCGATAGCCCTTGAAAGATGAAGTGACATCGTATCGCTTCATCTCCTCAACCGTTATTCTGTCGAGCTCTTCAGTAATGATACCAGGTTCTATCCTTTTCTTCAATATGTCAAGTATGGCGGCCACGATGCGTCCCGCCTTCCTCATGATATCAAGCTCGTGTTCAGACTTGATGATTATACCCATTTCAGCCCTTTGTTACCGCCTGTATGAGGTTCCTGCTGATATCATCGATATCGCCTTCGCCGCTGACCTCCACCAGCTTGCCCGATGCCCGGTAGTAATCGATCAACGGCGCGGTATCCGCCAGATAAACATCGATCCTTTTCTTTACCGTCTCCGGGTTGTCGTCGGAGCGCTGGTACAGCTCACCGCCGCATCTGTCGCACTTTCCCGGTGTCTTTGGCGGGGAAGATACCATGTGATACGGCGTCTGACATTCACGGCAGATGAACCGTCCGCTCAACCTTCTCACCAACTCGTTGACAGTGACATTTATGTAGATCACCTGGTCGATCTGCGCACCTCTCTCGCCCATGGCCCTGTCCAGCGCCTTCGCCTGCTCCAGCGTCCGCGGGAATCCGTCAAGCATGAATCCACTGGCGCAGTCGGGCCGGCTTATGCGTTCCATGATCATCTTGATGGTTACATCATCGGGTACCAGCAGCCCCTTCTCCATATAAGATTTAACCTGGTTTCCCAGTTCATCCCCCCGGTTTACCGCGGCACGGAAGAGGTCGCCGGACGCGACATGGCTGATCCCCAGTTGTTCTGCAGCCAGCCCGGCCTGCGTCCCTTTACCCGATCCCGGTGCCCCCAGAAGTATCACGCGCATTATATCATCCCCTACTTCAGGAAGCCTTCGTACCGGCGCATTACCAACTGGGCCTCCAGTTGCCTCATGGTGTCCAGCGCGACGCCGACCACGATGAGCATGCCGATTGACGGTAGTGCCAGGTTTTGAATGCCAGTTATGCTTTGTACTATGTACGGTGATATCGCCACAAAGGCCAGGAACAGCGCCCCGCCCCAGGTGACCCTGGTGAGCACGCGGTTGAGGTATTGCTGGGTGGTCTTGCCGGGACGGATCCCGGGTATGAACGCCCCCTGGCGCTGCAGGGTTTCGCCCAGGTTCTGCTGCTGGAAAATTATCATCGCATAAAAGAAGGTGAAGAACAGCACCAGCACGAAGTATGCCGCCCAGTAGAACCAGTGAGTGGCTGAGAACCAGTTAACGATGATGTTAGCGAAATTGCCGGGTTCGCTGGGCGGATTGACGAAGAAGCCGGCCACCACCCCAGGGAATATCAGCAATGCCATGGCGAATATCACCGGGATCATGCCCGCCGAGTTCACCCTTATCGGGATGTGGGTGCCGCCGGATTGGCGATACATCTTGCCCCCCCGGTAAAGGCTGCGGGCGTACTGCACCGGTATGCGGCGGTGAGCCTCGGTGAATATAACGATGGTGACCAGTATGGCCAGCGCTAACAGCAGGAAGAAAACAAGCCCCCAGATTTCGCTCTGACCCGGGGTCAGAAATGCCCGCCCTACCATCTCCGGCAGGCTTGCCACGATACCCCCGAAGATTATCAACGAGACGCCGTTTCCGATGCCGTACTCGGTGATTAGCTCTCCCAGCCAGACCAGGAACATCGTGCCCGCCGTCATCGCGATCACCATTGTGGCTGTAGGCAGCAGATTGGGCCCGGAGAGCCCTACATTGCTTACTACCCCTGATTGTTGAAGTAACATGAGCTGCCCGTAACCCTGCAGGACGGCCAGCGGCACGGTGAGCCAGTGGGTGTACATGTTTATCTTTGCCCTGCCAGCATCCCCCTCCCGCGCGATCGCTTGCAGCCTGGGTATGATGGGCACCATGAGCTGCATGATGATCAGCGCGGTTATGTAAGGATACACGCCCATGGCGGCGATGCTCATGTTCCTCATCGCCCCGCCGCTGAACAGGTCCAGCATGCCTACCAGCGCCCCGCTGCTGGTGCCGCCGCCGATGAACCCCTTCATCGCCTCTACATCGGCACCGGGCACCGGGACGTGAGCAACGAAACGGAAGATAACCAGCAGGCCGAGGGTGATGAGTATCTTACGCCTGAGGTCAGCCTGACCGAAGGCATCGATCATTGCCTGCAGCAGTTGTGGTCGGGTGCTCTTCCTCTCCTGAGTCAACCTATAACTCCTGCGCCTGCCCTCCGGCCGCCTCGATCTTACGCTTCGCCGTCTGGGTGAACTTGTTGGCCTTTACCGTAAGCGGCCTGTCGATCTCGCCGTCGCCGAGGATTTTAACCGGATATTTCAGTGATTTGATGATCCGCTCTTGAACCAGCGTCTGGGGGGTCACTTCAGTATCGGCCTCGAATTGATTCAGGCGCTCGATATTTACCGTCGCATATTCCTTCCTGAAGATATTGGTGAACCCCCTGAGCTCGGGAAGCCGCTTGGTCTGGGGGTTCTGCCCCCCCTCGAAGCCGGGCCGCATGCTGTAGCCTGCCCGCGACTTCTGCCCTTTGATGCCTTTGCCGGACAGCCTGCCGTGACCGCTCCCAAACCCCCGCCCGACCCTCTTTTGGCGGTGCTTAGCCCCTTTTGGCGGGGTCAGCTCATTCTGCCTCACCGATTTCCTCCACTTTAACCAGATGCCTGACCTTCATTATCATTCCCTTGACGGATGCGGACTCCTCATGCTCCACGCTCTGATTCAGGCGGCGCAGCCCCAGGGCATCAAGCGTCCTCCGCTGATCCCGCGGGTGGCCGATATCGCTCTTCACCCAGGTAACAAGCAGCTTAGCCATTGGCCGCCCCCTCTACCGCCCTGCCCTTTCGCTTGGCCACTTCCTCCTTGGGATCCCTGATCTGGCTCAATCCCTTTAGTGTAGCCCGCACCACGTTTACCTGATTGGCGCTACCCAATGATTTGGTAAGAATATCCTTTATGCCGGAAACCTCCAGCACCGCCCTGACCCCGCCGCCGGCTATCAACCCCGTACCGGGCGATGCAGGTTTGAGCAACACCTTCGCCCCGCAGTATTTGGTCACTATTTCATATGGAATGGTTCCACTTTGCATCGGCACCGTGACCATCTGCTTCCGAGCGGCTGCGGCCCCCTTACGGATGGCCTCAGGTATCTCTTTCGCTTTCCCCAGCCCGGCGCCAACCTTCCCGTGCTTGTCCCCCACTACTACCAGGGCGGTGAAGCTGAATCTCCTGCCACCTTTAACCACCTTGGCGACACGCTTTATGTTAACCAGCTTCTCTTCGAATGTTATCTCTTCCTGATCCATATAATCCATAGCTAGAACTCCAGGCCTGCCTCTCTAGCAGCTTCCGCCAGTGCTTTCACCCTGCCATGATATTTGTAGCCCCCCTTGTCGAACATGACCCTGGTGATTCCTTCTCCTGCCGCTTTATTAGCTAATGATGCTCCCACCAGTGCCGCTACCTCGACCTTGGTCTTTCCGTCTGTGACCTGTTTAATAGACGAGTCCAGTGTCGATGCCGATACGATGGTGCATCCCTTACTGTCATCTATGATCTGAGCGTATATATGGTTCAAGCTGCGGAAAACGCACAGCCGGGGGCGATCACCAGTGACACGGAACTTGCTCCTGGCCCGCCTGTGTCTCTTCACACGTGCCGCTCTGGCATCCTTCACTACCATTATCTGCCGGCGCCTACCTTTCCTGATTTTCCTGGCTTGAGACGAACCTTTTCCCCCACGTACCTGATGCCCTTACCTTTATAGTGGTCCGGGGGCCTCACTGCCCTTATCTTTGCCGCCATATCGCCCACCGCTTCACGGTCTATGCCCTGAACCAGTATATGCTGTGCATCGGTAGCGGTAATGGCTATACCATGCAGGGGTGTAATCTCCACCGGATGCGAGTAGCCGATCTGCATCACCACCTTCTGGCCTACATTCTGCGCACGATAGCCTACGCCGACAAGCTCCAGCTCTTTCTTGAACCCGGTGCTTACACCCTCAACCATGTTCGCCAAGAGGCTCCTGGTAAGCCCGTGGAGCGAACGGTGAATCCGGCTATCGCTCGGCCTGGCCACCGTCAGTGATCCATCGCTCAACGATATCTGCATATCCAGATTAAAGGCACGGGACAGCTCTCCCTTGGGGCCCTTAACATGAACCTCATTACCGTCGATGGTGACCTCAACACCCTGCGGTATGGTAATTGGCATCTTACCGATACGTGACACTATATACCTCTCTCACCAGATGTAGCATAGCAATTCACCACCCACGCCCTGCCGCCAGGCATCCTGCCCCGTAAGTACCCCTTTGGGTGTAGATATTATGGCGATGCCCAGCCCGCCCATCACGCGAGGGATCTCATTGCGCTGGGTATAAACCCTCAGGCCTGGCTTGGAAATCCGCTTCAGGCCGGTCAGCACCGAACCGTTGTCCTCGTTATATTTGAGATATACCTTTATCATCCGGTGCGGCTTGGCTTTCAACACCTCGTAATCTTTGATGAACCCTTCTTCCTTCAGGATCTTAGCGATTGCCAGCTTGATGCTAGATGCAGGCACGACGGTAAAATCGTGGCGCGCCAGCGCTGCATTGCGTAACCTGGTTAGCATATCGGCGATAGGATCTGTATTCATCATTCTACCTTCATTGTAGCTTTACCAGCTCGATTTCCTCACTCCGGGCAGCTTCCCCTCCAGTGCCAGCTTGCGGAAGCAGATGCGGCAGAGACCAAACTGACGCATGTAGGCGCGCGGCCGTCCGCACAGGCTGCATCGGCTTCTCCTTTGAACCTCGTATTTGGGTTGCCTTTTAGACTTTACGACCTTAGATAATTTCGCCATGCTACGCTATACCTGCTCTCGGCAATTTAGCTTCTCCTCGATATCACTGCTGGGCAAAAGGCATACCTAATAGCTCCAGCAGTTTTTTCCCCTCGCCATCTGTAGGAGCGGTGGTGACAATCGATATCTCCAATCCCCTGACCTTGTCAACCTTATCATAGTCGATCTCCGGGAAGATGATCTGTTCTTTCAATCCCATGCTATAATTGCCGCTGCCGTCGAAAGCGTCCGGCGGCATCCCCTGGAAATCGCGTATTCGCGGCAGTGTGATGTTCACCAGCTTATCGAGGAAGTCATACATCTGCCTGCCCCGCAGGGTCACCATCACCCCTATAGGCATCCCCTTACGTATCTTGAAACCGGCTATCGGTTTCTTGGCCCGGGTAACTACCGGATGCTGACCGGTGATGGCGCCGATATCCCTGACTACCGCCTCAACGGCATGGGCGTTCTGCGTTGCCTCCCCCAATCCCACGTTGACCACTACTTTTGTCAGGCGAGGCGTCTGCATGATGCTCTTGTATCCGTATTCCTGCATCAGGGCGGGCACGACTTCTTTCTGATACTTCTCCCGGAGCCGTTCCATCAGTCTATCACCTCATCGCAGCGATGGCATATCCTTGCCTTCGTGCCATCCTCCAGCTGGCGGAACCTGGGGCGGGTCGGCTGGTTGCACTTGCTGCAGACAAGCATCACGTTAGATACCGGAAGTGGTGCTTCCTGCTCGATTATGCCCGCCTGCCTGGCCTGCCCCCGGGGTTTGGTATGGCGCTTCACCTTATTGGCCCCCTCAACTATAACGCAGCCATTGCGCGGCAGCGATTTGCGTATCTTCCCCTTGTGCCACTTGTCCCTGCCGTTGAGGACAATGACTGTATCGCCTTTTCTCAGATCCATCTATAGCACCTCGGGGGCCAGGGATATAATCTTCATGAAATTCTTCTGCCTCAACTCATGGGCCACCGGCCCGAATATGCGGGTTCCCTTAGGATCGTTCTTGTCGGTGATGATGACTGCCGCGTTCTCATCGAACCGTATTGATGAGCCGTCGGGTCGGCGACAGGGTTTGGTGGTGCGCACCACCACCGCCCTCACCACCTCACCCTTCTTAACAACGCCTCCGGGGGTTGCCTCTTTTACCGCAGCCACTATTATGTCCCCTACGGTGGCATACCTCTTGCGGGTCCCCCCGGGAACGTTGATACACATGATGCTTTTAGCGCCGGTGTTATCCGCCACCTTAAGCCTGGTCATATGCTGAATCATTCTGCATCACTCTTGGAAACGATCTGTTCAACCCTCCACCGCTTCTCTTTAGAGAGTGGGCGAGTCTCGATGATACGCACAACATCACCGGTATGGCAGGAGTTGTTCTGATCGTGAGCCTTGAACCGCCTGATCCGCTTGACCTTTTTCCGGTACAGCGGGTGTGACCGGTAGGACTGAACCGCAACTACTACGGTCTTATCCATCTTGTCACTGACCACAACCCCCTGCTTTACCTTCCACTGCTTATCAGCATCAGCTCCCAACGAAATTTACTCCTTGCTAGTTAGTTCTCTCTCGCGGATGACGGTCTTAATCCTGGCAATACGTTTCTTTACGTTGCGTATCTCATGGTAATTCACCAACTGTTTGGTCGCCAGCCGGAACCTTAAATTGAGCAATGCCTTATAGGAGTCGTTTAGTTGCGTCTGCAACTCCTCCTTGCCGAAAGAGCGTAACTCCTGGGCTTTCAAATTACGATCCCTCCTTGTGCGCGGTTTCGACATCACGGCTCACGAACTTGGTCGGTATTGGCAATTTATGGGAGGCCAGGCGCATCGCTTCACGGGCTGCATCCTCCTTGATCCCCGCTATTTCGAACAGTATCCTGCCCGGTTTGGTGACACATACCCAGTGATCCACCGCCCCCTTGCCGCTGCCCATCCGGGTTTCGGCCGGCTTTGAGGTGACTGGCTTATCGGGGAAGACCCGGATCCAGATCTTGCCGCCTCGCCTCACATGGCGGATAATGGCCCTTCTGGCGGCCTCGATCTGTCGGGATGTAAGCCAGCAAGCCCCCTGTGCCTGGAGACCATACTCTCCGAAGCAGACGGTGTTGCCCGATTGGGCTACCCCCCGGCGTCGGCCCCGCTGCTGCTTGCGATATTTTACCCTTTTTGGCTGTAACATGCTTCTGTGCCCTATTCAGTGTTATTTCCGGCCACTGCCTACTTGGATTCGGCTTCTCCTTCGTCTTTGACCTTGGGATCCTCCGATGTCTCGCTTCCGGACTCTGTCTTGGATTTACTTTTCGCTTTAGCCTTAGGTTTAGCTACGGCATCGGTCCCTTCCTTAGCCTTAGCTGCGGATTTGGTTTTAGGCTTGTCCGCAGTGTCAGTTTTGCCCACTGCCTTCACCTTGCCCTTGAACTTGGATTTGGGTTCGCCTGCCGCCTCGGCAGCTCCCTGCTCTTCGACCTTTTCATCTGTCGCGGGCTTCTCCTTGGCCTTTGTCTTCGCCTTGGCCCTGGGTTTGGCTTTGGGCTTCTCTGCATCGCCGCCCTCGACCGCTGTTGTGGTTTCACCTTCCGCGGCTGTCTGTTCTGGCTCAGCGACTTCAACACCCGTTACCACCGTCGTATCCCCCATCGCCCCCTCCGTCTCCGCCTCCGCAGGCGTGGCAACCGCTCCAGAGGCCGTCTCAACATCGGCGGGTGCCGCCTCCTCAGCCGTAACCCGTTCCTCGACAGGGGTCAGCAGCGAGCCTTCCAGGAATTGCTTCTCGGACTCGGAGATGATATCGCCTTTGTATATCCACACCTTCACCCCGGTACGGCCGAGGGTGGTATGGGCCTCGGCCTGCGCATAGTCTATATCGGCACGCAGGGTATGAAGTGGCACCCTGCCTTGATGCAGGGTCTCTCTTCTGGCATACTCCGACCCGGAAAGCCTGCCGGCACAGGTGATCTTTATGCCCTGAGCTCCCCGCTCGATCGCTCTCGATATTGCCTGTTTCATAGCACGACGATGGGAGATTCGCCGTTCCATCTGCTGAGCGATACTCCTGGCCACCAGATAGGCGTCAAGTTCGGGCTGTGCCACTTCCAGGATGTTCAACCGCACGCGCTTGCCGGCGGTCTTCTCCAGCGATTGCCTCATCTCATCGACACGCTGCCCGCCCCGCCCGATAACTATTCCGGGGCGTGCTGTGTAAACCGTCACCGTTACCTGATTAGCGGAACGCTCGATCTCGATACGCGAAATATCGTCGGACCCGTATTTGGAGCTTATGGCCTGTCTGATCCTTAAATCCTCCTGGATCAGGTCGCAATAAGCCTTACCGGCATACCACTTTGCCTGCCAATCCTTGCTTATTCCGAGCCTGAAACCTACTGGATGAACCTTCTGACCCAATTACTCCTCCTCTTTAACCACGACGGTTATGTGAGATGATCTCTTCAATATCGGTTTGACTCGCCCCCTCGGCCCGGCGCGGAAGCGTTTCATGGTTCTGCTTCCATCGACGAAGATCTCGGTGATCACCAGGTCATCGGGCGTCATCTCGTAATTGTTCTCCGCGTTGGCAGCAGCCGACTGTACCACCTTTGCCACCGTGCGTGCCGATGGTGACGGCATGAACCTGAGCACCGCCATGGCATCCACTACCTTCTTGCCGCGCACCACATCAACGATGGGCCGCAGCTTACGCGGGGACGTACGGATATACTTGGTGGTAGCTCTTACCTCCATCGCTTCACTTCGTCTTCTTCTTGATCGTCGCCACCCGTTCCGATTTACCGGAATGACCCCTGAATGTTCTGGTAAAGGCGAACTCGCCCAGTTTGTGCCCCACCATGTTCTCGGTGATGAAGATGGGCACATGCCGTCTGCCATCATGAACACCGATGGTATGGCCAATCATCTCAGGTACGATGGTGGATGCGCGCGACCACGTTTTCAGGATCGCCTTTTCACCCGACTGATTCAGATTGTTCACTTTCTGAAGCAGCTTCGGGTCTATGAACGGCCCCTTCTTAGCAGATCTGGACATGGCTTATCCTCTTCACCTTCCTGACTTCCTGCGCCTCACTATCATATTATCGGTACGTTTGTTCTTACGCGTGACATATCCCAAAGCCGGCTTGCCCCACGGGGTCTTGGGACCGGGCAACCCCACCGGAGACCTGCCTTCGCCGCCCCCGTGCGGATGATCCCTAGGCGTCATTGCCGAACCGCGCACCGTGGGGCGAATCCTGAGGTGCCTCTTTCTTCCCGCCTTACCCAGCTTGATATGCTGATGGTCGACATTCCCCACCTGCCCGATTGTAGCATGGCACTCGATATGTATCTTCCTTATCTCGCTGGAGGGCATCCTCACCAGTGCATAGTCGCCTTCCTTGGCCATGAGCTGTGCCGCAGCGCCTGCACCCCTTACCAGTTGCCCGCCTTTACCGAGGTGCAGCTCGATATTGTGAATCGCGGTACCGGTAGGTATAGCCCTCAACGGCAGGTTATTCCCCGGCTTGATCTCGGCGTCACCGCTGGCCTGGATGTTAGCCCCTACCTTCAGTCCTACCGGAGCCAGTATATAGCGTCTCTCCCCATCTGCGTACTTCACCAGCGCCAGGCGCGCCGAGCGGTTCGGGTCGTACTCTATGGCGATAACCTCGCCGGGTACATTCTGCTTATCGCGCTTGAAATCGATGATGCGGTACATCCTCTTGGCGCCGCCGCCGCGATGGCGAACGGTCCTTCGTCCCTGGTTGTTCCGCCCCGCCTTGTTCTTGAGGGGGCGCAGCAGCGATTTCTCCGGCTTGGTCTTCGTTATCTCGTCGAAGGTGGCGCCGGTCATGCCTCTCCGCCCGGGCGATGTGGGTTTGTATACCTTCAGCGGCATTGGCTAACCCTTCCTCTTTGCGATATATATTCTATCAGCCTTCGGTCTCATCATCGATAATCCAAGATCTAAAATCGTGACCTATCAGACACCTTCGAAGAACTCTATCTTCTGCCCCTGCTTCAGGGTTACCACCGCCTTTTTCGATGCCGGTGTCAGGCCACGTCTCCTGCCCGGCCCGCGCCATTTGGGGTGGATTGTGATCATGTTCACCTTTACCACCTCAACGCTGAAGGCCTTCTCCACCGCCTGCTTCACCTGATGCTTGGTGGCCTTTACCGCCACCTCGAAGGTGTACTTGCCCGCATCCTGAAGGGCAGTGCTCTTCTCCGTGATCACCGGGCGCCGTATCACTTCCATTGTCTGCATTTCAATAATATCCCTGTGTCGTTAAGAGGCTGACTTCACCGATCTCTTAGGCTCAGCCGCTGCCTCTTCCACCGCGCGAGCCGCCTTTTTAGTGAGCATCACTTTCCTGTGAGACAGGAGGTCACCAACGTTGAGCATATTAGCCGGCAATGTCTTGGTACTTTTTAAATTCCGAGCCGACTTATAGAGATTCATGTCCGTCTCGTCAGTTACGATGAGCACCGAAGCGCCTACCCCCAGCGCATCCAGTATCTGAGCCATCTCGCTAGTCTTCGGCTCCTTGAACTTGATCTTATCGACCACGATCATCTCGTTCCCTGCCGCTTTAGCCGATAGGACGCACCTCAATGCAAGGCGCCGCATCTTTTTCGGCATATCCTGACGATGGTCACGGGGTTGAGGGCCGAATATCACTCCACCGCCCCGGATTAACGGCGAGCGGGAACTGCCTCGCCTCGCTCTACCCGTGCCCTTCTGCCGGAATGGCTTACGCCCTCCGCCTGCAACCTGGGCCCGTGTCTTGCTGCTGGCTGTTCCCTGACGGGCGTTAGCCAGTTGCCTCACCAGTGCCTGATGCACCACTGCCTGGTTCATCGGCACTGCGAAGACATCGTCACGCAGCTTCATGTTGCCGATGACCTCTCCCTGGATATTATGGACCGGGACCTGTGCCATTAGTATCCCTCCGGTGCTACGTCGAATAACTGCCCGTCTATCAGGTACAGTATCCTGTCAGCCTGCTCTGCGAGTCTCCTATCGTGGGTCACTACGATTAATGTCTTCCCTCCCTTGATGTTCAGGCGCTGCAGCAATGCCATGATTTCCATGCTGGTCTTGGTGTCCAGATTACCGGTGGGCTCATCGGCCAGGATCACCTTCGGATTCAGTATCAGGGCTCGGGCGATGGCAACCCGCTGCTGCTCGCCGCCGGAGAGCTCCCCCGGCCTGTGGTCCATGCGATCCTTAAGCCCTACCACTCGAAGTAGCTGGGCTGCCCGCCGATGGTACCGCTGGCCGTTGCGCACAGGCAACACGGGGGTGAGCACATTCTGCAGGGCATTCAGCGTCGGCACCAGATAATAGGTCTGGAAGATGAAGCCGAGCTTGGCGCGCCGTATGCGGTACAGCAGCCTCTCGGGAACCCGGCTCGACTCTACGCGGTCGATGACCACGCGTCCGCTGGTAGGCCTATCCAGCGCCCCCAGCATATTCAGAAATGTGGTCTTGCCGCTCCCCGACGGCCCGAGGATGGCGACGAACTCGCCTTTCCTTATATTCAGGTTTATCTTCTTTAGCGCCTCCACCCGGGTAGGCCCTTTGCCATATGTCTTGTTCAGATCCTGTGCCACAACTATGTTGTCTCTCCAGAAATTGGCGTCGGTGGTGGCAACGTTACGCTGTGTCACTGTCCTGAAACTATCCATAACGCTCACCTATACGGCCCTCATGCTCTCTATGGGGCTTACCCTAGCCGCCCTCAGTGCCGGATAAAGGCCTCCAACGACACCCATCATCACACCGAACCCTAGTATCGTGAGTACCAGATTCCACGTGATGAGTGTAATGCTGACATTCATGTACTGGTCGATGGCGTAGCCGGATATATATCCGAAACCCAGCCCCGCAGCCGCTCCCAGAAGGGCAACCGCCAGCGACTGTACGATGACCGAACCGATGATATTATTATTGGACCACCCGGAGGCTTTCAATATGCCGAACTCTTTAGTTCGTTCGATCACTGAGATGAGCATGACGATGAATATGGAGATTCCGCCGGCGACAGCCGCCACCAGCGAGACGATCCACAAAAAGCTGCTCATGGTGCTCATCATCTCATTGAAGGAGCCCAGAAGTTCGGTGGCGATCATGGTCTGTACCGGCACCCCCTCCCGCTCGAACAGTTCAACTAGAGCGTCATTCACCGTCTCCACGTTCTCCGTGTTATCGACTTCAACGTGAATGAAATTAACCTTATCGTCGGTAATGCCAACCAGCTTCCTTGCACTCTCCATATCGGTGTAGGGGTAAAAGTCGATACTGCTGCTTCCCGTTTCAAACATCCCCACTACGGTGAAGGTGACCGGTTGATTTTCTGCTGATAGTAGAGTGAACTCTCCCCCAATGTCGGCAAATTCCCCCCCCTCAGCAATAGCAAACGCGGCAAGCGTGTTTCCCAGTATCACCTGGTTTTTACCCGGTTGTGGAGCACTGCCCTCGGTCAGGTGAACACTGGGACCGTCCAACTCGGCATCCTGCTCGAAGTCAACTCCCCTTATAGTGACGCCCATGGGGTCGCCGAAATCGGCGCCGAACTGGTCACCCTCCCTGGGCGTGGGTATGAACCACAGCACCATCGGGGTCACGCTCTCCACGTGGTCAATTTCTTCTATGTCGGATGTATATGAGGCCGAGAACGGTGTGCCGCCACCGGTAAGGAAGGCCATGGGGTTATCGGCGGGATAGATCCCTATCCCCCCTGCCAGCTCGGTCATCATAGTGTTCATCATGTCATCCATACCAGCGGATATGCTCAATAAAACGGTCATCAACTGGATACCCAGAGCCGTGCCGAGAATCGCGAATATGGCGATTCCCTTCCTCCTGAAGGCACTGGATACCGCAAACCTAAACAGTATCTACTCCTCGACAGGGCTTGCCCCCCCGTTCGCAACTTTCTTAATCAGCAGCAGTGCATTCTTGGCCCCGGGTACCGCTCCGTGAACCAGCAGCAGATTGCGTTCCGCATCTGCCTCTACTACCCTTAGTTTCCTCACAGTTACTCTCTCATTGCCCATATGGCCAGCCATTCTGATCCCTTTGAACACCCTGCCCGGTGTGGCACTGGAGCCTATCGATCCCGGCGCACGGTGGCGGTCGGACTGACCGTGCGTCTTGGGCCCGCCGGCGAACCCGTGCCGCCTGACGCCGCCCTGGAAGCCCCTGCCCCTGGACATGCCGGTAACATCGACGATGTCCCCGGGCTGGAATATGCTTGCATCCACCTTTTGTCCCACCTCGATGGAGTCGATATCCTCAGCTTCGAATTCACGCAGGTGCTTGAGCATACCCAGCTTCTTCAGGTGCCCCTTCTCCGCGGAAGTAAGGCGCTTGGCCTCACCGAATCCCAGCTGCACGCCGTTGTAGCCCTCTTTGTCGGCGCGCTTGACCTGGGTTACGAAACAGGGCCCGGCCTCGATGGCGGTAACCGGCACCGCATTCCTATCTTCAGTGAAGATTTGGGTCATGCCCAGCTTCCTGCCTATTATCCCCGTTATCATCGCGTTACTCTTGTTCAGGTCTAAATCTTGATCTCTATATCGACCCCTGCCGGAAGGTCCAGCCGTGTCAGTGTATCGATCGTCTTCGAGGACGGATCCAGTATATCGAGCAGCCTCTTGTGGGTGCGAATCTCGAACTGCTCCCGTGAGTCCTTATCCACATGGGGGGATCGGATCACGCAGAACTTCTTTATCCGGGTGGGCATCGGAACCGGGCCCACTACCTTCGCCCCGGTCTGCTCGGCGGCCTCAACGATCTGCTCCACCGATTGATCCAATATGCGATGATCGAAGGCCTTGAGTTTTATGCGGATCTTCTGCTTCGGCATCAGGCCAGCCCTCCCACTTTAATGACTAATTGCTCCGCCAGATCGGGAGGCAGCTCTTCATAACGATAAAACTCCATTGTATAGCTGGCCCGCCCCTGGCTCATGGACCTCAGGTCGGTGGTATAACCGAAGGTCTCTGCCAGCGGGATCAGGCAGCGCACTATCTTGGTGCCCCTCTCGCTGTCGATACTGGTTACCTGACCCCTTTTGGAGTTAAGGTCTCCCAGAATATCTCCCATGAACTCCTCCGGGGTGACTATCTCCACCTTCATCACAGGCTCAAGGAGTATCGGGCTGGCCCTCCGGGCGCCGTCCCTCAGCGCCAGGGCTGCAGCCGCCCTGAAGGCGATATCGCTGGAATCGACCTCGTGGTAACTGCCATCATAGAGTACAGCTTTAATATCGACCAGGGGATAGCCCCCTAGAACGCCGCCCTCCATCGCGTCCCTAATCCCGTTCTCGACATGAGGGATGAACTGCTTTGGTATAGCGGCGCCCTTGATCTCATTAACGAACTCGAAGCCGCAGCCACGCTCTCCGGGATGCAGCTCAATCATCACATGGCCGTACTGCCCCCTGCCGCCGCTCTGCCGGATGAACCTCCCTTCAGCCTTGACCGTCCTGGATATGGTCTCCCGGTAAGCAACCCGCGGCCTGCCCACGCTGGCCTCCACCTGAAACTCTCGCAGCAGGCGTTCCACGATCACCTCGAGGTGAAGCTCCCCCATGCCCGATATGAGCGTCTGTCCGGTGTCCTCGTCGTAACGGGTAGTGAATGTGGGATCCTCCTGTGCCAGCTTGGCCAGGGCGATATCGAGCCGGTCCTGCTCGGCCCGCGACTTGGGTTCGATGGTCACCATCAGCACCGGGAGCGGGAACTTGATCCTCTCCAGGACTATGGGAGCGTTCTGGTGGCAGATGGTATCCCCGGTGAAGGTGTCCTTCAGCCCCATGGCCGCGGTGATGTCTCCCGCCTCCACCCGCTTGATGTCCTCGCGACTGTTGGCATGCATCTGCAACAGACGCCCGATCCTTTCCCTGTGATCGCTCCTCGAGTTGTACACCTGTGCTCCGGCCTCTGCCTTACCGGAGTAAACCCTGATATAAACCAGGCGGCCGACGAATGGATCCGACACCACCTTGAAGGCCAGTGCAGCGAATGGGCTGCCATCGCTGGGGGACCGCTGAAGCTCCTTGCCGTCCCTGGGATCTATGCCTACCACCGGGGGCACATCCAACGGAGAGGGCAGGAACGAGACAACAGCATCCAGCACCGGCTGCACCCCCTTGTTGCGCAGGGCGCTGCCGCACAGGACGGGCACCACTTTGTTGGCTATGGTGGCCCGCCTGAGCGCATCGCATATCTCGGTGGTGCCGATCGTCTGGCCCTCGAGATAGATGCCCACCAACTGGTCATCGCATTCGGCCAGTCTTTCGATCATCTCTTCGCGATAGCGATTCGCTATGTCCTTATATTCGCTGGGGATATCTTCATATAGAGGAGCTTCCTCCATACCATCGGAGAAAACCAGCGCTTTCTCGTTAATCAGATCAATCACTCCGGTGAATGAATCCCAGGTCCCGATGGGCAATTGTACCGGTATCGGCATTGCCCCCAGGCGCTCTCTGATCATCCTGACTGTGCGATGGAAATCCGCGCCGAGCCGGTCCATCTTGTTGACGAAGCAGATCCGGGGAACCTTATAGCGATCAGCCTGGCGCCATACTGTCTCCGACTGGGGCTGCACACCGGCCACCGCATCGAATACCACCACGCCTCCGTCGAGCACCCTCAGGCTCCTCTCAACTTCAGCGGTGAAATCCACATGCCCCGGCGTATCGATTATGTTGATCTTATGGTCCTGCCAGTGACAGGTGGTGGCAGCAGCGGTGATGGTGATGCCGCGCTCTTTTTCCTGTGACATCCAGTCCATTACCGCGGTGCCCTCATCTACGTTGCCCAGCTTATAGGTTCGGCCGGTATAATACAGGACCCTCTCAGTAAACGTGGTTTTACCCGCATCGATATGTGCGATAATGCCGATATTCCTTATTCGATCCAATGGTAACTGTCTGGACATCTTCCTCACCACCGATAATGAACGAAGGCGCGGTTCGCCTCGGCCATTTTGTGCGTATCCTCCCTCTTTTTGATGGTAGCACCCTGGCGCTGCGCGGCATCCATGACCTCTGACGCCAGCTTTTCCGCCATGGACTTGCCGCCGCGGGCCTTTGCCGCTTTGAGAAGCCAGCGCATAGCCAGGGATAGCCCGCGTCCCTGCCGCACCTCTATGGGCACCTGATAGGTCGCACCACCGACGCGGCGCGGCTTCACCTCAAGGAGCGGGGTAGCGTTCTTGATCGCCTGCTCCAGGGTCTCTACCGGATTCCCCTTCGTCTGCTCCGCTATGATATCCAGGGCATCATAGACAATACGCTCAGCGGTGCTTTTCTTGCCACGGGTCATAACGCGGTTGGTTAACCTTGTCACTATTTCAGAGTGATACCGTGGGTCCGGAATCACCCCCCTTTTCGCGACACTTGCCTTCCTTGACATGTTCTATTCTCCAGATGAGCGTTTTGCCTGTTTGGCCCCGTATTTACTGCGCCCCTGCTGCCGGTTCTCCACCCCTCCCGAGTCCAGGGCACCGCGGATTATGTGATACCTTACACCGGGGAGATCCTTGACTCTCCCCCCCCGGATTAAAACGACGGAGTGCTCCTGCAGGGTATGTCCCTCCCCCGGTATGTAGGCGGTAACCTCCATAGTATTAGTCAGCCGTACGCGTGCCACCTTTCGCAGGGCGGAATTAGGCTTCTTGGGGGTTACCGTCTTGACCTGGGTGCATACCCCCCGTTTCTGCGGCGATCCTTCACCGCTCTGCATCGATCCTTTGAGCGCATTGTAGGTAAAGTGCAACGCCGGAGTCTTGATCTTCCTCCTGGACTTAGCACGCCCCTTTCTTACCAGTTGATTTACAGTTGGCAATTATACCCCCCAACACATAATTAAAGGCCGAGCCTTGCGGCTAAGCGGCCTTACTAGCCCTCTTTTCCTGCAGCCGTTCGGCCTGTACCGGGCTAGTCAATGGGCACTAACTTGATAATCTAACATATCCCTGGCAGATATGTCAAGATAGTTTGCATCGGTTTTACACATTCGCTTGACCTTTGTTTGCGGTGAGGCTTATGCTTTAGTCATGAAAAAGCGCATAGACCTGCTGCTGGTGGAGCGCCAAGTGGCGGACAGCCGGGGTAAGGCGCAGGCCATGATACTGGCAGGCGATGTTCTCATCGAGGATAAGGTTGTAGACAAGCCGGCTACCATGGTGCCCGACGATGTGCGCATCGAACTACGCCAAAAACCGCCATTCGTGAGCAGGGGTGGGCTGAAACTGGCACATGCGCTGGAGCGGTTCAACATCGATGTATCCGGTATGGTAGCCCTCGATGTCGGCGCCTCTACCGGGGGGTTCACCGATTGCCTGCTGAAGCGGGGGGCTGCCAGGGTCTACGCCGTCGATGTGGGCTACGGGCAACTGGATTACAGGCTGAGAGTGGATCCCAGGGTTACGGTGATGGAGAGGGTCAATGCCCGCTATCGATTTGCCTTGCCGGAACAGGCGGATCTGATAACGTTGGACATTTCCTTTATCTCGTTGAACAAGGTTATCCCCACAGTGTCCAAGCTGGTGAAACCGGAGGGGAAGATGATATGCCTGGTGAAGCCCCAGTTCGAGGCAGGGCGATCGATGGTGGAAAAAGGAGGAGTGGTTAAAGACCCGGCGATCCATTCCCTGGTGCTGGGCGACTTCGTATCGTGGGCCATCGGACAGGGGTACAGGCTGCGGGATCTAACCCCGTCGCCGATCAAAGGCGCCGAAGGGAACCGTGAGTTCTTTGTGTTGCTACAGGTTTGACCATGGCTAAGAGGGAGCTTCAAATCGCGCTGGAGGGCATCCGGCTGAAAGGTGAGGTTTACCTCCCCAATATAGCTCTGGCGCCCTATCCCACCCTGTGCCTGTGTCACGGCTTGCCCCGCGGCGGCCCCTCTGTCTCCGGCGATGGCGGATATCCTTCCCTCGCTGCCAGGCTGGCAGGCTGCGGCTTCATGTCCGTCGTCTTCAATTTCAGGGGGGCGGGTGCAAGCGAGGGCAACTTCGATATGCTGGGCTGGACACGGGACCTGGAGGCGGTGATCAACTCGGTATCCAACATGGATGAAGTGAAGAGGGATAGCGTTGCGCTCGTTGGATTCAGCGCCGGTGCCGCCGCCGCCATCTACGTGGCAGCCCGCGACCTGCGGATATCATCCGTCGTATCATGTGCTTGCCCCACGGTATCGCGCATCGGCACGGACCGGGAGCTGGCACAGCGGATGATTGCCGAGTTCCGCCGATCGGGGATAATCAAGGATGCCGACTTCCCTCCTTCGCTGGATGAGTGGATGGCGGGATTCAACCACGTCTATTCGCCAGAATGGGTGGCGCGGATAGCGCCGCGGCCCATCCTTTTTATTCATGGAACCGAGGATGACGTTGTCCCTGTCGACAGTTCGCGGGACCTGTACGACAGGGCCGGGGAACCGAAGGACATCATTATAATCGAGGGGGCCGGCCACCAGCTTCGCCTTTCGGAGCAGGCGATGGATGCCGCTGTGGATTGGCTGAAGTCCCAATTGTTTATTGGGGATTGACCCCTCATCTCGACTAGGAATATAATTAGTAATAGAGGGGGCCTATACAATACGTATGAATGAGTGCTGTGCCTTGTTTGGGGTCTATGCCCCGGGCGAAGATGTGGCCAGGCTCACCTTCTTTGGCCTCTACGCGCTGCAACACCGCGGTCAGGAAAGCTCCGGTATAGCCACCTTCGACGGGCAGCAGATAAGCGTGCACACCAAGATGGGGCTGGTATCTCAGGCCTTCAACGAGAGGATACTGAGCCAGCTTCAAGGCGATTTCGCCATTGGCCACAACCGTTACTCCACCACCGGCTCCAGCCGTGCCAACAACGCCCAGCCGATCCTCGTGGAGGGACCAGCGGGCAGGATAGCCCTGGCACACAACGGGAACATCGTCAACGCACAGGAGTTGCGGCAGCAGCTCGAGGAGCAGGGGTACCAGTTCCTCACCACCACTGACTCCGAGATCATCGCCTATCTTATCCTTTCAGCGCCCAAGAAGACGTGGGTGGAGCGGATAAGGCACGCGATGAAACGTCTGGTGGGCGCCTATTCCCTGGTGATTCTCACCGAAGACACCCTGTTCGGTGTCCGTGATCCGCTCGGAGTCAGACCGCTGTGCCTGGGCAAGCTCAACGGCGGCTGGGTGCTGGCCTCGGAGAGCTGCGCGCTGGACCACACCGGCGCCCAGTTCCACCGCGAGATAGCGCCATCCGAGATACTGGCCATCGACGCCGATGGCATGCACAGCCACAAGGGCAAGCGCGCCGACAGGGGCGGACTGTGCATCTTTGAATATATATACTTCGCCCGGCCCGATAGCTTGATCGCCGGACGCCGCATATACTCCGCAAGGGAGGCTATGGGGGCCCGTCTTTCCCATGAGCATCCGGTTGACGCCGATCTGGTAATCGGCGTCCCCGATTCGGCCACCGCCGCCGGCATCGGCTACTCATTGGAGTCGGGTATCCCCTTCACCGAGGGGCTGCTCAAGAATCGGTATGTAGGCCGCACCTTCATCGAGCCGCACCAGCGGATCAGGGACCTCGGGGTTCAGCTCAAGTTCAACCCCATGCCGGAGAGGCTGGAGGACAAGCGTGTGGTGCTGGTGGATGACAGCATCGTCCGCGGCACCACCACACCGCGGGTTATCGCCCTGCTCAGACGGGCGGGCGTGAAAGAGGTACACATGCGTATCTGCGCACCCCCGATTCGCTTCCCCTGTTGCCTGGGGGTTGACATGGCTACCAGTTGGGAGTTGATAGCCGCACAGAAGGATATTCCCGAGATCGCGGAGTTTATCGGTGCCGACTCTTTAGGTTACCTGAGCATGGAGGGGCTGATAGAGGCGGTTAACCTGCCCGAGGACCTGTTCTGTCTCGCCTGTTTCACCGGTGAGTATCCGGTACCGGTTCAGCTGGGGATGGATAAGATGAAACTGGAGACGGCCAGGCGGTGAGTGTTGGGTGCTGAGGGGGAGAAGAGAACCTATCGCGACGCCGGTGTGGATATCAATGTCGCCGATAGCGTAGTAAAAGTAGTACGGGAGCAGGCACGAGCCACATTCACTCCCGGGGTGTTGAGCGATGTCGGCTTTTTCGGCGGCCTTTTTGAGCTTACGGGGTATCGACAGACGGTTCTGGTCTCCAGCACCGACGGCGTGGGCACCAAGCTTAAGATCGCCTGTGTCCTGGGCAAACACGACACCATCGGAAAAGACATAGTAAACCATTGTGTGAACGACATACTGGCCTGCGGCGCATCCCCCCTCTTCTTCCTGGACTACATCGCTATGTCCAAACTCATCCCGGATGTGATAACCAGCGTCACCGGGGGGATGGCCCAAGCCCTCGCCGAGGCAGGGTGCGCCCTCATCGGAGGGGAGACCGCCGAGATGCCCGGGCTGTACCCCGAGGGGGAATATGACATCGTGGGCTTCATAGTCGGCGCTGTGGAAAAGGATGGCATCCTCACCGGCGAATCGATTTCAGCCGGCGATGCGATCATCGGCCTGCCCTCCAGCGGGCTGCACACCAACGGATACTCCCTGGCGCGCAAGGTGTTCGATACGGACAGGGACCCCACGGTGCTGAAGCGGTTCCAAGACCAGCTTGGCATGACGCTGGGCGAGCGACTGCTGGAGCCCCACCGCTGCTATTTCACGGCATTGAAGCCGTGGCTCTCTCGAATCAAAGGGCTGGCCCATATCACCGGTGGCGGCATCCCCGGAAACCTGCCCCGTACCATCCCCCGGGGACTGGCAGCCAGGATCGACAGTGATGCGTGGGAGGTTCCGGCGATATTCTCGCTGATACAGGAGCAGGGCAATATCGATCGGGACGAAATGTACCGCGTATTCAACATGGGGATGGGCATGCTGGTCATCTGCAGCCCCGATACCGCGACTGAATTCGTCGGGGCAGTGTCAGATGCCAGGGTTATAGGTGAGATCACCGAGCAAGGGAATGGGGATAGGGTGATCCTACAGTAATGGTCGCCAACGTCGGCGAGCCCAGTTGGGGGATGGGGTCATAGGCTCGTGTCAAGAACGAGATGACGGACAGCACACATAAACTAATTTAAGGAGGTACTAGTTGCGCGCAATACTTAGTGTTTCGGACAAACAGGGGCTGGTCGAGTTCGCCAAAGGCCTCAATGAACTGGGCGTGGAGATCTTCAGCACCGGGGGCACCAAAAAGGTGCTGCAGGATGCGGGGGTGCCGGTCAAAGGGGTGGGGGACATCACCGGCTTCCCCGAGATACTGGATGGGCGGGTCAAGACGCTGCACCCCATGGTCCACGGCGGCATCCTCGCCCGCAGGGATATCGAGGGCCATATGGCGCAACTGGCGGAGAAGGGCATAACCCCGATCGACATGATCGTGGTCAACCTGTATCCGTTTGTCCAGACGGTTTCCAAGGATGGGGTCAGTCTGCAGGAGGCGCTGGAGAACATCGACATCGGGGGGCCGACCATGATCCGCGCCGCCGCCAAGAATTTCCCTCACGTGCTGGTGGTGGTCGACCCTTCAGACTATACCCCTATACTGGATAAACTGCGCGCCGGCGAGATCGGCATCGAGGAGCGGAAGAGGCTGGCGCAGAAGGCCTTCCAGCATGTCGCCATCTACGATACCGCTATCTCCGGCTACCTCAGGCCGGCGGATGTGCTTTTCCCTGATGAGATGACCGTCGCCCTGAAGAAGATACAGGACCTGAGCTACGGGGAGAACCCGCACCAGCAGGCCGCCTTCTACCGGGAGCAGGTCATCGGCAAGGGGGAGCCCGGCATCGCCAGCGCCGCTCAGCTTTCGGGCAAGCCGTTGTCGTACAACAATATCCTGGATATCGACGGTGCCCTGAGGGCGGCGTGTGATTTCACCGCCCCCACCATAGCCATTATCAAGCACACCAATCCGTGCGGGCTGTCCTCGCACAATGACTTGGCCGAGGCATATCGCAGGGCGCTTGCCGGCGACCCGGTATCCGCCTTCGGCGGCATCGTTGCATCGAATACCAAGATCGATATGGCCACCGCCCAGGAGATCAACAAGACGCATTTCGACGGCATCATCGCACCGGATTACGATGAGGAAGCCCTCGCCCTGCTGAAGAAGAAGGCAGATATGCGCATCCTCAAGGTGGCGGGGGTGACCGGCAGGATGTCAGCCCTGGAGTACCGCCGGTCGAGCGGCGGGGGCATCGTCGTCATGACCCCCGACTTCACCCCCGACGAGGTGCCGATGCGCACCATGAGCAAGCGAGAGCCTACCGCTGAGGAGATCAAGGACCTGCTGTTTGCCTGGCGCGCGGTGAAGCACGTAAAGTCCAACGCCATAGTGCTGGTGAAGGACAGCGAGCTCCTGGGCATGGGGGCCGGCCAGCCGAGCCGGGTGGATAGTGTGGCCATCTCCCTGAAGAAGGCCGGAGAGCGTGCCTCCGGCAGTGTCCTCGGCTCCGATGCCTTCTTCCCCTTCCCCGACGGGGTCGAACTGGCCGCCAGGGCGGGGGTCACCGCCATAATCGAGCCCGGCGGGTCCAAGCGTGACGAGGATGCCATAAAGGTGGCCGACGAGTATAATATGGCCATGGTGTTCACCGGGATGCGTCACTTCAAGCATTAATGCTTGAGAGGGAGGGTTATATGACCACTGTGGACGTGGTGATACCGGTCTACAACGAGGAGCACGTTTTAGCCCGGAGCGTGGCCACGCTCCGGGATTTCCTTAAGAATAACCTCGATAAGCAGTGGAGGATCATCATCGCGGATAATGCCTCCACCGTAGGACATGGGAGGTGGCTCAGGGGCTGGACAAGGAGTATCCCGAGGTAACGGCGGTTCACATCGACCAGAAGGGGCGCGGGCGCGCCCTGCGCAAGGTCTGGCTGGAGAGCGATTCAGATATCGTGAGCTACATGGATGTTGACCTCTCCACCGGACTCGACGCGTTCCCCAGGATCATCCAGGCCATCGAGGAGGGCTACGGTGTGGCCACCGGCTCCCGCTTGCTCGGCCAATCGAAGGTTAAACGTTCTTTCAAGCGCGAGCTCACCTCCAGGGGCTACAACTTCATCATCAAGGCCCTGTTCTTCACCAAGTGGCACGATGCGCAGTGCGGGTTCAAGGCGGTGAGCCGCAAGGCAGTGGACGAGCTGGTGCCGCTGATACAGAATCAAGAGTGGTTCTTCGACACCGAACTGCTGCTCCTGGCCGGCATGAAGGGCTACAGGATAAAGGAGGTGCCGGTTACCTGGGTGGAGGATACTGATACCAGGGTCGACATCATAAAAACGGTCCGCGAGGACATGGGCGGGCTGATGCGGCTGCGGTTCCGTCCCCTGCCCAATACCAGGAAGCTCGAATGAGCAATGGGGCATAAAAATGGCTGGGGAACCAGGATTCGAACCTGGGCTTACAGATCCAGAGTCTGTCGTCCTACCGCTAGACGATTCCCCAGCGTGGCAGTAATAATATTTATTTTCTAAGCTTCCTGTCCGCCTCCGCTTCCTCCGTCGGCTCGGCGGCTGGCAGGCCGGACAGGCCGCAACACCCCGGGCTGCCGCATATCATCAGCGGGCGCTCGATGAAGCTTTCACACCCCTGCACCTTACTCTCCGCCGTCAACCTGCCGTGCAGGCTGCACTCCACAGGCGCATTGAAATACATGCACAGTTCGCAATACATCCGATCACCCGTATCAAGATTAAATCAGCGGAACGAGGTTGTCAATCCTGTAACTTATCCACCGCCGCCGTAATGCGATTGAGGCACCGTCCCCTGCCCAGCACCTCCATCGTCTGGAACAGCGGCGGCGCCGCGGTGCGGCCGGTGACCGCCACTCTCAGCAGGCCGAACAACTGCCCAGTCTTCAATCCCAGCTCCTCAGCCAGAAGGCGTAGTATGCTCTCCATCTCATCGGCATCGAATGAGCAATCCTTCAGTCGTTCCTTGGATATATCGAGCGCTTCTGCTACCTTTGCCTTATCCAGCCCCTTCACCAGCAGCGACTCGCGGTCGTAGTCAAGTTCATCGGCGAAGAAGAATTCGGCCTGTTCCGGTGCGTCGCTCAGCAGCTTCACCCGCTCGTAGATCAGCGGCGCGATGCGGTTCAAGTATCCTCGATCGAGGGGGCGCTCGACTGTCTGGGGAAGACCCGCTTCCAGGAACGGCAGCGCCCGCGCGGTGAACTCCTCGATGCCTTTCTCTTCGACGAGAAGGCGCATGTAAACGCCGTTCATCCAGTCCAGCTTCTCATGGCTGAAGACAGCCGCTGTCTTGGAGACGCCTTCGATGGTGAAGTGCTTGATCAGGCCTTCGCGGTCGATGATGTCGGTCTTGTCATCCAGCGCCCAGCCGAGGAGGGTGAGGAAGTTCAGCATCGCCTCGGGCAGGTATCCTTTGTCGCGGTACTCGGTAAGCGATGTTGCGCCGTGCCGCTTGCTCAGCTTGGACTTGTCCGGCCCCAGTATCATCGGAAGGTGGGCGAAAATCGGCGGCTCCCAGCCAAACGCCCTGTACAGCAGGACGTGCCGCGGGGTGGATGAGAGCCACTCATCGGCACGCATGATGTGGGTGATACGCATGAAATGGTCATCGACGACATTGGCAAGGTGATAAGTGGGATAGCCATCCGACTTGAGCAGCACCAGGTCGTCTAGCTCGCTGTTGGCAAAGGTGATATCGCCGCGGATGAGGTCGTTAAATGTCGTCTTGCCCTCAAGAGGAGCCTTGAAGCGTATGGTCGGCGTTATGCCCTTCGCCTCCAGCTCCGCCTGCTGCTCCAGGCTGAGGTCACGGCAGTGTCGATCGTAGCTGCGCATCGACTCCTTGCGCGCTGCCATATCGGCACGCATGGCGGCAAGCCGCTCCGAGGAACAGTAGCATTTGTAGGCGTTTCCGCTATCCAGCAGCCGGCGGGCGTGCTCATGATAAAGATCGATTCGTTGCGACTGGAAATACGGGCCGAATTCGCCGCCCGCCTCCGGCCCTTCATCCCAGTCCAGCCCCAGCCAGCGCAGGCTATCCAGAATGGATTCCAGCGCCCCCTCCACCTTGCGCGACTGGTCGGTGTCCTCGATACGCAGGATGAAACTGCCGCCGCTGTGTCGGGCTAACAGCCAGTTGAACAGGGCGGTCCTGATGTTGCCGATATGGGGGTGCCCTGTCGGGCTGGGGGCGTAGCGCACCCGGATGTTCTCTTCACTCATAACCGGTCATCGACTGACCCATATTCTAACACCAATGGTAAACGGCCGTCCATGTGACACGAGCGATCGATGCCGGCTTGACCCTTGACAAAGGCCATCGGACAATGTAGTTTTAGCTAGGAATCGAAGAGTATCGATATGAGCGCAGCAGAGGCAGCGGCCCCCTCCGACTTCATACGTAATATTATCAATGAAGACCTCAAGACCGGCAAGTACGAAGGCCGTGTGCATACGCGGTTCCCGCCGGAGCCCAACGGGTATCTGCACATCGGGCATGCCAAGTCCATCTGCCTCAATTTCGGCATCGCCGACCAGTACGGAGGCCTATGCAACCTGCGTTTCGATGACACCAATCCATCCAAGGAAGAGGACGAATACGTCAGATCAATCATCGAAGATGTGAAATGGCTCGGCTTCGACTGGGAGGACCGGCTGTACTACGGGTCGGACTACTTCGAGCAGATGTATGACTATGCCGTCCAGTTGATCGAGGCGGGCAAGGCCTACGTGGATGACCTGAGCGCGGAAGAGGTACGGCAGTACCGCGGCACACTGGTGGACCCCGGCAGGGAGAGCCCCCACCGCAATCGGTCGATCGAGGAGAACATGGACCTGTTCAAGCGCATGAGGGCCGGCGAGTTCAAGGACGGCTCGCGGGTGCTCCGCGCCAAGATCGACATGGCATCGCCCAATATGAACCTGCGAGACCCGGCCATGTACCGCATATCGCACGCCACGCACCACCGAACCGGCGACAAATGGTGCATCTACCCGATGTACGATTGGGCCCACGGCCTGGAGGACTCCATCGAGGGCATCACCCACTCCATCTGCACGCTGGAGTTCGAGGACCACCGCCCGCTTTACGATTGGTTCCTAGAACAGCTGGGCGTTTATCATCCGCAGCAGATAGAGTTCGCCCGCCTCAACCTGAGCTACACCGTGATGAGCAAGCGCAAGCTCCTGCAGCTGGTGGAGGGGGGATACGTCAACGGCTGGGACGATCCGCGGTTGCCGACCATCGCCGGCCTGCGCCGTCGCGGTTACACACCGCAGTCCATCCGCGATTTCTGCGAACGCGTCGGCGTGGCCAAGACCGACAGCGTTATCGATATAGCGCTGCTGGAGCACTGCATCAGGGAGGATCTGAATAAGCGTACCCCCCGGGTCATGGCCGTGCTGAACCCCCTGCGCTTGGTGATCGACAACTATCCCGAAGGACTGGTAGAGGACATGGATGCGGTGAACAACCCGGAGGACCCCGCTATGGGGACGCGCAAGGTGCCCTTCTCGCGAGTGCTGTATATCGAGCGGGACGACTTCCGCGAGGACCCGCCGGCCAAGTTCTACCGCCTGGCCCCGGGACGTGAGGTGCGGCTGCGATATGCCTATCTGGTGACCTGCGTGGATGTGAAAAAGGACGAGCGCACCGGCGAGGTAACAGAGCTGCACTGCACGTACGACCCGGAGTCCCGCGGCGGGAACCCGCCGGACGGGCGCAGGGTTAAAGGCACCATCCACTGGGTGTCTGCTTCCCAAGCGATTGAGGCCGAGGTGCGCCTGTACGACCGGCTGTTCACCGCAGAGAACCCCATGGAGGCTGTCGGTGGCGAGGGGTTCCTTGGCGTGCTCAACCCGGATTCACTGCAGGTAGTCAACGGTTATGTCGAGCCCAGCCTCGCCGGCACGGCTCCGGGCAGCCGCTACCAGTTCGAGAGGCTGGGCTACTTCTGCGTCGACTCGAAGGATTTCTCTCCCGATCACCTCGTGTTCAACCGCACCATACCGCTGCGCGATTCGTGGGCCAAGATCGAGAAGCAGCTTTAGGAAAAACAACTCCTGCTAATAATATATAACTGAGCTACTCGACCAGAAGGCCCAACCGATTAGCAGGAATACAATAATCCACAGAACGATGGCTACGATGCCGAGTACTAATCCAGCTATAGCCATCCCGCGACCTTTGAGGTATGCATCGCGGCCGGTCTGCGATATTCCCACCCCGCCAAAGATTATGGCTAAAATTGATAGAAGAAGTCCTAGATAAGGGATCACCAGACCGCAGATGCCGCACACCAGTGCAGTCACCGCCATGCCGCTGGTTCTTTGCTGTACCATGTTCGCCCTCCTTTGTCGCTCTGTTTGACAAAACAGCATTTGCTGCTGTGGTGCAAATTATATCACAGTCGTCAATCCCAGATGTAGTACCGCTACAACAGCGAGATGCGCTCTAATGCCTCATCGAGTTCTTTAGGCAGGTCAGAGTGAAACTCCACCCATTCGCCGCTCGAGGGCAGCTTGAAACCGAGGTGGCAGGCGTGCAGGAACTGGCGGCTCAGTATTGGCGAAGCAGGGGATTTCCGGCCGTATACATCATCTCCCACCACCGGATAGCCTATGGCGGAGAGGTGTACCCTTATCTGATGGGTACGCCCGGTCTGTAGTGTCAACTGCAGGAGGGTATAGCCACCGATATACTTGAGCACACGATAAGCGGTACGTGCTTCACGGCCGTCTTCCACTATCGACATCCGCTTCCGGCTGCGCGGCTCACGGCCGATGGGTGCCTCGATGATACCCTCCTCCGGTGACAGGTGCCCCTCGACCAGTGCGAAGTATCGCTTGAGCACTGTCCGCGACCTGAACTGATCTATAAGATATTGTCGCGCCTCCTCGTGCTTGGCCACTACCATCAGCCCGGAGGTGTTCTTGTCCAGCCGGTGCACGATTCCGGGGCGCACCGACCCATCGGAGGCGAAATCGGGACAACGAGCCAGGACAGCGTTCACCAGGGTGTGACGTGTATGACCTGGCGCCGGGTGTACCGTCATACCGGCGGGCTTGTCCACCACCAGCAGGTCGCTGTCCTCGTAGACGATGTTCAGGGGAACATCCTCCGCTTCAGGCTGGAGCACTTCGGGAACAGGGATGATGGCTTCCACCCTGTCGCCTTCCTTAAGCTTGAGGCTGTCTCTTGCGGAGCGACCGTTTACCGTTATGTAACCTTCCTTTATAAGCCTCTGGATGCGGGAGCGGGACATCCAGGGGTAACACTCGACCATATAGATGTCGAGGCGGGCCCCCGAACCGGAAACGGCGAACTCAAGCTTCTGGCTCATCCTCTTTGTCTTCCGTCTTCTGTGCCTCGATTTTCCTGGCTCTAAAGATGAAATGATACAGGATAAGAATGACCCCGATAACTATGGCGGAATCTCCCAGGTTGAACACCGGCCATCCGCCGATGTCGATGAAGTCGGTCACCCAGCCGAAACGGATACGGTCGATAAGGTTGCCGACGGCACCCCCCAGTATCAGACCCAGGGATATCCTGACCAGCAAGCCGTTGAAGGCCGGATAGCGTGAGTATATCAGGATGGCGATTATGCCGACAGCCGCTATTATGGTTATCAGGAAGGCCTGGTCGGCGAATAGCCCGAAGACCCCGCCGGTGTTTACGCTGTACGTGATCTGGAAAAAGCCTTCTTCGGGCATCTTCTGCCCCAGCGTGAGGCCTGTCCTTATGAAGTGCTTGCTGACCTGGTCGATGATGACCACCAGCAGGGCGGCGATGAAAAAAGCAATCTCGCTGGAATACCTCCTGAGTAATGTGAGCAATCTCGATTTCATCCTAACCGTTAACGCTTTGCATACAGCATGCTGCATGGGTTGTCACGCCGGCCGACGATGGTCATGGCGCTAGTCTATCATACACACATGTATTGAGCCAAGCGCCTGTCTGGAGGTACAATCTGAACCGTGGACCGAGGCACTTATGCACTTCTTATAAAGGTCAGGAACGAAGCGACATTAACCGTGGGCAAGCTGGGCGAATTCCAGCTCCCTCTCGGTTACTATCTGTATTGCGGCAGCGCGCTCGGCGGCCTAGAAGCGAGGATAAAGCGGCACCTGAGGCCCGACAAGCGGCTTCACTGGCATATCGACTACCTGCTGCAGTACGCTGAGATAGTGGATGTCTGGTACCTGCGCAACGATCGACGGCTCGAATGCGTCCTGTGCCGGGAGGCACGTGAACTCTTTGGTGCTAGCGATATCGCCGCCGGCTTCGGCTCCTCGGATTGCCGCTGTACTTCTCACTTGCTCCACTGCAAATCGAAACCCTCCTTCGCCGCCTTCAGGAGGAAGCTGCTCAAAAGAGGGTTAATGCTCGTCAGGTGGTAGTGTTACTTAACCTTCGTTTTGCCCTTGATGTCCTCAATATTCCGGGAGGTACGCTGCACCTCCGCTTTGGCATCCAGCTCTTCGAACACTTTGAGCGCTTCGTTGAGGTTATCCAGCGCTTCATCCTTCTCGCCCTTGGCGGCTCGTACCAACCCTATATTGCCCAGAGCGTTGGCCTCGCCCCACTTCCGCCCCAGCTTCCTCTCGATCTCCAGGGATTGCGTATAGAGTTCCAGCGATTTGTCCAGATCGCGTCTCAGCAGGTAGATGTTGCCGATGCTGCTCAGGTCTTCGGCCTCACCGGCAAGATGACCGATGTCCTTGTTTATGGTCAGCGACTGTTTGAAATAACCGAGGGCATTGTCCAGATCGCCCCTTAAGCTGTACATGATGCCGACATTACCCAGGGCGGTAGCCAGAGCGGCGGCAGCCTCCTCCAGCCGGCGGCTGGTCTCCCTGCCGATCTCGAAGACCTGCTCGTAGAGCTCGAGGGCCTTATCGACCTCACCCTTTCTCCAATAGAGAACGCCGACGTCTCCGGGGCCTATGCCCGCCCCAATGCGACTGGCTACATCCGGCCGTATCTGGAGCGCGGAATCGGTGCCGCTCAGCACCTCCTCCACCGCCCTGTCGATAGCCCCCCTGCCATCGCCACGTTCCTCGGGCGCTTCAGCCTTCACTTCCTCAACGACAGGCTCGGGCTCCTCTTCCTTCTCCTCGGCCACAGGTTCCTGTTCCGGCTCCGGTTCCGGCTCGGGCTCCTCTTCCTTCTCCTCGGCCACAGGCTCCGACTCGGGCTCCTCTTCCTTCTCCTCAGCCACAGGCTCGGGCTCGGGCTCCTCTTCCTTTTCCTCAGCCACAGGCTCCGGCTCGGGCTCCTCTTCCTTCTCCTCAGCCACGGGCTCGGGCTCGGGCTCGGGCTCCTCTTCCTTCTTCGCCCTTGCCGCTTTAAGCTCTGCATCAACCTGTTTCAAGTATCCGGCAACGAGCTTCTCGCTGCCTTTATCTTCAATATCCTTATATATCTCGACAGCCTGCTCCATATTATCCAGCGCTGCCTTCAGTTCCTCGTTCTGCCAGTATGCAATGCCCGTGTTGGTGAGTATAGTGGCTGCACCAGCCCTGTTGCCTATAGCTCTCTCCAGGTTAAGGGCGCTATCGTATAGCTCCAATGCCTGATCGATCTCGCCATTGACGTGGTTTACAAGGCCTAGGTTAGCGGTAACGGCTGCGGCCCCCTCTGTATCCCTGGCCTGCTTCGCCGATGATTCAGCCCCGCGGTAGCGGGATGCAGCCTGGTCCATCTCGCCAAGCGCGAAATGGCAGTTGCCTATCAGCACGAACAGGGCAGCCCTTTCGTTGATGGTCGGATCCAGATCTAGGGTCTTGCGCAGGATATCGATGGCCTCACCCTCTTTGCCCTGTTCTAAGAGGGTGCTGGCCTTCTTGTAGTTATCCTTCTTCTTTTTATCCGCTGAATTTTCCAGCCCTCCGCTGAAGTGAATGGTTTTGCCCTGCGGAAATTCTTTATCAGCCATCTTAATCACCCCTTGACTAAAAAGCATAGGCACGTATTCTGTCTGCGATAGTGCTGGTGCCTATAAAACTATTTCAGTGCTGCCTTTCACCTCACATATTAAAAAGTTCATTTATTAGACACAATAACCCAAACTGCCTATTTCAGCAGAATTAGTTATTATAACACATGAAGTCAAGTCTGTCTACCCCCACATGCATCCCTCACTCATCTCGCCTCTGATCAACATATCCATATCGACACATATCGAGTCCTTGGATCGGTGGTACCCCCTATCGATACCTCTTGACCTCAAAGCGGTATAGCTTTACCGGCTCATCTGCCGAGATACCTGCCTTGGCACGGCATATCTCGATCTGCTTGGCCACAGTATCCACTCCCTCGAGGTCGGGAAGCAACAGTCCCCTTCTGCCGACGCTCTCCACGATCACACCGTATCGTTTGGGGTCCAGCCCCCCTATATCGGTTACCGGCTCCGGCCTCGACAGCACATCGACGCTGTATTCCAGGTCTTTCAATTCATCGTGTGATACCGCCGGGAAACGCGGGTCCCGGGTCGCCGAGCTGATTGCATTGGCAACGATCTCTTGTGCCACGTTCTCCCTGGCCGGCTCGAAGGTGCCGATGCACCCCCGCAGCATGCCTCCAATCTTCAGCGACACGAATACACCGGCACGCTCCTCCATCTCCAGCGTAAAGCCCGCAGGCTCAGGTATCTTTCCATCCCTTATATAGCCCTCGATCGTATCCTTCGCCAGCTTAACCAGCGGATGCATAGCATCACCCCCTCTTTATCAGAATGCCGGCATAGCCTACCACGCTGTAGTGGTCACCGGTCACATCGCCGCTTGTCTGATGGCTCACCAGTTCAGCCCCGGTCGCACCCATCTGCTTGCAGGCAGATAGCATCACCACCGTAGGGCCATAGCCGCACATCGATATCCTGAATTCGGCGACCCTTCTGATCAGCTCATCCTCATCCAGCCCCAGTATCGCCTCTATGGCCATATTATCCTTTTCGCTGGCTATATGCTGCGGCTCGTAGTGATTCATATCGCTGCTGGCCATGATCACCGCTTCACGCCCCAACGCCTTGCAGGCCTCTGCGATACCCTTCCCTATCTCTTTGTAGATATCGCCCGTGCCCTGGGCAAGCACGATGGGAACTATCTTCACGTCTTGCTTGAAATACTGCAGGAACGGCAGCTGTACCTCGATGGAATGCTCATCCAGATGTGCTACACGGTCCTCTTCCAGAGGGGGAGCCGCCTCCATTATGGCTGTTGCCAGATCAGAGTCTATCTCTACATCGCCCAGGGGTGTTTGCCATACCCCTTCCGCCATTATGCTGAACGGCCGGCCCATCCCGGTATGGTTGGGGCCCATAATAACGACAGTATCCTTTAACAGCACGCGTGAGATAACGGCTCCGGCCACGTGGCCGGAGTACATGTAGCCGGCGTGCGGGGACACCAGGCCGGCTACATCCTCTTTAACCGCCCCTTTATCGATCAAATCCTCGATCTTCTGCCTCAACAGGGGGGCAGTGCCGGGATAGAACATACCGGCTACGACGGGCTTCCGTATCATGTGCCACCCCTCGTGGTGGCGATATTGAGGTCGGCGCCGCAAAAGCCGCACCTTGAACCCTTGATGCCGGCGATATCGATGCTGTACCCCACCCTGCCGATAACCTTATGGCCGCAAGAATAGCAGACGGTGTTCTCTCCATTGTGCCCGGGGACGTTACCGGTATAGACGAACTTCAGCCCCGCTTGCTTGCCTATATTGTAGGCATGCTCAAGCATCGACACCGGGGTCGGCGGTATATGCTGCATCTCATGCTGGGGATAGAACCGGGTGACGTGCCACGGCGTCAACTCGCTCAGCCTCTCACGGATCCAGGTTGCCAGACCCTCGAGTTGCTCATCGTCATCGTTCATCGAGGGCATGATGTTGGTCACCACTTCCACATGCATCCCCCATTTGTGCATTGCCCGCTCGGTCATATCCAGTATACCGCGCCAATGCGCTATCCGGGCCAGGTCGCGGTACAGTTCGTCGGAGAAGCCCTTAACATCCACACAGTAACCGTCGAGGTAGGGGCCGATCATGTCCAGGGCTTCCTGCGATAGATATCCGTTGGTCACGTATACCGTATAAAGGTTATGCTTTTTGGCCAGCTTAGCCGATTCGAGGGTGTACTCGAACCAGACGGCCGGCTCATTATATGTCCATGCGATGCCCTGACAGCCCTCACGCTTTGCCAGTTCCACGGCATCCTCAGCAGGGATCACGCGTGACTCCCGTTCGATTGCGGAGACGTCGGTGCAGGCGATCTGCCAGTTCTGACATCCCCTGCAGTGGAAATTGCAGCCCCACGTCCCCATAGAGAATACACGGCTGCTGGGGTGGAAATGGAACAGCGGCTTCTTCTCGATGGGGTCAACCGCAATTGAGGACACCTCGGCGTAGTTCAGCGAATGCAGTACTCCATCGACGTTACGGTACATACTGCATACCCCGGACTTACCCGGTGCAATCTTGCAGCGCCACTGGCAGGTGTTGCACTGCACCTTGGAGCCAGCGAGCTTCTGATAGAGCAGTGCCTCTCTCATTGCCAGCTATCTCCCACAACCCCATTCTAGCACATTCGCCGTTAGGCGCAACCCCGCACCCGCTTGACTGCCGATAACCCGAATTGCTAGACTGGATTAGCGGTATACATACTTGCAAAGCTCAGTGACATGCTAGTGATAGGGCTAACCGGCGGCATCCTCACCGGGAAGAGCACTGTATCCGGGATGCTCGCCGAGCGAGGGGCTGTTGTAATCGATGCCGACAGGATCGGCCATGAGGTCTACAGGCCGCATACCGATGTCTGGACAGAGATGGTCGATGCCTTCGGTGAATGGATCCTCAAACAAGACGGGGAGATAGACCGCAGCAGGCTCGGCGATATCGTCTTCCACGACCCCCTGGCCCTAACCCTGCTCAACCAGATCGTACACCCCCGCATGAGGGAGGTAATAGAGAAGGAGCTCAGTCGGTTGAGGAGAGGGGATGTCCCGGTGGTGGTACTGGAGGCCGCCGTGCTGATAGAGGCGAAGTGGACCGATCTCGTTGACCAGATATGGGTTACCATCGCCCCCGAAGAGAAGGTCATCGACCGCCTGCAGAACCGTATCGGGCTGAGCGAGGAGCAGGCGCGGGCGCGTATCGCCGCCCAGCTCCCCACTGCAGAGAAGATCAAGCATGCAGACGTGGTGATCGATACCGATTGCGACCTTGCCGATCTCGGCATAAAGGTGCTGGGCTTGTGGGAGGAGATCGTGGAAGGGAAACCCCGTTGAACACCGTCGACCAGATGAAACTCTTCATGGAGCCGCAATCGGTGGCACTGGTGGGGCTCACCAGGGAGACCGGCTTCACCAGCTGGAACGCGCTGGAGCACCTGCTGCGCTACGGGTATGAGGGCAAACTGTACCCCATCAATCCTGCAGCCGAGGAGATACTGGGGGTGAAGTGTTACCCCAGAGTGAAGGATATCCCCGGTGAAGTGGACCTCGCGGTGATACTGGTGCCGCCAGCCAGTTCCATCGGCCTGGTCAGGGAGTGTACAGAGAAGGGCATAAGGGCGATAATAGTGGTGGGACAGGGGCTTGCCGACGGGGACGATGAGGGCAGCAGGCTGCAGCGAGAGATCATCCGCGTCGCCAACGACGGCGGCGCCCGTGTCCTCGGCCCCAACACGTTCGGTGCGGGCAACGCGTTCCGCAATTTCAACTCGGCGTTTGTACCGATGGACATGCATCGCATACCCATCGGCGTCATCTGTCAGACGGGCATGTTCATGAGCGGCCTGCCCGATTTCCCGATGGTGGGCAAGGGCATCGATCTGGGGAACACCGGTGACATCGACTTCTCAGATGGTCTGGAGTATTTCGAGGATGACCCCGAGGTCAAGGTGATCCTGATGTACATCGAGGGCATAAACGATGGACGCCGCTTTCTGAATGTGGCCCGCCGCGTAGCCCACAAAAAGCCGATCATCGCCCTCAAAGGGGGCAGGTCAGAGGGCACCGCCCATGTCACCCGCTCACACACCGGCAACCTGGCGGGGAGGGACGAGGTTTACGCCGCTGCCTTCAAACAGTGCGGGGTGATCCAGGCCAACGGGGAAGAGGAGTTCAACGACCTCTCCAAGGCATTCATCAACCTGCCCCTCATGCGAGGCAGAGATGTGGGCATCATCACTATCACCGGCGGAGGTGGTATCCTGGCTGCCGATGCATGCTATCGCCACGGGCTGCGCCTGGCGGAGCTGTCTCCTGAAAGTATCGAGAGGATGAAGGCCATCGCCCCGGAGTGGCAGTCCTTCGCTAACCCGGCCGATATCTGGCCGCCGTCACGCATCGCCGGGCACCCGCTGGGGGAGGTGCTTCACACCGCCATTGATTCGATGCTGGCCGACAGCAATATAGATGGCCTGCTGGTTATCATGCCGGGGACAACACCCACAGATGTGGAGGCTGACCCTCCGGATGCCCATATGTCGCTCATCGGCACGCTGGTCGAGGCGTTCAAGCTGACGCAGAGATATGATAAACCTGCTGTCCTTTGGTGCTACGGCACCGATACAGCGGCAACGGTATCACTGATAGAGAAATCGGGCAGGATATTGTATTACCCCACTATGGATCGGGCGGCAAATGTGCTCGCCAGATTAAACGAGCGCTATCAGTTTCTGAACTGCAGGGATGATGGATAGACAGCCGCAATGGCAAAACCCGGATACGTTCATCGAAAATGTTCGAGAGTCCCTTGCACAACACGATAAGCAGACCTTGATATTACGCGATGTGCCCTTATCCCCTGCTGCTGTCCTCGTTCCCATTTTCGAGAAGGATGGGGAATTCCATATATTGCTTACCAAACGCACCGAGATGCTCGAGTATCACAAGGGCCAGATATGTTTCCCCGGTGGCGGGCGGCACGAAACAGATCGTGACCTGAGAGACACCGCACTGCGGGAGACATTCGAAGAGGTCGGTGTGAGGCCGGAGGACGTGCGCATACTGGGGGAGCTGGACAGCATGGGCACCTTTACCAGCAACTTCCTGATCACGCCTTATGTAGGGGTAATCCCGTACCCGTACGAATTCAAGGTCAGCGTCGACGAAATCGAATCGCTGATCCAGGTTCCCGTCTCGGAGCTGCTCGACGAGAACAACTATAGGGAAGAAGTGTACGACCTGGATGGTTCAATCATGACCGGGTTCGTTTTCGACTATCGGGGCGAAGTTATCTGGGGGGCCACGGCCAGGATCTTGAGACAGCTTATCGAGCTCGCTTTCAAGGGGAGTACCTGATTGGCAAATAGAAAGAGAGTGGATCCCGGTCCACTCTCCTCTAATCATCAAGCGACAGGCTCTATTCGCTCTTGGCGGGCGGGGCCTTTTTGTTGGGCTTGGACGCCTTCTTAGCCTTCGGCGCCTTGGGCTTCTTCGCTCCACCCTCTATGGCCTTCTTCGCCTTGATCTCCACCTTCTTGGGCTTCTCCACCTCAGTCTTTGGAATGGTCAGGGTGAGGACGCCGTCCTCGAAGGTGGCCTCTGCCTTATCGCCCCTGATTGCCTGAGGCAGGGTGATGGCCCGGTAGTAGCTGCCGTAGTGGCACTCCCGGCACAGGTAGTCCTCCTCCTCCGATTTCTCTTCCTGTTTGGTCTCGCCCTTGATGGTCAACGTGTTCCCCGAGATCTTGATGTCCACATCCTCGGGGTTGACACCGGGCAGTGCGGCCTTCACCACCACCTCTTTAGCCGTCTGATACATGTCCAGCGAAGGCTGCGCCAATTCGCTCCATTCCATCAGAGGCCTCGAAGGACGTACATAACCGCCCTCCAGCAGACGATCCATGGCCTGCCGCATCCCCACCAGCTCCCGGAACGGATCCCAGCGTATCAGGTTCATTCCTTATCACCTCCTTCCTTAACCTGGATTAATATAACATAATAACACCAATTTGTCAAGACTTATTATCAGCCTATGATAGGTATACTATTGACAATGATGTAATATATACCTTATAATGGTTGTAGTTGGGTGACTGATATGGCAGTTAAAAATTTTTACGACGTGCTGGGAGTCAGTAAATCGGCCTCTGATAAGGATATAAAGCAGGCCTATCGCAGGCTGGCTCGTAAGCACCACCCCGACGTTAATCCGGGGGATAAATCGGCGGATGCGAGGTTCAAGGATATCAATACCGCCTACGAGGTCCTCTCCGATCCCAAGAAGAGGAAGGCCTATGACAAGTACGGGGATAACTGGCCCTACGCCGACCAGCTCGACGCACAGCAGCAGGGGCCTTTCGGCGGCTTCTCCGGTTTCTCCGATTCCGCCAAACATTCAGGCCAGAGGCAGGGCACACGGGTGCAATTCGTCGATTTCGGTGACCTGGGTGACTACAGTGACCTAAGCGATATCTTCACCACCTTCGCCCGTGGCGCCGGCGCCAGGGCTGCACCCGAGAGGCCACGCCGTGGCAGGAATGTTGAATACCCCACCGAGGTAACGCTGGAGGAGGCGTACCACGGCACCACCAGGGTTGTTGAGGATGTGCTGGCGCACCGCCTGGAGGTCAAGGTGCCTCCGGGTGTCAAGGATGGCTCACGCGTAAAGGTCAGCGGAAAGGGCGAGCCCGGCCCGGGGGAAGGGCCGCGGGGGGACCTGTACCTCGTAGTATCGGTGAGGCCGCATTCCGTCTTCGAGCGCAAGGGGAACGATATCTATGTCGATGTCTCGGTTCCCCTAGCCGACGCCGTGCTCGGCGGAGAGGCCAGCGTCCCGACGCTGAAGGGGAAGAAGCTCTCCCTCAAGGTACCGCCGGAGACGCAGAACGGGAGGGCGTTCCGTTTGAAGCAGCAGGGGATGCCGGTTATGGGGGATACCGCCAAGGGAGACCTGATCGCCAGGATAAAGGTGGTGATACCGGAGAACCTTACACAGCGCGAGAAAGAGCTTTTCGAGGAGTTACGGAGGCTGCGGCCCAATGGATAATCGGTTGAGGCGAGGTGAAAGAAATGAACATAGGCAATTCTGAACCCTGCTATGTGATCAGTGTGGTGGCCAGGATGCTCGGCGTGCATGCACAGACCCTGCGCTATTACGAGAAGGCGGGGCTGATCGAGCCGTCTCGTTCCAAGGGCAGGGTGCGCCTGTACTCCAACAGGGATATCGAGAGGCTGCGCCAGGTGAGGACGCTGATGAACGACCTGGGGGTCAATCTCGCCGGCGTGGAGGTAATCCTGCGTTTGACCGAGCGCATCGAATTGCTCGAACAGCAGATGGCGGAGACCGAGCGCGAGATAGAGCGCCTGCGGGAGGCTGGCCTGTGGCCCAAGAGGATGCTGCCGCCGAGCAGGCGCCGCCCTCAAACGGGGAGGAAGTAACAATAATTAAACGATTGATGATATGGCGAGATATGATTGCACAGGGAGTTGAATGATGAGACAGGACAGATTCACTGAACAGGCACAGGAAACGCTGGCCCGCTCCCAGGAGTTGGTGCGCAGCTATAAACACAGCCAGTGGGATGTGGAGCACATCCTGCTCGCCATGCTGCAGCAGCCCAAGGGGCTGACCGGCGATATATTGGAGAAGCTGGGGGTGGAGGCCGGTGAGGTGCGCAGCCGTGTGGAGGAAGTGCTGGCGCAAAGCCCCAAGGTATCATACGAGGGGACAACGTTTTACGCCACGCCGCGCACAGCAAGCCTGTTGGAGAACGCCTCTGCTGAGGCCGATCGGCTGAAGGACGAGTTCGTCGGCACCGAGCACATCCTGATAGCCATGGCGGCTGAGCGTGATGGGGCTGCTTCGCAGATACTGCGCGATTTCGGCATAGAGCAGGAAAACCTGTATTCGGCGTTGCGTGACATCCGCGGCAGCCAACGGGTAACCGACCCCCATGCCGAGAGTAAATACGGGGCGCTGGAGAAGTACAGCCGCGACCTTACTATGCTTGCCGAGTCGGGGAAACTGGATCCGGTTATCGGGCGTGAAAAGGAGATCAAGCGGGTGATGCAGGTGCTCACCAGGCGCACCAAGAATAACCCGGTAATCATCGGCGAAGCGGGCGTGGGCAAGACCGCTATCGTGGAGGGTCTGGCCCAGATGATCGTGAGCGGCGATGCCCCCGACTCGCTGAAGAACAAGCGGGTGATAGCCCTCGACATGGGGGCGCTGGTCGCCGGCGCCAAGTTCCGCGGCGAGTTCGAGGAACGTTTGAAGGCGGTGATGGATGAGATCCGCCAGTCACAGGGAGAGATCGTCCTGTTCATCGACGAGATGCACACCGTGGTCGGAGCCGGGGCCGCCGAAGGGGCCATCGACGCCAGCAACATGCTCAAACCGGCCCTCGCCCGCGGCGAACTGCAGTGCGTGGGGGCGACCACGCTGGACGAATACCGGCAGCACATCGAGAAGGATGCCGCGCTGGAACGGAGGCTGCAGCCCGTATATGTGGACGAGCCCAGCGAGGAGGACACCGTCGAGATGCTGCGGTCGCTGCGCCCCCGATACGAAGCGCACCACAAGATCCAAATCACCGATTCCGCCCTGGAGGCAGCGGCGCAGCTGAGCCATCGCTATATATCCGACCGACAACTCCCCGACAAGGCGGTGGACCTTATAGACGAGGCGGCGGCAAAGTTGAGGATAGATACCGAAAGCGCCCCCAAGAATGTCAAGGACCTGGAGAGGAAGCTTAACCAGCTGCTCCGTGAGGAGGAGGCAGCGGCCGAGAAGCAGGATTACGAGCGCGCCTCCCGGCTCAAGATGGAGCGTATCCCGGTAGAACAGGAGTACAACACAGCGAAACAGGCATGGCTCCGGGAGGAAAAGATCGACAGCGTGGTGGATGAGGAGGATATCGCCGATCTGGTGTCCAGCTGGACCGGCATCCCCGTGTCCCGCATGCTGGAGGAGGAGACCGATAAGCTGCTCCAGATGGAGGACAGGCTGCACCAGAGGATCATCGGGCAGGAGGATGCCGTCAGGGTGGTCTCCGAGTCCATCCGGCGGGCGCGGGCCGGGCTCAAGGACCCGCGGAGGCCGATCGGCAGCTTCATATTCCTCGGCCCTACCGGCGTGGGCAAGACTGAGCTGGCGCGCGCCCTTGCCGAATTCCTGTTCGATGACGAGGAAGCCATGGTGCGTCTGGATATGTCGGAGTACATGGAAAGGCACACCGTGTCGCGGCTCATCGGAGCCCCGCCGGGCTACATCGGCTATGAAGAGGGGGGGCAGCTGACCGAGGCGGTGCGCCGACGGCCGTATAAAGTGATTCTCCTCGATGAGATGGAGAAGGCTCACCCCAACGTGTTCAACATCCTGCTCCAGATACTGGAGGACGGGAGGCTCACCGACGGGCATGGCAGGACCGTTGACTTCAAGAACACGGTGGTGATTATGACCTCGAACCTGGGCACGGAGGAATTCGAACGGAATTCTATGGGTTTCTCTAAGGAGCCGAAGGGTGAGATGGAGCAGCGGAAGCGTGCCATCGAGGAAGCATTGAAGAAGACATTTCGCCCCGAGTTCCTCAATCGCCTCGACGAGGTGGTGATATTCAAGCCCCTCACCGAGGAGCAGATCAACCTTATCGTCGATCTGATGCTGAAGGATATCCAGAAGCGTCTCGAGGAGCGCAGGATAACGGTGGAATTGACGGAGGAGGCGAAGGCGCAACTGGCCAAGGAAGGCTTCGATCCCACGTTCGGGGCCAGGCCCCTGCGCCGCACTCTTCAGCGCCGTATCGAGAACCCGCTGTCGACCAAGATACTGCAAGGGGAATTCAAGGAGGGCGACCACGTTGTGGTCGGCACGGGGGCTGAAGGATTCACCTTCTCGGCCAAACGCAAGAAGGGAAAGTAGGGGGACGGCATCGGCACAGTTCCCCGACAGGATATGATCCCGTGCGGATGCCCCTTGACTTACTCGCTGCTTATCTGTAACCTTTCACCACAGAAGCATTATGGATGAGCATGAGGATGCCATCGACATTATCGCCGAAGAGGAACTGGCGCCGATCGTCCAGCGGCGCTGGATCAGGCGGCACTGGGTAAGCCTGACCACTATAATCGCTGTAGCGGTCCTCAGCATCGCCATCTACTTCAGCAGAGGCTTGACCGGAGATGTAGAGGCTTATGGCTACCTGGGCGTTTTCATAATAGCCATACTGGGTGCTGCAGTTATAATCGTGCCGGTGCCGCACCTGCCTTTCATATTCATCATGGGTGCGATACTGAACCCGTGGCTGGTGGGGTTGATGGCGGGGCTCGGCGAGCCCATCGGCGAGATACCGGCGTACATGGCGGGATTCAGCGGACGCAGCTCGATGCAGAACAGGAAGGTCTACATCAAGCTGAGGGAGTGGATGCGGCGGCGCGGCACCATAGTGCTGTTCCTGTTCTCCGCTATACCCAACTTCTTCTTCGATATCGTAGGGGCTGTCGCTGGCGCCATGCACTACCCCTTCTGGAAATATATGCTGGTGGTGTTCGCCGGCAAGACGGTCAAGGGTCTGCTGGTTGCCTTCGCCGGGTACTGGACACTGCGCCTGCTGCTGAACTTCCTGATCCCGTGGTGATCCAACATTGATGAGATAGCGATGGAAAGGGTCGGGGTTATCGTTGTTGCAGCCGGCGCGGGCAAGCGCATGGCCGGCACGGACAAGATATTCATCCCGCTGGCGGGGAAGCCGTTGCTGGCTTATACCCTTGGTGCTTTTCAGTCATGTTCTGCCGTCGACGATATCGTTCTGGTGCTTCCCCAAGGACGGTTGAATGAAGGAAAGCAACTGATCGAGGAACACGATATATCGAAGGTGAAGGACATCTGTGCCGGCGGCGAGCGCCGTCAGGATTCGGTGAAGGCAGGCTTGCAGCGGCTCGGCGGGTGCCGCTGGGTGCTGATCCACGACGGGGCACGCCCCTGCGTTAGCCGACGGTTGATCGAGGATTCGCTGGAGGTGGTTCGCGACAGCGGGGCTGCCATACCGGTAATCCCGGTGGGCGATACGATCAAGATCGTCTCCGACGATCTCTATGTTGAAGGGACGTTATCGCGTGACCGCCTCTGGTTGGTGCAGACCCCCCAGTCATTTAGATTTGATATAATAAACGAGGCTCACCATCAGGCACAGGGTGATGTCACCGATGACGCCATGCTGGTGGAGCGCCTGGGCTATAAGGTCAGGGTATTCCCCGGATCGCGTGCCAACATCAAGGTGACCACCCCCGATGATCTGCCCATCGCTGAGGCCATCTTGAAGAATATCGACCGGTGACGGTCAGGTTATAGAATATGCGTATAGGGTTCGGCTACGACGTTCACCCCTTGATCGAGGGCAGGCCGTTGATACTCGGCGGTTCCGAAATAGCTTTCGAGCGAGGCCTCGGCGGGCACAGCGATGCCGATGTGCTGGTGCATGCCGTGATCGATGCCATCCTCGGCGCTGCCGCCATGCGGGATATCGGCTTTCACTTCCCTGACAGCGACCCCCGCTACAGGGATATGTCCAGCATGATATTGCTGAAGGAAACCGGTGCTAAACTGGTCGATCGCGGCTTCAGAATAGCGAACATCGATTCCACCATTGTGTGCGCGGGGCCTCGGCTGGCGGACTACATCGACGACATGGTTGATAACTTCTGCACAACCCTTAACATCGATCGCAATCAGGTATCGGTCAAGGCCTCCAGCTCCAACGGTGTCGGCCCGTTAGGGCGAGGCGAGGGCATCGCCGCATATGCGGTAGCTCTGATCGAGGAAACGAGCGAATGATGAAGATATATAACACGCTTTCTGCAAAGAAAGAGGACTTCATTCCCACCGACGATACGGTGAAGATGTACGTCTGTGGTGTCACCCCCTACAGCGAGTGCCATATCGGGCACGCCATGAGCTATGTCCTGTTCGATGTCATCCGCCGCTACCTGGAATATCGAGGGTATAGGGTTAAGTACGTCCAGAATTTCACCGACATAGACGATAAGCTGATCGCCCGCTCCAATCAAACCGGCAAACCCGTCAAGGAGATAGCAGAAGGTTTCATCGATGAGTATTTCAGGGATATGGATGCCCTGAACATAAAGCGTGTCGACCTGTACCCCCGCGCCACCGAGGAGATACCCAAGATCATCGAGGTCATAAACGGGCTGACGGAAAAGGGCCATGCCTACGCCATGGGTGGAGACGTATATTTCCGCGTCAACAGCTTCCCCGAATACGGCAAGCTGAGCCATCGCAAACTGGATGACATGATCAGCGAGCCGGCGGAGGGAGTTGAGAAGGAATCCCCCCTGGACTTCACCCTGTGGAAGGGCGCCAAGCCCGGCGAGCCGCAGTGGGACAGCCCCTGGGGCCCGGGCAGGCCGGGGTGGCATATCGAGTGCAGCGCTATGTCGCTGGAATACCTCGGTGAGACGCTGGACATCCACGGCGGGGGCCAGGACCTCGTGTTCCCCCATCACGAGAACGAGATAGCCCAGTCCGAGGCCTTCACCGGGGTCAAGCCCTTCGTCAAATACTGGATGCATAACGGGCTGCTGCAGCTCGGCGGCGAGAAGATGAGCAAGTCGCTGGGCAACCTGATAACGGTGAGGAAAGCGCTGGAGCAATACAGTCCGGATGCGATACGGCTGTTCATACTCAGCTCCCACTATCGTAGCCCGCTGACCTGCAGTGACGAAGGGTGGGAGTCCGCCGAGCGCGGTGTCGAGCGTCTCCGCACCGCAGCCTGCCGCGAGGGCGGCACCAAGGGTTCCGAGATCGATACCGCTTTCCATCGTCAACGCTTCATCGATGCCATGGACGATGATTTCAACACCGCACAGGGGCTTGCCGTCCTCTTCGATCTGGCTCGCGATATCAACCGCGCCGCCGAGGAGGGCTACGATGTCGGTACAGCCCAGGCGACACTGAAGAAGCTATCCACAGATATACTGGGGCTGACGCTGGAGGAGCGGGAGGTTCAGCTGGATGCTACTCCGTTCAGCGAGCTGGCCAGATCGATAGGCATCGGGCAGCCCGACGAAGAGCAGACGGCAGCCCACTACATAGAGCTGCTGATGCGGAAGCGCGAAGAGGCGCGCAAAGGGAAGGATTGGAAGCTTGCCGACAGCATACGCAGCGGGCTGGCAGGACTGGGCATCACCCTTGAGGATACACCCAAGGGCACGGTGTGGCGTCATAAGGCATAGGACCTGCAACACTATCCGGTGTAAGTGGCGATGATGATGCCCACCGACATCAGCGTGGGGGTCAGCAGCACGCTCATCACGTTCATCCCCAGCGCAGGTATAAGTCTTGGCATATCGCTGTGATGTTTTAGCGCCCCTGTCATAGCCTTCAGCCCCAGCGGCAGCGTGGCCAGTCCCAGCAGCGCCCATAACGGAAGCGACCCGATAGCGGCCCCTATGACTATCACCGCATATGCCAGCACGGCTATTGCACAGTAGACCCAGGCAGACTTGGCCCTGCCGATAATTATCGGCAAATGCTTCCTCCCTGCCGGCCGGTCGGCCTCCACGTCGGGGAACTCGTTTATCAGCAGCAGGTTGGCGATCAGCAGGCCGGCCACCAGCGAGACCAGCACTGAGGACAGACGGTAGGCTCCGGACTGGGTGACATACATGCCGAGCACCATCAGCCCGAACCCCAGCCCCGGCCCCACCAACTCGGTTATCCCCGGCAACCGGGTCAGATAAGGCGTGTACAGCAGGATGATCAGCACCCCTACGATCCCCAATGGCAGGATGGCCCACGTATAGATGACTGCGAAATAGATGCCTATGGCAACGACCACGGCCAGGCTGCCCAGCCCCAGCATCAGCGCCTGGCCGGGTTTGAGCAAGCCTGCAGGCAACAGTCCGCTGCCGCCGCTGAAGGGCGTTCGCTGGGTGCGGGAATCGATGCCCGTCCTGTAGTCCGAGTATTCGTTGAGCACATTCACGCTTATATGTGCGAACAGGGCTCCGATGAAGGCCAGGGCGAAGTACAGCGGTCGGAAAGGGTAGCCATCGTAGAGTGATGCAGCCACGCCGGTAAAAACACATACCGGCACCAGCAACAGGAAGCTGGGCCTGGTCTCCAGAAACCAGACTTTCAAACCCGCCACGCGTTACCTCCTTAACCGACCCTTGAGCGAAGCCTTATTTATCCCCACCTTCACCTCATCCCCCACCCTGGACTTGAGGAACTTGGCAGCACTGCCGTTCTTGACCGAAACCTCCAGCCTGCTCTCCGAGCCCATGATCGCCAGCAGGTCCTCGCCCTCTTCATACGATGGGCTCAGGTCATCGATGATGTGCCCTCCGACCTCGACGAACAGATGCGCCGGCGGTAGGTCGGCCTCCCTGATGTCGGTTATCAGGTTCCCGAAGCGGTCGATGTGTATCACCCTGCCTTTGAGAACGCCGTCCTCCCCCACCTGCGGTCTGGGAATGAATATGGTGGCGATCGATGGAATGACATCACCGAACTCGCCGGGCGGTACCCCCTTCGACAGGTGGGCTGCCACCGGGGCGAACACATCCCTCCCGTGGAAGGTACTGCTAACCGGTGTGTTCCAGTAGCGCTCGTTTGTCAGCGCTATAGCCTCCACATTGGGCAGTGATTCCTCCACCACGTAGCCCAGCACCCCGTTGTCGGGCCCGATGAAAAACCCGCCCGGGGTTACCAGCAATATCGCCTGTCGCTTGGTTCCCACGCCCGGATCAACGACCGCTATGTGTATGGATCCCATGGGGTAGTAACGCTGCGTTGTACTCAGGATGTATGCCCCCTGAGCCAAGTCCTGGGGCCTCACGGTGTGGCTGATATCGACTATGTTGGCTTCGGGGTCGATAGAGAGTATCACCCCCTTCATGACCGCCACATAGGGATCATTTACGCCGAAATCGGTGGTCAGGGTGATGATTGCCATAATGCTAGCCGCTGGCCTGCACCGAAAGTATCGATATGATGACGAAGATCACCATCAGGACGATGGTGAAGCGGAACAGGGTCTTCTCTATCCCCCGTTTGGTGCGATACATGCCGGTCTGCTGGCCGAATATGCCGCCCAGGCCGCCACCCCTCACCTGGAGCAGAAAAACCGCGATTAGCACGATAGCAAGAATTATCTGTGCAACGTAAAGGTAAGTCTCCATGCTATTCCCCCAGCCTCTCTTTCAATAATTCAGTAACCACAGCGTGATTGGCGCGCCCCCTTGTCTCCCGCATCACCTGCCCCACGAGGAACTGGAGCGCCTGTTCCTTCCCCTGTCTGTAATCAGCGACCGCTTTACCGTTCGCCGCTATCACCTTATCCACCGCATTCCCTATCTCCCCGGCATCGCTTATCTGGGTAAGGCCCTGATCATTGACGACCTCAACAGCGCTCTTCCCGCTGCTGAACATCTCCTCGAACACCGATTTAGCCGTAGGCACACTTATTTTCCCACTATCCACCATCTTTATCAACTCCACCATCAGGTCGGGTTTGACCTCTGATGCCTGTATCTCGGTATCGGTAGCGTTCAGCAGCCTGGTGAACTCCCCCAGCATCCAGTTGCTTACCGCTTTAGCCAGTCCCATGCGCTTCGACTCCTCTAGTAAATCAAGGCACGCCTCGAAATAATCAGCCGTCGCCTTGGACAGGGTGAGCAGGCCGGCATCGTAATCCGTAAGGCCATAATCGGCCATGAACCTTCCCCTCCTTGCCTCGGGGAGCTCGGGCAGCCGTCCCCTGATCTCCTCCACCCAATCCCGCTCGAATACCATAGGCGGCAGATCCGGCTCGGGGAAATAGCGGTAATCATGGGCGTACTCCTTACTGCGCTGCGACACCGTTATCCCCTTGTCCTCCACCCATCCCCTGGTCTCCTGCACCAGCCGCTCCCCGGCATCGACCGCCCTTCGTTGCCGCTGCTCCTCATACTGCAGGGCGCGGTACACCGCCTTGAAGCTGTTCATATTCTTGATCTCGACCTTCACCGAGTACTCTCCGCCCACCGGCCTGATGCTGATATTGGCGTCGCAGCGAAAGCTGCCCTCCTCCATATTGCCGGTGGACACACCGAGGAACTGGAGGATGGCGCGCAGCTTTATAAGGTACTGCCTGGCCTCCTCCGGCGAACGCAGGTCGGGCTCCCCCACTATCTCCATAAGGGGCACGCCAGCGCGGTTTACGTCCACCAAGCTGTACGATTCGCCTCGGGTCGGCGAGCGATGGGTCAGCCTGGCCGTATCCTCCTCCAGGTGCACCCGCGTTATAGCTGCCCTGCGTTTCTGGCCGTAGGCCTCGATATCCAGCCAGCCGCCGACACCCACCGGTTCGTCGTACTGTGATATCTGGTACCCTTTCATCAGATCGGGGTAAGGGTAGTTCTTGCGGTCGAACTTGGTGTATTCGGGTATGGTGCAATTCAGCGCCAGGGCGGTCATCGCCGTGTATTCCAGGGCCTTGCTGTTGATGACCGGCAGCACGCCGGGCATACCCAGGCACACCGGGCATACGTGGGTATTGGGCTCCGTGCTGGCGTAGTCCGCGCTGCAGGTACAGAACATCTTGCTCTCCGTGAGCAACTGCGCGTGCACCTCCAGCCCGATGACCGTCTCGTAATCCATATCGTGGCTAGTATATCAACCTTTGGGTAGCGGGACAAGGGCCAGCTTGACAAGGCTTGCTCATCGCTGGTATCGTATCTGGGTGTTCACTATAGAAGAGGTTGTCACCAATTGGGGTATCGCAGACCCCCTCATCGTCTTCATCGTCTCCATGCTGCCTATATCCGAGCTCAGGGGAGCGATCCCGATAGGTATCAACGTTTTAGACATGCACTGGTACCACGCCTTTCCAATAGCCTATGTCGGCAACCTCGTTCCCGTGCCGTTCCTCTTCTTCTTAATGGAACGGATACGGCGGCTCTCAGCCAGGATGGGTGTCATCGGGGTATTGGTGGAGAAGTTCCTCAACCGCACCCGCAGGCGTGCCGAGTTCATCGAGAAGTATGGCCGGGTCGGGCTCGCTCTCTTCGTCGCCATCCCCCTGCCTATAACCGGAGCATGGACCGGGATAATTGCCGCCTACCTCCTCGGGATGCGGTTCAGGGATACGATAATACCGGTCTGCGCCGGGGTGCTCATATCCGGAACCATTGTCACCCTGCTGAGCCTTTACGTCCCCGAATTGCTCGACAGGCTGGGGTGGGGACCGGTGGTCGCGGTTACCGCCGTTATATTGATAGCGCTGGCCGCCTGGTGGCTGTGGCCGCGCAAGGGCAAACGAGAGAAGCAGGAAGAGCCGAACCCCTGATTATTCCTCGCTCCACGCCCCTTCCCCGATAAGCGGGACGAAGCGACAAGCGGTCAGGTTCCTCACTACCGGCTCACCGTCGCGCTTGATAACCTGAAGCAGGTTCTGTTCCCAGCGCGAGCCGACCGGTATCACCAGGCGCCCTCCCATATTCAATTGATCCAGCAGCTCCGGTGGGATTTTAGGGGCGGCAGCGGTAACCACTATCGCGTCGTAGGGCGCACAGGGAGGCCACCCCAGCCTATCGCCCGCAGGGTGGATCTCCACGTTGGTATATCCCAGGCTCTTCAATATGCGCTCCGCCATTTTTGCCAGTGCGGCGACCCTCTCTACGGAAACCACCTTTCCGGCCATCTCGGCGAGGATCGCCGTCTGGTAGCCGCAGCCGGTGCCCAGCTCCAGCACCTTCTCGTTACCGGTCAGCTCCATCGACTGGGTCATCAGAGCCACGATGAACGGCTGCGAGATGGTCTGCCCCTGCCCTATCGGCAGCGGACGGTCGTCATAGGCATATCGCCGGCTCTCTGCGGGCACGAACAGCTCGCGCGGCACTCGAGCCATGGTCTCCAGCACCCGCTCATCCTCGATCTCCCTCCGCAGGCGCTCCAGCAGCCTCTCGCGATCAGTCTCCAAGTCCACAGCTGGTTCCTATCCCGATATATCGCAATCTACCACAAAGCCAACACCGTATCAAGGTTGACGGCAGGTATATTGCCTGAGATAATGCAGCCGGAGGTTCGCATGAAGTGGAACACCAGGGCAACCCGGCTGCTCGGCAGCCGATACCCCATCATCCAGGGGGCCTTCGGCGGCTTCGGGCGTTCGGATCTGGCGGCGCCGGTATCTGCCGCTGGCGGGTTCGGCATAATCACCGCCAGTGCCCTGCGAACACCGGAACGGCTGCGGGAGGATATCCGGAGGGCGCGCTCTGTTACCGATGCGCCCTTCGGCGTGAACCTGTCGATAGGCCTGTGCCCCAGCGTCGATGGGATGCGGGAGGTGGCCATAGAGGAGCGGGTCCCGGTCATCTTCACCTCTGCATACCGCGCCGACAACCACGGGAGGCGCATACAGGAGGCCGGACTCAAGTGGGTGCATAAAGTGGCCTCGGTACAGCACGCCATCGCCGCCGAGAGGCAGGGTGCCGACGCCGTTGTTATCGTCGGCCTGGAGGGCACCGCCTTCAAGAGCATACACCAGCTGCCCACGCTGGTGAGCATCACCACCGCCGTCAGGCAGATGCGGATACCAATAATCGCCGCCGGCGGCATCGGCGATTCCCGCGGTTTCCTCGCCGCCCTGGCGATGGGTGCGGAGGGCATATACATGGGCACCCGCTTCCTCGCTACCGATGAGTGTCCTATATCGATCCGTCACAAGCAGGCACTGGTAGATGCGCAGCCGTGGGACAAGGATTACCGCGAGCGTGCCCTGACCCCGCCTGACCCCGAGGAGTATGAGAAGCTGCTGGGGAAAAGGGGTGACATGCCCATGGACCAGTGGCTCCAGCACCTGGAGCAGATGATGTTCAAGCGCTCGCCGGAAGGTGAGATAGACTGGGACAGCGGCATCGACGTGGAGGTGGCGCTGCGGATAGCCGGCGGTTCGCTGGCGGTGGGGGTCATCGACAGCGTGATGCCGGTTAAGGATTTGACCGACTCGATCATCGGCGGGGCAGAGGACATGCTCGGCAGCGGGGGCGATTTAGGGAGACTGGTAGAAAAGACAGATAACCATCGATAGGAGGCATCGTTATGGGAGAGCAAACGGATATCGAAAAGAGGGTAGGCATATTGGAGGACGTGGAGGCGATAAAGAGGCTGAAGCACCGCTACCTGCACTGTCTCGACGGCAAGCGGTGGGGGGATCTGGAGCAATGCCTGGCTGCGGATGTCAGGGCCAGCTTCATGGGCGGGGCGATGAAATACGATGGCCGGGATGAGCTCATGGAGTTCTACCGGACGTCTCTGCCCCCCTCCCGCATCACCGCCCACATGGGGCACCACCCCCAGATTGATGTCACCGGCGACGGTATCGCAAAGGGAACGTGGGAGGTCAAGACCTACCTGATCGAGACGGAGATCAACCTGTCGCTGGGCGGCATGAGCGTGTTCAACGAAGAATACGTGAAACAGGATGGCGAGTGGAGGATCAAGTCTATGTATTGCTACCGTGTCTACGAGGAGATGTGGAATCGAAACGACATCGCCAGCCTGAAACTGAGCCAGCTGTACAAATTCGATAAACCCGGAGAGGCGGAATAATCACTAGCGAATAAGGAGGTCGCAGACTATGGCTGACATCACCGAGCTGGATAAACAGGTCAGGGTGCTTTCCGATATTGAAGCCATCCGCAGGCTCAAGGCTAAATACTTCCGCTGCGTCGACCTCAACCTGTGGAACGAGATGTCGGAGGTATTCACCGATGATGCTACCGCGGACTACGGCCCCGACATCAAGCTGGAGGGAAGGGAAGCCATCATCGATTTCCTCAAGAACACCGTGGGGCGTGATAACTTCACCACCGCACATCACGGCCACAATGCCGAGATCGACATCACCGGCGAGGCCACGGCGCGGGCGAGGTGGGCGCTGCAGGACCGGCTGATCATCACCGGCATATCGACGCTCACCGGCTGGGGCTACTATGACGAGGAGTACGTTAAACGGGACGGCATCTGGCGCATAAAGAGCACCGCCATATCGCGCCTGCTCGAAGAGTGGACCCAGACCGAGTGATATCACCCTTATCGAGGTTTGCGGGTGGCTGAGTATTTCATAGGTACCAGCGGATGGGTGTACCCCCACTGGCGCGGCACGTTCTACCCCCAGAAGCTGCCTCAGGCCCAGTGGCTGCAGTATTACGCCGAGCATTTCCCCACCGTCGAGATCAATAACAGCTTCTACCGCCTGCCCACGGAGCAGGCGTTCCAGGGATGGCACAGCAAGTCGCCCGACGGCTTCCGCTACTCGGTTAAGGCCAGCCGCTTCATCACCCACGTCAAGCGGCTCAAGAACGTCGCCGAGCCGGTGGAGACTTTCCTGTCGCGGGCGCGCCAGCTCGACGACAAGCTGGGCCCGATGCTATTCCAACTGCCCCCCGGCCTCAAACGCGATGACGAAAGGCTGGAAAGCTTTCTGTCGATGCTGCCCCGACGGTTCCGATACGTGATCGAGTTCCGCCACGAGTCGTGGTTGGAGGACGCCGTTTTCGACATGCTGCGCCGCTATAACGCCGGCATCTGCGTGTTCGATATGCCGGAACTCGCCTGCCCGTTGCTGGCGACGGCCGACTTCGCCTACATCCGCTTCCACGGTTCCAGCGGTCTGTACAGCAGCCGCTACAGCGATGAGGAGCTCGACAGTTGGACATTGAAGATAGCGGGGCTTGCCAAAGGCAAGGAAGAGGTATACATTTATTTCAACAACGACTTCGAGTGCTTCGCTATAGAGAATGCAAAGACGTTGACCCGCAAGCTGAATGAACTGTAGAGGGAGGGACACCATGTCGGACATCGAGAGACGGATCCAGGCGCTGGAGGACATCGAGGCCATCAAGAAGCTTAAGGGCAAGTATATCCGCTGTCTCGATAAGAACCTGTGGGACGAGATGGGGGAGTGCTTTGCCGAGGACGCCGAGGCCCACTATGGCGAGAACCTGGACTTCAACAACAAGCAGGCGATACTCGACTTCCTGAAGGGCACCATCGGCCGCGATGACTTCATCAGCTCCCACGAGTGCCACGTGCCGGAGATAGAGATAACCGGCGACACAACGGCACGGGCCTTGTGGAAGATGCACGACTACCTGTTCATCCAGCCCAACTCCACTATGACCGGCTGGGCGTACTACGACGAGCAGTACGTTAAGGTCGATGGTCAGTGGAAGATAAAGGTGATAGGCTACACCCGCGACTTCGAGGAGTGGGTGATGAAGAAGGCGGCCTGATCCGCAGGGCTAATCCGGCTACAGATATTCCTTGACCTTGTGCGCCAGGGTTCTGGTCATGCCGGGGACCGCCGCTATGTCGTCTATGCCCGCCTCCCGTATCGCCTTCACCGAGCCGAACTTCCGCAGCAGCGCCCTCTTCCGCTTGGGGCCCACGCCCGGCACGTTGTCCAGCGCCGAGCCCATGGAGCGGCGGCTCCGCTCCTTGCGATGATAGCTGACGGCGAAGCGGTGCGCCTCGTCCCGGATGCGCTGCAGCAGGTGTAGTGCATCCGAGTCACGGGGAAGTACGATCGGCTCCGGCAGGCCACGCCGGAATATCTCCTCATTCTCCTTGGCGATGGCGGCCACGGGGATGAAGTTGACCTCCATCTCCTCCATTATGTCTAGTGCAGCGCTCAGGTGACCCCTTCCGCCATCGATTAATACCAGGTCTGGGATGATACCCCACGGGCTTTCATCTTTACCTTGCCCATGAGCAACAGACTTCCCCCATACCACCCTTTTGAAGCGCCGCCTGAGCACCTCCTGCATCTTGGCATAGTCATCCGCCCCCTCGACCGTCTTGATGCGGAAGCGCCGGTAGTGCGCCTTCTTCGGCTGTCCGCCCTCGAACACCACCATGCTGCCCACCGCCGATGTACCGCTTATATCCGAGATATCGTAGCACTCTATTCGATTGGGGATCTGGGGCAGATTCAGTGCGCTCTGCATCTTAGACAATGCACCAGCGGCATCCTGCTCGCAAATCCTGGCGGCCATCATCTGCTCAAGGCTCTGTCTCGCATTCTCCGCCACCATATCCACCAGCTTCCTTTTCTCTCCACGCAGCGGGGACCGGAGCCTGACACCACTGCCCCTCCTGCTCGACAGCCATTCCTCCAGCAACATAGAATCCTCCGGCAGATGCTGAAGCAATATCAGCGGCGGCACATATGTCGCCGAGCTGTAGAACTGGTTCAAAAAGCCTGACATCACCCAGTCCGGCGCCTCGTCGCGGACACCCTGTACCACGAAGTGGTCGCGCTCCACCAGCCTGCCGCCGCGGATGAAGAACACCTCCACAATTGCCTGTTCCCGGTGCTGCGCCAGCGCAATGATATCCTGGTCACCCCTTTCGATCGACGTTATCTTCTGGTGCTCGGTCACCATCTGCACCGAGCGCAGCTGATCGCGGAGCAAGGCTGCGCGCTCATATTCCATACACGCCGAGGCTGCCAGCATATCCCCCCTCAATTTCCTGACCACGCCTTCCTGCTTGCCCTCAAGGAACATTATCACCTGATCTATGATATCCCGGTAATCATCTCTGGTGATCTCCCCGACGCACGGCCCGGCGCAACGGTGGATATGATACTCCAAACAGGGCCTGTAATCGGTCCCGGTGATCTCCTTGCGGCATGAGCGGAAAGGGAAAAGCTGTTTCAGCAGGTTTAACGCCCTTCTCACCGAGGTGGCACTGGCGTAGGGCCCGAAGTAACGGCTGCCGTCCTGCTCCATGCGTCTGGTGATGTAGACCCGCGGCCAGTCATCCTGGATATCGATCTTAAGGTAGGGGTATGTCTTATCGTCCTTTAACCTGACGTTGTAACGCGGACGATACTTCTTGATGAGATTGCATTCCAGTATCAGTGCTTCCTGTTCCGAGTCGGTGACGAAAAACTCGAAATCGCTGACCTGTGGAACCAGCTTGCGCAGCTTGTTGGTGAGGCTGGCCGAGGCGGAGAAGTAGCTTCTCACACGGCTATTGAGGTCGGATGCCTTGCCGGCATACAGCACATTGCCCGAAGTGTCCCGGAACAGATACACCCCCGGCTTATGGGGCAGGGACTTGAGCCGTTCTTTCAAGCTCGGCGCTCCCATTGATGCCTGCCCCGCTCATAGGATGAGCGCTAGGATTATGAGGAGGACTATCAGCGGGCCGGCGATGATGGCGATGGTGCGCAGGTCCTTGATGACGTAGTGGTAGCGAGCAGCTTCCCTTGATTCGTTGCGGACAGGCTGCGGGCTGGTGGCGGTTACCGGCATAGCCACATCGCTGGAGACAGGCTCCGATTTGGGCCCTGCAGCAGGATCAGTGGCGTCAGCGGCGTCCGGAGGCGCGGTGTAGGATACGGGGCGCTTCTCGACGGCTTGAACCTTCTTCCTGTGTTTGCGCTCCTTGCCTACCGCCGCCTGTCTCGATGCTATACGATGTGACTTCTTGGCCATGATTAATCAACCCTGGTTACCCTTCCGTTTTTAACCATACAGCTTACCCTGTTGTTCATGTGCGTCATCGCCCAATCGACGCTGACCTCGCAATCCAGGGGCATCTTGGTATATTGCCCCATGACATCCAACACGATGACCGGGCCATTCCCCCCATCCCGGATGCCGATGAGCGTGCCTGAAATGAACTCGGGTCTGCCTTCACTCATTCCGATCTACTCGTAGGCGGGCTTTCCGTATTCCCGCTCGTATGCCCGGCACATCGGGCAGTATTTACGCTCCAGGTGCTTAACTGACCATCGGGCGACCCCGCCCTTATCTCTTGCCCTCTTGCACCAGGGGCAATCGTCTTTACAGAATTCGGCCATTCTGGATGGTTCGTCTGTATGGCTCATCTACTCCCCCTTGGCCCTGGGGTGCGCCTTATCGTATGCCTGGCGCACATGCTCGCTGGTGAGGTGAGTGTAGATCTGGGTCGAGGAGATGTTGGCGTGGCCCAGCAACTCCTGCACCGCCCTCAGGTCGGCCCCGCCGCTGAGGACATGCGTGGCGAAGCTATGCCGCAACGTGTGGGGGGTTACCGGCCTGTTTATGCCCGCTGCCTTGGCATATCCCTTGAGGATCAGCCAGAAGCCCTGCCGCGTTAGCCTCTCGCCGCGTCGATTCAGGAACAATGCCTTCTCCCCATCCTTATCCCCCAGCAGCTTAACTCGGGCGCCCTCGATATACTCCCTGACAGCCTCTACCGCTTTCCGGTGAATTGGAATCACCCGTTCCTTGGAACCCTTCCCGAAACAGCGAACGAACTCCGCTTCCAGATTCACATCGTTCACATCCAGGGCGATAAGCTCTGAAACCCTCATGCCGCCGGCATAGAGCAGTTCCATCATTGCCGTGTCCCGCTTCCCCTCCAGCGTATCACGCTTGGCCGGTTCGGCCAGCAGCGCCTCGACCTCCGACGGCGACAGGGGTTTGGGCAGGGACTTCCCTACCTTGGGTGACGTTATATTCTCCGTGGGGTCGCTGCGCAGCACCCCGTCGGCCAGCAGAAAATCGAAAAAGGACTTAACCGCTGCCACCTTGCGGGCGACGGTAGACGGGGCGTAGTTCCTCTCCTTCAAATCCAGGATGTAGTTGATGAGCAAATTGCGATCCACTGCGGCCCACTGCGGCGGTTGCCCCCCGGCGGATGCGTGATCGGTCACGAAATCAGCCAGCTGATACAGGTCGTTCCTGTAGGCCTCTACGGTGTTCCCCGAGAACCCCTTCTCCATCGAAAGATGATTCAGGAAGCTGTGGATTCCATCTCGCATACCTGCTCCTCCATCAACCCGGACAGACCCATTTTAACATAACTTGGAGAATTCTAACACATCTTCCACTAAAATGCACCAGCCGATATGCTCATTTCCACCAGTTGCTTGACATCCAGCGCAGTGCCAACGTAGAATGCCCTAATGTCGCTATTATCCATAGAGATAGGTTTCGACCCCATCATCTTCAATCTCGGTAGCCTGGAGATAGGATGGCACGGGGTCATGGTCGTCCTCGCCGTCCTCACCGGCATCGGCGTTTCGATGTGGCAGGCCAAGGGCTCGGATATCAAGAGGGAGACCATCTTCAGCCTGGCCCCGTGGGCGGTGCTGGGGGGCATCATCGGCGCCAGGCTGTTCCATGTCATAGACTATTTCGGCAGCACCTATATTCACGATCCGGCCAGGATATTCCATTTCTGGGCCGGTTTGTCCATTCTGGGGGCGATACTGGGTGGCACGCTGGCAGCCGCCATTTACGCTAGGGTAACCCGAATCTCGCTGGCCCGCCTGGCCGATGTTGTCACTCCGGGGCTGCTGCTGGCCCAGGCGGTAGGACGAATCGGTTGCACTATAAATGGCGATGCCTACGGCAAGCCCACCACGCTTCCATGGGGGCTGGTCTATACCCACCCCAACGCCGGATCGACCACCATCCTCGGTGTTGCCGGGCATCCGTCCCCGGTCTATGAGATACTGCTGGACCTGTTGATATTTCCCCTCATCTGGAAGCTCAGAGGGAGGCTCAAGCCGGAGGGGTCGCTGTTCCTGCTGTATCTCTGCCTTTACTCGGCGGGGCGCTTCGCTATCGAGTTCACCCGCTATGTCGGTAGCGGGCAGATCAATGTCGGCGGAGTGCTGCACGCACCTCACTTCATTACCATTGCCACATTTGCGGTGTGCCTCACCCTGCTGATACGCAATATGAGACGGGCGAAGTCGCTACCCGGAGGGGGCGAAATCGAGGACATTCAACTGTAGCGTACCGCCGCCACCCCATCGATCCACTTCGAGGTTAAATACCAGGTCGAGGCGTGGCGCCACCTCCTCGATGAAGGAGCCCATCTTGAAGCATATCCCGTTCCAGGTAATGCCATCGTCTTTCAGCTTCAGCTTCAGATGCTCCCCCGTCCTCCCCACGGTACGGTAATCGGTTACCGAGACATCCTTCACCAAGAAAGTGGGGTACGGATTGTCGCGCCCGAAAGGCGCCAGGCGCTGCATCATCCTGTAACCGTCACCCCGGAACGATTTGAGAGATACCTCAGCATCTACATCTATGACAGGGGTAATGTCGACGGCTGACAGCTCGCGTCCGGCGATGTGCATCAAACGTTCCCGTAACAGCTCAAGTCGTTCGGTGGCTACGGTGAAGCCCGCCGCCATCGGATGCCCGCCGAACCGGTGCAGGATATCGCTGCATTCGGCAATGGCATCGACAACGCTGAAGCCCGCAATGCTGCGCGCGCTGCCCCGGCTCCACTCCTGCCCCTTCTCATACACTATCGCCGGACGGTAGTACGCCTCCACCAACCTGCCGGCAGCCACCCCGACGACACCGCTGTGGAAATCCTCCCCACCGACCATGATCAAGGGCACATCCGGCCTGATATCCCCTATCTCCTCCCTCGCTTTCCTGAGTATCTCTTCAGTGAGTTGCTGCCTCTCCGTGTTCTTTTTGTCCAGTATATCCGCCAGCATGCGGGCCTTATCTAAAGAATCGGTGGACAGCAGGTTGATGCCTACCCCGGCGTGATCCAGGCGGCCAGCCGCATTGATGCGCGGCGCTAGATACCAGGAGATGATTTCAGCGTCGATCGCTGCGGTGGGCACGCCGGCACATCGTGCCAGTTCGACTATCCCCGGCCTCGGCATATCATGTATAGCCTCCAGTCCGCGTTTCACCAGATAGCGGTTCTCGCCGAGCAGCGAAACCATGTCCGCCACCGTCCCCAGGGCCACCAGATCCAGAAACCTGGACATATCGATGTGCTTACCCAGATATTGATACAGCGCCTGCATCAGCTTGAAGGCCACGCCGACGCCGGCCAGCTCGGTGAAAGGATAGCGGGAATCGGGCATCTTGGCGTCGATAACTGCAACCGCCTCCGGCAGCTGTGGCGGTACGGTATGGTGGTCGGTGACTACGACATCCAGGCCTATCCCCTTAGCGGTTTCGACCTCGGGGGCAGCGCTGATCCCGCAATCCACGGTGATCACCAGGGTTACGCCTTCGCTGCGCAGGCGGGCTAGGGCAGGATCGTTTAGGCCGTAACCCTCCTCGGTGCGGTGGGGGATATAAGGGACTACATCGGCTCCCAGAGAGGACAACCCCTCGACGAGGAGTGTCGTGGCGGTGACCCCATCCACATCGAAGTCACCGAATACGGCGATATGTTCCCCCGACAGCAAGGCGCGGTAGATGCGGGACACAGCTTTATCCATATCAGGGAGGAGGAAAGGATCGTTAAGCAGGTTCTGGTCCCCGTCTAGGAATGAATCGATCCCCGCGGCATCGGTGACACCCCTGTTATACAGCAACTGGGCCATCAGGGGGGTGAGTCCGTTGCCGGAAATCGCAGCAGATTGCCCCTCCGGCATAAGGGGCTTCAATCTCCAACGGCTGTGCTTCACCACTACTCACCATACTTTCTAAATATAAGGGTGGAGTTGTGTCCCCCGAAACCGAAGACATTGGATAAGACCGAGTTTATAGATGCCGTGCGAGCGGTATTGGGCACGTAGTCAAGGTCACAATCCGGGTCCGGGGTGGTGTAGTTTACGGTTGGCGGGATGACCCCGTTCTGGATGGCCAGGACGCAGGCCACCGCCTCTACGGCACCGGCCCCCCCCAGCAGATGCCCCGTCATCGACTTGGTGGAGCTGACCGGGATACGGTAGGCCTCCGCCCCAAACACCGTCTTTATCGCCGCCGTCTCATTCTTGTCGTTGAGCGGGGTGGATGTCCCGTGGGCATTTATGTAATCTATGTCGCCCGGCTGCATCCCTGCCTCAGCCAGCGCCGCCTGCATCGCCCTGACCCCTCCCTCCCCCTTTTCGGCAGGCTGGGTTATGTGATACGCATCGCCGGTCGCGCCATAACCCACTATCTCGGCCAAAATCGTTGCCCCCCGGTCGATGGCATGCTCCATATTCTCCAGTACAAGCACCGCCGCCCCCTCCCCGATCACGAAACCATCCCTGTCCGCATCGAACGGGCGCGAGGCCTTCTGCGGCTCATCGTTCCTGGTGGAAAGCGCCCTCGCCGCGCAGAAGCCAGCAAAGGCCATATCATTGATGACCGACTCCGCCCCGCCAGCGATCATCGTATCGGCGACCCCCGTTTTAATGAACTCGAAGGAAACCCCGATCCCGTCCGCCCCGCTGGCGCAGGCGGAGGTAGTGCAGAAATTGGGCCCCTTGGCCCCCAGCGTGATCGCCACCTGGCCGGAGGCCATGTCCGGTATCATCATCGGTACCAGGAAGGGGCTTACACGGTCCGGCCCCTTCTCCCTGAGGATGTCATGCTGCCTCAGCAATACATCCAAACCGCCCATGCCCACGCCGATGATCACGCCGGTGCGCGGGGCGTTGCCGGCATCTATCTTGAACCGGGCGTGCTCCACCGCCTGGATGGCCGACGCTACCGAGAACTGAACGAACCGCTCGGTATGCCGCAGCTCCTTCCGATCCATGTACTGGGACGGGTCGAAACCCTTCACCTCGGCAGCGATCCTGCTGTCGAACCCTTCGGCATCGAACTGGGAGATATCGGAGATGCCGGATCGGCCCGATTTCAACCCTTCCCAGTAAGATTGAATATCCAGCCCCAGGGGCGTTATCGCCCCCATGCCTGTTATCACTACTCTATTGGCCAAGGAGACCCCCTCTTTTCATCGTAATAGTATATCACCTGCGGGCAAAAGTAACCACACTTACATTGACTTTCAATAGCTAGAAGCATATAATACCACAAGGAAGCCAAGAGTCAAAGAGCGAAGTTCAGCCTTCTGTGTGGCGGGGGAGAGACAGCAGGCACCGCTCGCCGAAGCCTCAAGGACCATGGCTTTGCCAGCTTCTCCCCCACAAACAGGGGACTAATCAACGATTGATGGGCAGGCGCAGCGATACCGTTTCACTTGATACATTAGGATGCAAGCTTAATAAGGCGGAGAGCGATTCCCTTGGCAGGAGTCTCGCCGATATTGGATACGAGCTGGTGACGCCGGATGATAACCCCGGCGTTTATATTTTGAACACCTGCACTGTCACCCACGTTGCCGACCGCAAGTCCCGCCATCTGTTGAGGCTGGCATGCAGGAGGAATCCCAACTGTCTCATCGTGGCCACCGGCTGCTATGCAGAGCGAGCGCCTCAAGAGCTGGAACGGATGCCGGAGGTCGATCTTGTAATCGGCAATGGCGATAAGGCGCGCCTGCCGGACATGTTGAAGCAGCAAATGCAAGGGGACGGACCGGGGGCTCGACACCCCCGCCTGCGGCGCACCCGCAGCTTCATCGAGGTGCAGCAGGGCTGCAATCAGTTTTGCTCTTACTGCATCGTCCCTTACGTCCGGGGCAGGGAGTGCAGCCGTGAAGCCGATGAGGTGGTGAACGACGTCAGGCGGTCAGCAGACGAGGGCTACAGAGAGGTCGTTCTGACGGGAACGCGAATAGGTTCCTATCGCGGAGGTCTGGGGAGCCTGATCCAGCGCGTACTGGATGAGACCGAAGTGCGGCGGCTGCGGCTCTCCTCGCTGCAGGCCCCAGAGATAACACCCGATTTGCTCGGCCTGTGGCAGGACAGCCGGCTCTGTCGGCACTTTCACATCCCTCTGCAGAGCGGTAGCGACACGGTGCTGCAACGCATGGGGCGCAGATACACCGCCGCCGACTACCGGCTTGCTGTATGCCAGATAAGAGAGCGGATACCGGATGTAGCGATCACCACCGACATAATGGTTGGCTTCCCCGGAGAAACCCCCGAGGAGTTCGCTGAGAGCTACCGGTTCTGTGACCAAACGGCCTTCGCCGGCATACATGTGTTCCAGTACTCTGCCAGGCCGGGCACCCGTGCAGCGCATATGGGCGTCACGATAGCTGATAATATCAGGAAGGAGCGCAGCGAGGCGATGCTCCGGCTGGCAAAAATAACCTCGTACAATTTCAGGAGCCGTTATATCAGTCGCTATATCGATGTGCTGTGGGAGCAGAGGTCCAGCGGCGGCCTGTGGTCGGGCCTGACCGATAATTATATCAAGGCAATAACCCAAAGCGACGAGCACCTGGCGAACAGGTGCCTGCCGGCGAAGGTCTCAGCATGCAGCGCGGATTATGTCACCGCCGAGCTTGTCTTGTAGCCTGACGCCGACCTGTGGGATGGATGTAACCGATTTCGAGCGATCACAATGCTGCAGAAGGTTTCCCTGGCCACCAAAGACATCAGGAAATACCGCGGCCTCATCGGCGACGAGCTAATCGATGAGGTAGAGGTACTTGCCCGCGATCTGGAAGGTATAAGGATATGCCACATCAACTCGACGCCTTTCGGCGGGGGTGTGGCCGAGCTGCTTTTCTCCTACATCCCGCTTATCCGCAGCCTGGGGCTACAGGCCGACTGGCAGATCATCCGCGGCGACCAGCGATTCTTCACTATAACCAAGTCCCTTCACAATGCCCTGCAGGGTGCCGAATACCCGTTGCTGGAACAGCAGACCAGGAGGATATTCCTGGCCAACAACCAGAAGAACGCCCGTGAACTGGACCGCAATTACGATGTCTTCGTGATCAACGACCCGCACCCTGCAGCGCTGCGGCACTTCTGCGATGGGGGCAGTGCCAAGTGGATCTGGCGTTGCCATATAGACAGCTCCGAGCCTGATGAGGAGACCTGGCAATTTTTGCGCCCCCACATCGAAGAGCACGACGCCGCCATCTTCACCATGGACAAATTCGTGCCCCACGACCTGAAAGTGCCGAAGATCGCAATAATGCCCCCCTGCATCGATGCCTTAAGCACCAAGAATATGCTGCTGCCGAAAAAAGAGGTGTGCTCCACCATGGTGGAAAATGCTGGACTGGATCCAGATAGGCCTCTTATTATTCAGGTCTCAAGGTTCGACCGCTGGAAAGACCCGTTCGGTGTAATCGAGGTCTACAAATTGGCTCGGGAGAGTGTGCCGGGGCTGCAACTGGCGCTGGTAGGATCACTGGCGCATGACGACCCCGAGGGATGGGAGCTTTATGCCGCCATCAATAAGGAGGCGGAGAAATATGCCGATATCCAGGTCTTCAGCAATCTCAACGGCATCGGCAATATGGAGGTGAACGCTTTTCAGAGGGCAGCGGATATCGTGATCCAGAAATCCATAAAGGAAGGTTTCGGGCTGGTGGTCGCCGAAGCGTTGTGGAAGGGCACACCGGTGGTCGCCGGCAACGTGGGGGGCATCCCCATGCAGATGGCCGGTATCCTTAGCAACTTCCTGGTGGATACCATAGAGGAATGTGCCGAGAAGGTGGTCTACCTTCTCGAAAACCCGGCCAGCGCCAAAGAAATCGGTGCGGCCGGCACCGCACACATCAAGGCCAATTTCCTTATGCCTCGTTTGATTAAGGAAGAGCTCTCCCTCATCAAGACGCTGCTTCGAGATTAGCCTAGTTGACATCGTAACTTAAAAAACAGTATCTTAAATCGGGTATCCGATAAGGAAAGGAGTTTAGATGGTAGGAATCACAGCATACGGAGCATATATACCGTGGCATCGTATCAACCGCATGACTATCTACATGTCGATCGGATTCGTCAATCCCGCAGCCATCATGCCGGGCGAGAAGGCGGTGGCCAACTATGATGAGGACAGTCTCACCATGGCGGTAAATGCGGGGATGGACTGCTTGCAAGGCATGGACCGCAGCAAGATCGACGGTATTTTCATGGCCACAGCCACGGGGCCATTCGAGGAGCGGCAAAACGCCGGTATAATATCGACCGCCCTCGACCTCAAGCCTGAATCTAGGACAGCGGATTTTACCGCCTCGGTGAAGTCGGGGACCACGGCACTGCTCTCTGCCTGCGACGCGGCAAAGGCCGGGAGCGCCAAAGGCATACTGGTATGTGCGTCGGACTGCCGGCTCGGCCCCGCAGGTAGCTACCAGGAGGAGATGTACGGCGACGGCGCAGCCGCGCTGCTCATCGGCAAGAACAACGTTATCGCCGAACTGGTAGGCAGCTACTCTATCAGCTACGATTTCATCGACCACTGGAGGCTCGATACCGAGCGATTCAACCGCACCGGGGAGGACCGCTTCACCCGCGATGAGGGTTTCAGTAAGTTCATCCCCGAGGCGATATCGGGACTGATGCAGAAATGCAAGATCGGGCCCGAGGACGTATCCAAGGTGTGCTACCCCTGCATGTACGTGCGGCCTCACGCCAAGATGGGCAGCCAGATGGGATTCAAGCCCGAGCAGATACAGGACCACATGTTCACCACGGTGGGGTTCACCGGGTCGGCAAACCCCCTGATGATCCTGGTGGCGGCGCTGGAGGATGCCAAACCGGGCGATAAGATAATAGTCGCCAGCCACGGCAACGGCAGCGATGCCCTGCTGTTCGAGGTCACGTCCGAGATCGAGAAGTTGGCCCCCAGAAAAGGCATTAAGAAGCACATGGTCCACAGGAAGGACCTCACCAGCTACGATCGGATGGTCACCTTCAACAACGTGCTCACCACGGATGTAGCCGGCCGCGGCGAGGAGGTCTTCCGCACCTCTACAACCATACTGTGGCGGGACCGCAAAAAGCTCATCGGCCTCATCGGGACCAAATGCAAGAAGTGCAAGACCCCCCAATGGCCGCCGCAGCGGATATGCATCAATCCCAAATGCGGGGCTATCGATCAGATGGAGGAATACCGCTTCTCCGACAAGCAGGCGCGGCTGTTCACCTATACCGGGGACATGCTGGCCTACAGCCCAACGCCGCCGGAGCTCTACGGGATGATCGACTTCGAAGGCGGCGGGCGGGCGATATTCAATCTGACCGATTGCGACCAGGACGAACTTTCAGTCAACATGCTGCTGGAGATGACCTTCCGCAAGCGGTGGGAGTCCCCCGGCTTCGTGGGATATGGCTGGAAGGGAACCCCGGTGCAGCAGTAACGAAGGAGATGGACGATGGTAGAAGGCATAAAAGATAAAGTCGCAGTAATCGGAATGGGATGCACCCGGTTCGGTGAGCTGTGGGACATGAGCGGCCCAGATCTGATGGTCGATGCCTATAAAGAATGCATGGAGGATGCCGGTATCGAGAAGAAGGACATCGACGCAGCATGGTGGTCCGCCCTCTACCCGATGCAGGGGCTGAGCGCCATCCAGCTATCTCAGACGCTGAAGCTGCCCTATATACCGGTAACGCATGTGGAGAACCTTTGCGCCAGCGCCACCGAGGCCATGCGTGGTGCTGCATACGCCCTGGCATCCAGATGCTGCGATGTAGCGTTGTGTATCGGCGTTGAGAAGCTGAAGGATGTGGGCTACGGGGGTCTCCCCGACCTGAGGCCGCCACAGGAGCAGTACTGGGCCGCCAACGCATCCGGCCCCGGCACTTACGCCATGATGGCTACACGCTACTTCTCACGGTACGGGCTCTCCCCTGAGGAGGGCAAGCGGATGATAGCCAGGGCCACATGGAAGAGCCACCAGAACGGCGCCAAGCACCCCAAGGCCCATCTGAGGAAGGCAGTAGACCTGGATGCGATCATAAACGCCCCCATAATCGCCTGGCCGCTGGGGCTGTTCGATTGCTGCGGCGTGTCCGATGGTGCTGCCGCCGCCATCATGGTACGCGCCGAGGACGCTAAGAAGTACCGCAAGGATCCGGTGTACGTCAAGTCCCTGCAGATTGCGGCCGCCTCCGGCGAGGACATGTGGTACACCGATTACGATTATACCCACGCCGAAACCGGCTTCCGCGCCGGTCAGCGCGCTTACGCCGAGGCAGGCATCAAGAACCCGCGTGAGGAGCTGAGCATCGCCGAGGTTCACGATTGCTTCTCTATCACCGAAGCGGTCACCATGGAAGACCTCCAGTTCAGCCCGCGCGGCAAAGTGCGAGCGGATATCGAGTCCGGATTCTTCGACCTCGACGGCAAGCTCCCGGTGAACTCCGACGGCGGCCTCAAATGCTTCGGCCACCCGGTGGGTGCCTCCGGCCTGCGCATGGCGTATGAGGTGTACAAGCAGATGCAGGGCAAATGCGGCGAGCGGCAGCTCAAGAACCCCAAGCTGGGACTGACCCACAATATGGGCGGCTATCCCCCGTGGAGCATTGTCGGGGTCGCCATAATGGGACTCTAAACTGACGATCGAGGGCCCGTTGACCTGTTGACGGGCCCTCGTCATATCCAAGGATGGCTCTATATGGAACGCACCATCGGCAGGACCAGGTTAGCCCTTGTTCAAGGAGACATCACCATGCAGGATACCGATGCCATCGTCAATGCGGCCAACTCCAGCCTCATGGGTGGTGGTGGTGTTGACGGGGCAATCCACCGTGCCGGTGGTCCGGCTATATTGGAGGAGTGCAAGCGAATCGTAGAGCGGCAGGGGCGTCTGCCCACCGGCGAGGCGGTGATAACGACCGGCGGTAATATGCAGGCCAGGCACGTTATCCACACTGTGGGGCCGGTGTGGCACGGAGGCCAAAAGGGCGAGCCTAAGCTACTGGCGAAAGCTTATCGCCACAGCCTAGAAGCGGCGATCGCCAATAACTTAAAAAGCGTCTCCTTCCCATCGATAAGCACCGGCGTTTACGGGTATCCGGTGGAGCTCGCTGCCGGAGTGGCGCTGGGGACGGTCATCGATTTCCTGCGCCGAAACGATTCACTTGATGAGGTCTTCTTCGTCCTTTTCGACGACAGGACATATAACGCTTACGCACAAGCTCTTGAATCGCTGGTTCCCGATGACTGATCATCATCCGCTCTCGGACCGGACATCTTGTATCGGTTATTTACAGGTGCTACAATCAAACGTAAAAGGTCCCTGTAGCTCAGAGGATAGAGCAACTGCCTTCTAAGCAGTGGGTCGCTGGTTCGAATCCAGCCAGGGACGCTTTCACTCGTAGAGGGGCAAATGATGGGGGAACCCTCCCGTCTACCTTCAAGATCCCATCCCAAGATAGGCGACCGGTTACTGCCCGTTTATAAGGATTCACCCCCCTATTTCGGCGGCATGCGGATGGCGCCGTCGAGCCGTATCGTCTCGCCGTTGAGGAAGGAGTTCTCGACTATCTGCTGTGCCAGCATGGCGTACTCGTCGGGATTGCCGAAGCGCTTGGGGAACGGTATCTGCGCCGCCAGCGCATCGTTCATCTCTTTCGGCATCATGCCGGTGAGCGGGGTGGCGAAGGGGCCGGGAACGATGGTGCAGCACCTTATGCCCACCCGCGACATGTCCCTGGCGATGGATAACGTCATGCCCACTACCCCGGCCTTGGATGCGCAGTATGCCACCTGTCCTATCTGCGGGTCGGTGGCAGCGATGGAGGCGGTGTTGACGATGACACCCCTCTCACCGTCCTCATTGGGCTCGTTGCTCTGCATATGAAATGCGGCCCAGCGGCAGACGTCGAAGGTGCCGATGAGGTTAATATTCACTATCTTGATGAACATGTTCAGGTCGTGCGGCCCTTCCTTGCCGGCGATCTTGCCGACCCAGCCCGTTCCGGCGCAGTGCATCAGGATATGCACGTTCTTGAATTCCTGGAGCGCGCGTTTGAATCCCGCTTCCACCTGGTCGGGGCTGGTGATGTCCATTTGCACGAATATCGCCCTCGAGCCGAGCTCTTTAACCATGGCCTCACCTGTGTCATTGTTCATGTCGGCGACAACGATGTTGGCTCCCATGACGTGAAGCCGCTTGACGGTGGCGGCACCCAGCCCGCTGGCGCCTCCGGTTACGAATGCGGTTTTGCCCTTGATCTGCATTGTCCCTCCCTTGTTATGTCGCTTGGTTGCGATTTGGACTGAAAGTCTATTCAGAGTTTACAATATCCCAGGGATGGAAGCAAAGAGACAGCGCCGTCAAACTGACACAACGAGCTGGACAGCAGCCCAACGGTTCTATTTAACTTGCCTATTTCGCTGGCTGTCCTGCCGCATGACGTCCGGCACGCCGCCCGGCGAACACCCCGTCCGAGATGGATGTGCCGCTGGCGAAATAGACGTTGGAACAGAGCCCTATGGCATTGCGCCCCGCAGCGTACAGCCCCTCGATCGAGGAGCCGTCCGCCCGCTTGACCTCCCCGGTCTCTTCATTCACCAACAGCCCCCCCAGCGTGAGGGCCGCGGTGGGGATGCCACCCTTGGTCAATGTCGCGGAGAACCCCTGCAGGGAGCAGTCCAGCCCGTAGAACGGGGGCGTGATCTGCGGCACGAAGCGCTGCTGCATCTTGCCCAGCGGATCTGGCTCGCCCTTGGCGGCGGCCTCGTTGTACTGCTTCATGGTGGCTTCCAGCCCTTCGGGTGAGATGCCGAACTTCCGTGCCAGCTTGGCAATCGATGGGGCTTTCTTGCGGCTGATCATCAGCATGGGTATCATGGTCAGCTTCTGGAAGAAGGCGCACTGATCGAACAGATGGCTCTTGGCCTCCTTGTAGGTATTGCTGTCGAATACCAGGTAGGCGTTTCCTCCGCCGTCGTACACGATGTAATCGCCCTGCTTGCCGCCGTACAGGTCCTCGCTGCATATGCGCTTACCGTCCCTGTTAACCAGCACGCCCTGCATCAGCGCTTCCGGCGGTACGTAGAAGCGCCACGCCGACATCTTGTCCATGTTGGCGGCGACGCCTCCCACGCTCTCCCCCAGCGCGATGCCCGACCCGTCGTCGGCATAGGTGCCCAGGGGTAGGCACCGACAGAAGACGCTGTTGCACTCACCGACCCTCTTCTTATTGAAGATGAAGCCGCCGGCGGCCAGTATGACGCCCTTGCGGGCCCGCGCGCGGTAGGGACGGGAGCGCACCTTCATCATGCCGAGGGCCAGCATATTGAGCAGGCTGGCCAGCGGGGGGAAATAGGTATTGAGCTTGGCGTTTATCCAGGTGATGCCGCCGTGGAACCGTCGGAGCAGTATGGCGCTGGGGGGCATGGAGCGCCCCTCCACCCCTATCACCCACCCGTCTTCATCCTGGACCAGCTTGAGCACGTTCGTCTGGCAGCGTATCTGGACGTTATCATAGCGGCGCAGAGCTTTCTCCATGCCGTGGAACAGGGTGAGGCCAGAAAGGCCTTTGCCCCTGGCGCGGTGGCCGCGCGGAGCGGGCTTGGCCTTGGCCTTGTTATGGGCGTTATTCTCGCTGCCGGAGTAGTACAGGAAATACTTATCGATGGGGTAGGAGGTCTTGAACGGGCATAGCGCCCCTTCGAAGGGGACGCCGGCGTCGGCCAGCCACTGGAGATCGTTCTTCGACTGCTCGCAGAAACGGCGCAGCGTCTCGTCGGTCATGACGCCGTCGCCGACCTCCTGCTTCAGGTAGTTGTACATATCGTCCACCGTGTCCTCGACCCCTGCCGCCTGCTGGTATGGCGTTCCGCCGCCGGAGTAGAGGATGCCGCCGCTGGCGGCGGTGGCGCCGCCGCCGTGGAAGCGGTCCAGAACCAGCACCGAGGCCCCCTGCTGGGCAGCCTCCAGCGCGGCGCACGCGCCCGCCCCTCCGAAGCCTACTACGATAACATCTGCTTCAGCATCCCATCGCTGGTCTCTTTTGTTAGCTGTCATCCAATCCTCCTGTGCGGCGCACTAGAGAAAAAGTTTATTCTATCAGTCAGTGTGTGTCAAGTTCGAAGGTCGCAACAATTTAGAGTGGGTGCCCGCGCATGACCTGAGAGGTGGCTCACATGATTGCACCCGTCGCCCATATTTCGATGGAGCGCTGCACGCAAGCCAGATCCGGTAAAAGGCATATCTATCCTTGACAGCACACTGGGGTACGTGATATATTTCACAATAGATTTACTCTTGTCCTGCCGTCGGAGTAGCATGGACAACGTCTATCGAACAGATAGCTTGAGTGGCTGGGATGGCTTCCGGCCATTTCTTCGCACGAAACTGGTGGCAAGATGACATTCACCCTTGAAGGGATAAGGATATACGGCCCTGCCAGCCTCCACCCTATCGATTTTCATTCCGCGATGTCCAATGGCCCCTGTGCAAATATTCCGAGCTCTACAGATTTAACCACAGATGCCGCATCGCGCCTTGTACGATACTTTCATTCCTTTTCAATTCAGCCTACGGAATTGCCTCCCCGACGGGGATAGTTTAAGGGGGATTATCGGAGGAAGCGTTGATTGACAAGCGAAATAAACTGACGTATCTTGAATACTTGGGAATAAATCAATAGGAGGGTTGTATGGTTGGAATAACCTCTTACGGAGCTTATGTACCATATCATCGCGTGATAAGGGAAGATTCCTACAAGGCCTGGGGCGGGTTCCCTATCCCCGGCGAGAAGGCCATATGCAGTTACGATGAGGATGCGGTAACGATGGCCTGGGACGCAGCCACGGACTGTCTCGCTGGCGGTGACCCCAAGAAGCTGGGGGGCTTATACTTGGCGACCACCTGCTCACCGTACATCGAGAAGCAGTGTGCCGCGATCGTAGCAGCCGCTCTAGACATGGGTGACAATATCCGTACCGCCGATTTCACCAATTCGCTGCGTTGCGGCACCACCGCTTTGATCTCAGCCGTAGATGCGGTGAGGGCAGGCACGGCCAATAACCTGATGGTCGCCGCCGCCGATTGCCGCATGGGGGCGCCGGCGGGCATGGGAGAGGCGATGTACGGCGACGGCGCCGCCGCCCTGCTCATCGGCGACAAGAATGTCATCGCTGAGGTGGTTGACAGCTACTCCGTCTGCGACGAGTACAGCGGAGAGTGGCGTGCTCATAACGACTACTTCGTGCGCGCCTGGGAAGACCGTCACATGCTCGATGAGGGATACTCTGAACAGCTCCCGAAGGCGATAAACGGATTGATGAAGAAGTGCAAGCTTGAGGCCAAGGACTTCGCCAAGCTGGTGCTAAGCTCTCCCATGGATGTCCGCCGACATGGAAAGGTGGCGGTGGGCGCAGGCTTCGGCCTGGAGCAGATCCAGGAGCCATTCTTCATGACCATCGGCACCTGCGGCGCGGCGATGGGCATGATGATGCTGGTGGCTGCCCTTGAGGATGCCAATCCGGGCGATAAGATACTGCTGGCTCAGTACGGCAACGGTGCGGACGCTTTCCTCATCCAGGTGACGGATGAGATAAAAAAGAAGAAGACGAAGGCTCATCGCGGGATTAAGAGTAATGTGAACTCCAAGCGCATCCTGCCCTATAACACCTATCTGCGCTGGCGGGGGCTGGTCACAGTGGAGCGGGCACGTAGGCCGGAGATACCGTTCGCGTCACTGGCGGCGTTAAAGCGCAGCCGCAAGGAAGTGCTGGCGCTGTACGGCAAGAAATGCCTGAGCTGCGGTAACGTCCAGTATCAGATGCCTTTCGGCATCGGCGGCATGACCCCCATCAGGGTATGCTACTATTGCCAGACCAAGGACAACTTCGAGGATTACCGCTTCGCAGACAAGAAGGCTACAGTTTTCACATACTCACTGGACCTGCTGTCTGACGTTATCGACCCGCCGGGCACACCGGTGTTCATCGACTTCGAAGGCGGTGGCCGGGGGTGGTTCGACATGACTGACCGCGACCCGGACCAGGTGCAAGTAGGCATGCCGGTGGAGATGGTATTCAGGAAGATGTTCTTCGACCGGGGCATACACAATTATTATTGGAAAGCAAGGCCGGTGCGGGCCTAAGAAAGGAGGATGAGATGCCAGAGAGTATCAAGGATAAAGTAGCAATAATCGGCATGGGCTGCACCAAGTTTGGTGAGCTGTGGGATAAGAGCTCCACCGACCTGATGGTTGATGCGGCATATGAGGCATATGAGGATGCGGGTGTCGAACCCAAGGACATCGATGCTGCCTGGGTCGGCAACTGGCAGGAGGTATCCGGGATGGCGGGGCTGGGGCTCTCCGGCCTCAGGCTGCAGTACAAACCGATAACCAGGGTGGAGAACATGTGCGCCACCGGCACGGACGCCATGCGCAACGCAGCCTACGCCGTCGCCTGCGGCGCGTGCGACATAGCGCTGGCGGTGGGGGCTGAGAAGCTGAAAGATATGGGATATGCCGGCCTGATCTCCGTATCCCCCGGCGGCACTACCGCAACCGGAGGTATCACTACCACCGCGCCGGCGATCTTCGCCATGATGGCAACGCGGTACTTCTCCCGCTACAATATATCGCCGGACGACGGCAAGAGGATGCTGGCGCGGCTTTCGGTGAAAAGCCATCACAACGGCAACCTCAATCCCAAAGCCCACTTCCATCGTGAGATAACGGTAGAGCAAGCGTTTAATGCGCCGATCATAGCGTGGCCTCTGGGGCTGTTCGATTGCTGTGGAGTCTCCGACGGGGGGGCGGCGGCCATTGTATGCCGTGCCGCAGACGCCAAGAAGTTCAGGGATGATCCGGTATTCATTAAATCGGTTCGGATGTGCGTCGGCCCCGCCGAGGGACCGGTGAAGCCGGAGTATGACTTCACGCATGTAGAGGAGACCTACCGCGCCGGCCTGGCAGCCTACGAAGAGGCAGGTGTAAGGAATCCCCGCGAGGAGATCAGCATGGCGGAGGTGCACGATTGCTTCTCCATCACCGAGGCTACTATCATGGAGGACCTGCAGTTCAGCCCACGCGGTAAAGTGAAAGAGGACATCGAATCCGGTTTCTTCGACCTGGATGGCGGGTTACCGGTTCAGCCTGACGGGGGATTGAAGTGCTTCGGTCATCCCGTAGGGGCGACCGGGCTGCGCATGATATACGAGATGTACAAGCAGCTCCAGGGGAAGGCCGGCCCTCGCCAGCTGAAGGACATCAATTACGGGCTGACACACAACCAGGGGGCCATGCCGCCGGCCTGCACCATCGCCGTTTGTATCGTAGGGCGGTAGTCACAGCGGATATAACACCAAGCGAAGCGGCAGCCCTAACCGTTAAGGGGTTGGCCGCTTCGCCGTTTATAAGTCGACCTGGTGCTAGCGTTTGAGGTTACTCCAGGCAGCTTGCGCTAGTAGGTTGCCACTGACGATAGCCTGTGAGTGAACCTGTTCGATTAAGGAAATTCCGTCACGCGGCAATGCGCTAACTTATGCGGTTCCACCTTAAATAAATTGCCCCTGCCTCCAGATGGTTCCGCAACTGAACGAGCAGGGGTTCTTTCTATTGTCAACTATGGTGGAGCTGGAGGGATTCGAACCCTCTACCTTTTGACTGCCAGTCAAACGCTCTCCCGATTGAGCTACAGCCCCAGGTCGCATAAAGTTTAGCACAGCACCACGTGGAAATTCAAGACGGCCAGCGCATCCGGCACCGAGAAGCGCCGGCGAAGCTGGCAGCTTGACTTCAGCTACCTGCTTTGCTAGAATTAGCTATTGTGCTATCAGTGGGGCGATTAGCTCAGTTGGTAAGAGTGCTGCGTTGACATCGCAGAGGTCACTGGTTCAAATCCAGTATCGCCCACCATGTTCCCGGTCCAGTGAAACTGGTGACGCCTCTCGCCCCTCTCGGGTTCGAGGGGCTATTGCTTAAGCAAAAGGTTAAACGATATGGCGGGTAAGTTAGAGGAAAGCGAGTATATAGAGCGCGTCAGGCACTCCACATCGCACGTTATGGCAGAGGCGGTGCTGGACATGTTCCCCGACGCCAAGTTCGGCATCGGCCCGGTGATCGAGAACGGTTTCTATTACGACTTCGACCTGCCGCGTGCACTGACGCCGGAGGATCTGCCAGCCATCGAGTCAGCAATGCGCGAGATCATCGATCGTGATACGCCCTTCACGCATACCGAGCTGGATAAGGCGGAGGCCAGGCGGCTTTTCTCCGACCAGCCATACAAGCTCGAGCTAATCGATGAGATACCCGAGGATAAGGTGCACATCTACCAGCAGGGGGCATTCACCGATCTCTGTCGCGGGCCCCACGTAAGCTCTACCGGCGAGATAAAAGCGTTCAAGCTGATCAATGCGGCAGGCGCGTACTGGCGCGGCGACGAGAGGCGCCCCATGCTTCAGCGAATCTATGGCGTCGCTTTCGATACTGCCGAGGAACTGGAAGAACACCTGCACCGGCTCGAGGAGGCGGCCAAGCGCGATCACCGCCGCTTGGGACAGGATCTGGAGCTGTTCAGTTTCCACGAGGATGTGGGGGCGGGTTTGGTCCACTGGCATCCCCACGGCGGACGGATACGGGTGCTTATCGAGGACTACTGGCGCCAGATGCATTACGAAGGCGGGTACGAGATCGTGTTCACGCCCCACATCGGGAGGTCAAACCTGTGGCAGACCTCGGGGCACTTCGATTTCTACAGGGACAGCATGTACTCGCCGATGGATATCGACGGGCAGGATTATTACATCAAGCCGATGAACTGCCCGTTCCACATCATGATATACAAATCCAAGTTGCGCTCCTACAGGGATCTGCCCCTGCGCTGGGCCGAGCTGGGAACCGTATACCGCTACGAGCGTAGCGGCACCCTGCACGGGCTGATGCGGGTTCGCGGTTTCACCCAGGACGACGCCCACATCTTCTGCACACCGGAGCAGATCGAGGGGGAGATCCTGCGCGTGCTGGATTTCAGCCTGAACATGCTCAGGGGCTTCGGGTTCGAGGATTTTAAGATTGAGCTCAGCGTCCGCGACCCCCGGAACCCGGGCAAGTATGCCGGCAGCGATTCAATGTGGCAGCAGGCCGAGAACTCGCTGATACAAGCGCTGGAATCACGCGACCTGCCGTACGAGCGTATAGAGGGGGAAGCGGTATTCTACGGCCCCAAGATCGACATCAAGATCACCGATGCGCTGGGTCGCTCCTGGCAGTGCTCCACAATTCAGTTCGACTTCAACCTGCCTCAGCGGTTCGATATGACATTTGTCAGCGAGGACGGCAAGGAGCACCGCCCGTACATGGTGCACCGTGCGCTGCTGGGCAGCATAGAGCGTTTCATCGGCTGCCTCATCGAGCATTACGCCGGGGCGTTCCCGGTATGGCTGGCTCCGGTCCAGGCTGTAGTCATACCGATATCCGACAGGCACATGGAATACGCGTCAAAGGTGGGAGCTGGATTGAAGGCCGCCGGCATGCGCATCGAGGTGGACTCCAGGCCTGAAAGGATGAACCTTAAGATCCGCCAGGCCCAGTTACAGAAGATTCCCTACATGCTGATCGTTGGCGATAAGGAAACAGAGAGCGGCGGGATATCGGTCCGGCTCAGGAGCGGCGAAGATCTTGGGGGCCAGAGCACCGATGATTTTATCGAGATGGCCCAGAAAGCCATCGCCGCCAAAACGCCTTGATTTTTGCAGCGGGACATAGTATATTTCCTTTTTGTAAACCATTAAACGTTCGGAGGTAAATAAGTATAATCAAGAAATACCGCGTCAACCAGCAGATCACCGGAAAAGAGGTGCGACTGATCAGCGAAACGGGCGAACAGCTCGGCACGATGGCGCTTTATAAGGCACGTGAGCTGGCGAAGGAGCGGGGCTACGATATGGTGGAGGTCGCACCACAGGCCAATCCCCCGGTATGCCGCCTCCTAGATTATGGTAAATTCAAGTACGAGCAGACCAAGAAGGAGCGCGAGGCGAGGAAAAGGCAGAAATCCATCTTCCTCAGAGAGGTGCGGATGAGGCCCAAGATAGGTGTGCACGATATCGGATTCAAGACGCGCATAGTGCACAAGCTGATCGACGAAGGCGATAAGGTCAAAGTATCCATACTCTTCCGCGGCCGCGAGATCACCCATCCTGATTTGGGGAAGGACCTCTTGGACAGGGTCGCCGCCGACCTGGAAGGCAAAGCGGTGGTTGAGAGGGCTCCGGTCATGGACGGACGGCGCATGATAATGATCCTTGCCCCCGCCAAGCAGACTAAAGAAGCGAAGGATACCGACGAGAAGGGAAATACCGATGCCGAAGCTGAAAACCCATAAAGCATCCAAGTGCCGATTCCACGTAACCGGCACCGGCAAGATAATGCGCATGAAGGGCGGAAGCAGCCACCTCAGGCGCAGGAAGGCGCGCAGGGCTAAGATGCTCTACGACAAGAAATTGCCGCTGCACCCGACGATGAAGGCGCGCGTCAAGAGGCTCATTCCCTACGAATAAGGAGGATACAGGTGGCTAGAGTAAAGGGCGGCCCCGCCGCACACCGACGCCATAAGAAAGTACTGAAGCTCACAAAGGGGCAGCGTGGCTCCAGGCATATCCGCTATCGCGTGGCTCACGAGGCGATGATGAAATCCCTGCACTACTCCTATCGCGACCGGCGTGCGCGCAAACGCGATTTCAGGAAGCTGTGGATCATACGCATCAATGCCGCCGTCCGCCAGGAAGGTCTATCGTACAGCAAGTTTATCGACGGCTTGAACAAGGCCGGTGTGGAGATCGACCGCAAGATGCTGGCCGACATGGCGGTTAGAGACCCCAAGGCGTTCTCCAAGGTAGTGGCTATCGCATCCAAGCAATCCAAGAACTAGCCTCGATAGCGGTAACGGCCTTATTCTGTCGGCACCTCGGCCGGTCTGGAACAATCCGGTATGCGACTACTATAGCCATCTAGGGGGATGTAGTGAAGCTGTCGTATCGGCGCACGTTCCTTGACCCTTCTTAATACGTGGCCTATAATAGCTAACGATGCTCAAGACACTCGAAGAGATAAAGGCCAAGGCACTCGATGAGCTGCACCACATCGCCGACCTCAAGGAGTTGGAGGCTTGGCGTGTGCGCCACCTGGGGAAAAAGAGCGAGCTGACCCAGATCTTGCGGAAGCTCGCCTCCCTCACCATCGAAGAGCGCAAAGAGGTCGGCGCTTTCGCCAACGATGTCAAATCCATCATCGATCTCATGTACCGGGAAACGATAGATGAACTGAAAGAACAAAGCTATCAAGACATAGAAGGGGCATCCGTTGGCGAAAAGGGTAAATCAGGCGACAGCAGCAAGAAACTGGATGTCACCCTCCCCGGCCGCCCCGTCGCCATCGGGCGGCTGCACCCCACCACTCAAATGCTGCGCCAGATCTGTGACATCTTCGTCGCCCTCGGCTTTCAGGTCATCGAGGGCCCCGATGTTGAATTGGACTACTACAATTTCGAGGCGCTGAACATACCCGCCGACCACCCCGCCCGCGATATGTGGGACACCTTCTGGATCGACTACCGCGACCGGCACGGGGAGATGCCCATGCTGCTGCGGACCCACACCTCCCCGATGCAGATCAGGATCATGGAGCGCACCAGCCCCCCGGTGAGGGTGGTGGTGCCCGGCAGGGTTTACCGTTACGAAGCCACCGACGCCACGCACGAATCGATGTTTTACCAGATCGAAGGCCTGGCGGTAGACGAGAATATCACCTTCTCCAATCTCAAGGGCACCCTGTACCAATTCGCCAGGCGTCTCTTCGGCGAGGAGAGGAAGGTGAGATTCCGCTGCGACTATTTCCCCTTCGTCGAGCCCGGCGTGGAGATGGCTATCGACTGCTTTGTCTGCAACGGTAAGGGGTGCCGGCTGTGCTCCGGCACCGGATGGATCGAGATACTGGGGGCCGGCATGGTGCACCCCAACGTACTGAAAAACGTGGGCTACGACCCGCAGGTATACACCGGGTTCGCCTTCGGACTGGGGGTAGAACGCATCCCCATGCTGCGCTACGGGATCGAGGACATCCGCCTGTTCTATTCCAACGACCTGAGATTCCTGAAACAGTTCTAGGCATATCATGAGAGCACCTGTTAGCTGGCTGAGAGAGTACGTAAAGATCGATATCCCCATTGCTGAACTGGCCCACAGGCTCACTATGGCCGGGGCCGAGGTGGGGGCGATGGAGACCATCGGCGGCTGGAACAACATCGCCGTCGGCGAGGTCGTGGCCGTCGAGCCCCACCCCCAGGCTGACCGCCTCAAATTGGCCACCGTCAACCTGGGCAAGGAAAGCCTGACCGTCGTCTGCGGCGCGCCCAACGTCGCCGCCGGCCAGAAGGTTCCCTTCGCCCGCGTCGGCGCCGAGCTAATCGACCCCGACAGCGGCAAGATGCTGAAGCTCAAGAAGGCGAAGATACGCGGCGTGGAATCCGCAGGCATGGTCTGCTCCGAGAGGGAGCTGGGCATATCCGACCGCCATGAGGGCATCATGGTGTTGCCTCCCGACGCCCCGGTGGGGACACCCCTCAACGAATGTATGGGCGATACCATCCTCGATCTGGAGATAACCCCCAACCGCCCCGACCTGCTCTCTGTTCTGGGCATAGCCCGCGAGGTGGCGGCGCTGACCGGTAAGCGATCCAGCCCGCCGGACACCGGCTATGAAGAGGCCGGCGAATCCATCGACGGGAAGGCATCAGTCGAGATAGCCGACCCCGACCTGTGCCCCCGCTACTGCGCCAGCCTGATCACCGGCGTCAAGATCGGCCCGTCGCCCGCCTGGATGGAGCAGAGGCTGATAGTCGCCGGCATGCGCCCCATAAACAACATCGTGGATGTAACCAACTACGTGATGCTGGAGTTCGGTCAGCCGCTGCACGCCTTCGATTTCGACAATATCGCCGACCGCAGGATAATCGTGCGCCGCGCCAGCAACGAGAAGATGCGCACCCTCGACGGCGCGGCACGCGACCTCTCCAACGACATGCTGGTCATCGCCGACGGCATGGGGCCGGTGGCCGTCGCCGGCGTCATGGGCGGCGCCGAGAGCGAGGTCACCGAGGCCACCACCTCAATCCTGCTGGAGTCGGCCAACTTCAACCCCGCCAGCATCCGGCGCACGTCCAGCGCATTCAAACTGCGCAGCGAGGCCTCCCTGCGCTTCGAGAAGGGCCTCAGCCCGGAGCTGCCCCTGCCTGCACTGAGACGGGCCACCCAGCTCATGGCCCAGCTGTCTGGTGGTAGGGTCGCCAGGGGTGTAATCGACGTCTACCCCGGCAAACGAGCCCTGAAACCGATCACGCTGACCGCCCGCCAGGTGGAGCGTGTCTTGGGGGTATCCATACCGATTAAGAGGATCATGTCCATCTTTGAATCGCTTGGCCTGGATTGCTCCCTGACAGGAACCGATGAGATCGCAGTCGAGATCCCCTACTGGCGCACCGACTTGAATCTGGCCGAAGACCTGGTTGAGGAGATAGCACGCATTATCGGCTACGACGAGCTGCCCATCACCCTGCCCAGCGGGGCGATACCGGAGGTCGAACCCGACCCGTTGAGGACTTTGAAGGAAAAAACGAGGGACATACTGGTCGGCTGCGGCATGCAGGAGGTTATCACTTATTCGTTAACCAGCAGCGATATGCTGAACAAGGTAACGGCACGAACTGCCCCGCTGAAGGTAGCCAACCCGATAACGCTGGAGCAGGAATACCTGCGCACCACCCTGCAGCCGGGGCTGCTGAAGACGCTGTCGGCCAACGAGAAGCACGAGGATGACCGCTTGCTGTTGTTTGAAGTGGGAAAGGTATATCTACAGCGCAAGGAAGACCTGCCCGAGGAACGCGAAATGGCCTGCGGGGTAATGTGCGGCAAGCGGCTGGGTCACTTCTGGCGGGGTGAAAGCGAGCTGATCGACTTCTTCGATGCCAAAGGCATTGTCGAGGCCTTGATCCAGAGGCTGGGGATTACCGCGGCCTTCACCCCCTCCGATAACGGCATCTTGATCCCCGGCAGGCAGGCAGCCATCGTAGTGGACGGCGATGATGTCGGCGTCGTAGGCGAGCTGCACCCCAGGGTGGCTGAGAGCTTCGATATCGCCACGCGCCCCGTGTGCCTGTTCGAGATCGATGTGCAGAGACTGCTGCCGGCTATAGCCTCTGCCCGCATTTACAGCCCGATACCCAGGTTCCCCACCTCGTTGCGCGATATCGCCTTGGTGGTGGACATCGGCGCGCCGGCACAGGTCATCACCGATATCATCCGGGGCTTCCCTCTGGTGGCGGAGGTGAACATCTTCGACGTCTATACCGGCGAGCAGGTGCCCGGAGGCAAGAAATCGCTGGCATTCAGGATCACCTACCGGTCGATGGAGCGCACCCTCACCGACGAAGAGGTGAACCAGGTGCAGCAGAACATATTGGACCGGCTGGCGAAGGA
>CAZYOO010000002.1:0-1143 GCA_964649185.1 uncultured Dehalococcoidales bacterium
GCGGGTGTAACTCAGTGGTAGAGTGCTTGCTTCCCAAGCAAGACGTCGTGGGTTCGAATCCCATCACCCGCTCCAGATCAGCCACCACTTGCCAGCGTTCATGTACTAAGCCGCAAGCAGTAATATAAACCATGTAATCGGTGCATCCCGCCTTTTAGTGGCTATGGCTTCTAGCTGATCTTATTCCGTCTGACCAGCTTGATCGATTCTGTTTGGCACGCTGGCACGCACGCGCCGCAGCCCAGGCACTTATCTTGGTCGACAATTGCAGATTCATCTACCACGATAGCATTCACCGGGCAACGCTCGGCGCAGGTGCCGCAGGCGATGCACTCACCCTTGTCGGGCTGTGCCACGAACGGGGATGGTATGAACGTCGGCGCGCCTGTCTTATAGGTGTGGAAAATGGCACAGCAATCGTTGCAACAGTTGCAGATCAGGCCGTAGATATTGATGGTATGCACCAGACCGTCCTCGTTGCACTCCTTGAGAAGCTCCACCAGTTCATCGTAAGTCAGCTCTCGGGCCATGCCGTGCTTCACCGCCCAGCGGCTCAGCGCGCCGGTGTGCACGCATGTCTGCATCATGTGCTGACAGGTATCTTCCGGGGTGACCAGCGCCCGGCTCACGCGGCAGGGACAGAGGGAAACACTCCAGTGCCCCGCATCTCTGACCGCCTCGGCGAGGTTCTCTTCGGGCAGTGCGTCGTCAGGCAGGGCTAACATGCCGGCCCATACCGGCGTGAAGGGGAACCCCAGCTTGGCCAGTGCGCCCTCGGCGTGGTCTTTAGACAACTGATTCAGCTCCTTCCCCAGTTGTACGCTGAAAGGGAAGCGGATGCCGCCCCAAACGCCGGTCTCGGTGAGGCCTCCGGCTACCATGCCTATGCACCTATAGACCGGGTCGTCGGCAGCCGGGTCGTAGATGATGGTGCCTTTATCGGCCATGACCATCAGCTTACGATGAAGCCTGGTTTTGTCCATTTCGAGCCTGGACGAAAGCTCGTCCAGGGTTCCGCCGGTGAGGGTTATCCTGGTCGCCAACTCAGCCTCCTCAGGCGTGAACTGGAGCTTCAGCAGACGCAGCATCGCAGGCGTCACCGGCCCGCCGACCACGTCTTCCCTATCGATCATCTCCGCCAAC
>CAZYOO010000002.1:1243-45052 GCA_964649185.1 uncultured Dehalococcoidales bacterium
CGCAGGCGTCACCGGCCCGCCGACCACGTCTTCCCTATCGATCATCTCCGCCAACTGCTGATAGATGTCGGTTTCATTCATGGCAAATCTCCTTGTGATAAGGCACGGTTATAATGTTGCAGGCGTTTCCTCGCCTACAGCTTAGTATAGCATGGACGGCGGCAACCTTATACACGTTTAGTGTCGTATTTTGGTGCATTTATCTCGTTAAAGCTCCAGCGTTCAGCACCCTGCAATGGGCATACCGCAGGAATCCTATGTGCCACCGTAGTTATCGATAAATCGAGCATCTTATGCTCCTTTAGATATATTTGAACTTGACAGGATAGCTTTAGGGGTGTAGTGTATTATAGGTAAAGTGCATCTTCAATATCAGAGGATACATAACGTTCATGAAGATTTTATTGGTGGAAGATAACCCTGGGGATGCCAGGTTAATCGAAGAGATGATTAAGGAAGTGGAGGATACCGCCAAGTTCGATTTGGTGCACGTGAAAAGCTTGGCCGAGGCGATACACAGCCTGGGTACCGATTCCTATGACTCGGTGCTGCTGGATCTGGGCTTGCCGGACAGCAGCGGGCTCGATACGCTGGTCAGGGTTCACGAAGAGGCGCCGGATATGCCGATCGTGATACTCACCGGCCTGGCCGACGAGGTGGTATCGTCGGAGGCGTTGCGACGTGGCGCTCAGGATTACCTGGTCAAAGGCCGGGTCGACAGCAACGTGCTGATACGCGCCATGCGTTATGCTACCCAGAGCAAGGGAGGTGGCAGGCAGAAATGACAGAGGTAAAATCTGCCGAGAGCGAGATTAAAGAGGTAGCGCAGAGGCTGTATGCCGGACATATGGCGCTGGCCTTCCGCCACTGGGCGCTATCGTGTATCTTGGCGAACCAGGAGCCGGATGACGCAGAGCTTAAAAAGCACATCAACCTCGGCGGATCGGGGAATCTGGAGATCGACGGATACTGGATCGATGAGCTTAACGGGAGGATCATACTGCTGAAATCGCGGTATTCCTCCGATGAGGGGGCTTACGTCGCCAGGGCGATGGTCCACTGGTTCAGGGTGGCGACGCAGAAGCTGCACGATGAAGAATACGTCAGGGAGAACGGGAATGCCAATATAAGGGCGGCCCATTCCGAGATACAGCCGTATCTGCTGGACGATGATTACACTCTGTACCTGGTGGTGGTGACCAATCTTCGCATCGAGCCGCAGGCGGCGGAGTATGCCACCAAGGACGGGCAGACGCCGTGGGTCTTTGAATACGACGGTCAGAGCCACAGCAAAGATGTGCTCATGGAGATCCTTGATATTCGAGAGCTGGAGAGTATCAGGGATGACCTGTTGAGGCCGGTGGTCATCGCCGAGGCTGAAGAGGCAGCGGCGGAGGCCGGCGAGGCAGCACCATCGGCGCCGCAGGTGATTCTGAATATACCCAAGGGGATGTATCACGAGATACCGGGGGACTTCCGGGCGGCCGATGCAACCGTGATCGCAAAAGAGGTTATTGATGCGTACGACAGGTATCGGGCGGCGATATTCGAGTTGAACGTCCGGGGGCCGTTGGGGGCCAACAAGGTGAATAAGGAGATCGTGAAATCGCTTGAGTTCCCGGTCTACAGGAAGAATTTTCACGTGCTGAATAACGGACTGACCGTCCTTTGCGAATCTTTTAAATACGATGAGTACAAGGGTACGCTCACTATAAACGATTTTCAGGTGGCGAACGGATGTCAGACCACGTACACGTTGCACAAATACAAGCACAAGGTCGATGATAACGTATGGCTGAAGCTGACCGTAGTGGAAGGCCACAGCTGGGCACCGATGATAGCCAAATCGACCAATACCCAGAGCACGGTCAGGCCTGAGGACTTCGCCAGTCTGGACCGGATCCATGTTGAACTGAGGCGCAAATTCGGCAAGATGGATCCGCCGTGGCTGTATGAGGTCAGGCGCGGCGAGAGCAAGTTCCATACCGCGGAGCACCTGCGCGGGGAAGCGGATAAATACGGTGACCGCAAGATCACCATGCGCGAGGTGGCGCAGAGCGCGCTGTGCTTCATGGGTTATCCCACCATGGCGACATGGCGGTTGCACAGCCTGTTCGACTCCAGGAACGACGAGGGATTAGCCCTCTACCGCCGGATCTTCAGCGACGATGTGGCGGCGGAGCAACTGATGCTCGCCACCCTTGTCCAGAGGTCAGTTCACGATAAGGTGGCCGATATCGTCAACAGGAGCGCTGACGATGAGAAGATAGGCCGGCTGGCCAACGTTGACTGGCTGCCGGTGGCCCGTCCCTATATCGTGGGGCTGATCGCAGAGTGGCTGATCCTCGACGGCAACTACGGTATCGAGTCGGGCGAATTCCTGCCTGTTGAGGCCTCAAAAGCACGCATAGCGACAATGTCTGACTGGTTCGACAGGGCGTTCGATGCCGGGGTGGAGGCGGTGATGTACCGCATGGACGTAACCACTGCCTCGTCGGGTTCCATCAAGTACCTGCGGGAGTTCTTCAGGACGCCGGAGAACTACAGGATGATGGTCGAACGCCTCAAGAAGCAGATGCTGTATTCTGCCACCAGGCCCAAGCTGTAGTGACGGGTCCGCTGGCGTTATTGCTGTAGCCCTCTGCCTCTGGGTTCATACTCGAAGGGTTGTTGACCCTCTTTGTCGCTGCTCCACCTGATGCCGGTTCGGCTGCTCTGGATCATTGACTGCTTGGCAACGATGTCGAATGGTTGAGTTGCCAAATTCACCAAACTATGCTATAAGTCAATCTGTTATATTCAATCAGAGGAGGCTTTCATGGCAGATGTACTGGTTATGACCGACACCGTTGCCTGCATCCCCGCCGAGGTGGCGGAAAAGCAGCGGATACAGGTGGTTCCAGCGGCCAACATAACCGTAGGGGATAAGGACTATATAGAGGGCGTAACGCTCAGTGTAAGCGAGGCCTATGACATAATCAAGCGGGACCCCGACCACTTCATGACGTCGGCGGTAACCCCCGGCCTGCTGCTGGAGGAGTTCCGCAAGTCGAGCAAGTCGCACAATGAAATCCTGTTCATCACCATATCCTCCAAGCTCAGCGCGGTGGCGCAATCGGCGAACCTGGCGGCAGAGTCGCTGAAGGAGGAATCACCTAAAACCAGGGTCCGTGTGGTGGACTCCCTGACCTGTGCCGGAGCCGAGGGCCTTATCGCGCTGGCGGCGGCCAAGGCGGCGGCCAAGGGGATGGACCTCGATAGTCTGGCCAGCCTCGCTGGCGAGGTGCGTATGAAGACGGGCGGCGTGCTGATGCTGGACACACTGGGTTACACCTACCGCACCGGACGCATGACGAAATCGGAGGCGCTGGAAGCCGCCAAGATGAACATCAGGCCGGTGAATCGCATGTCCGACGAAGGCACGATGGAATTTATCGACATAGTGCGGAAGAGGTCGGACGGGCTGAAGAAGATTATCGAAGTAGTCAAGGGCGATACGGATACCAATGCCCTGCATTTCATGGTTTCGCACGCCGATGCCCCCGACGTCGCCCAGAAATTCAGCGAGCAGCTCCAGCAGGAATTCAACTGCCTCAGCATGATAATCAGCGATTACAGCCCGGTGATGGGGTATTCCACCGGACCGGGGGCCATCTTCGTCGGTTATCATCCGGAGCTGAATTTGTGAGAAGCTCGTGACTGGTATATAATAGAGCTTCAGGGATCACAAGGCTGGATTCGGGTTTCGACATAGAGGAAGGTCGACCACCGCTCCGGCAGTGCACCGGATCGAGCTATTGACTACTGTGTATCAGTGTCCCTAAGAGTGGAGATATTATCGTTTTGAACGCCCTCGATCGATTTCGGGAGGTCAACAGGTCCTTCCCTAAAACCAGTCAGATATTAGAGCACAAGAGCCAGGGGAAAAAGGTATTCGGCTGGCTTTGCACTTACGTGCCCGAGGAGATCATACATGCCGCCGGCGCCCTGCCGATACGGATCATCGGGTATTCGCACGAGGCGGAACTGGATGAGGGCAACGCCCACCTGTACATCAATAACTGCTCCTTCTCGCGTAGCTGCCTGCAGCTGGGGCTGGAGGGGGAGTACGACTTCCTCGACGGCGTGGTCGGCGGTTCCACCTGCGACGGCGCCCGCCGCCTGTTCGATGTGTGGCGCAGGTATATCGGGACGCCGTTCCATCACGTGCTGACCGTGCCCCGCAAGTTCGATGACAAGGCCCAGCGATTGTACTGTGATGAGGTTCTTAAGTTCAAGAGACACCTGGAGGAGTACCTCGGTGTAGACATAACCGACGATGCGCTGCACCAGTCGACGCTGTTGCTCAATGAGTCGAGGGCGCTGCTCAGGCGCCTGTACGAACTGCGTAAGCGTGATAATCCGCCGATAACCGGCGCCGAGACCATGGAGGTGCTAAACGCCGCCTACCGCATGCCCAAGGAGATATTCAATCGCTGGATACAGGGGCTGATAGATGAGCTTGAGGCGTCGGAAAAGACCCACAGCGGCAGGGCGCGGCTCATGATCGTCGGCAGCGTATTGACCAACCCCGAATTCGTTAAATCGATAGAGGAGCAGGGGGCGCTGGTGGTCACCGACGAGCTGTGCACCAGCACCCGGTACTGGGGCGATGAGGTGCAGCTCGACGATGATAAGCCGGTCCTTGAGGCGATCTCCAAGCGCTATCTGAATAACTTCCCCTGCGCCCGTATGTATCCCTCCGACGAGCGCTTCAACCGGATTGTAGATTTCACTCGAGAGTACAAGGTCGACGGGGTCATCAGCGAGACGGTGCGGTACTGCGTGCCCTACGCCCACGACCTGCCCCTGCTGAGCAAGAGGCTCAGGGATGAGGGGATACCGACACTGGCACTGGATGTGGAGTACGGCACCTCGGGCTCGGGGCAGATAGCCACCCGGGTGCAGGCATTCCTCGAGATGCTGGAGGCAAGCGGGAAATGACGATCGAAAGACGAGGGGGCAACAGCGTCGGCGCCATCATCAAGGCCTGTCGGCTGATGACCAGGATGAACCAGGCCACCCCCGGGGCGCGCCAGAGCGATGTGCTGTATTACAAGATGCTCGAAGGATATTACCGGCGGCTGCTGCAGGCGCATGATGACGGCAAGCTGATCGCCGCCCACACCGACTTCTTTCCGGTGGAGCTTGTTTACGCCATGGACATCGTCCCCATGCACACCGAAGTGACCACCTGGATGATGACCCTGTTCACCGGAGAGAACGAGGATATCCTGTCGGCGAGCGCCGAGCTGGGGCTGGCGTCGGAGATATGCACGCCGCACCGAGGGCTGGCCGGAGCGTTCGTGACCGGGGCTATACCGCGTCCCGACATCATGCTGTGGTCCAACCTGGTCTGCGACAACACTGCCAAGAGCGGTGAACTGATCATGGATGTTACCGGCAGCGATGGGTTCTTCCTGGATCACCCGTTCAAGCAGAGCGACGAGGAGGTGAAATACCTGGTCGAAGGTCTGGGAGATATGGTCAGCTTCCTCGAGCAGCGCTCGGGCAACAGGATGGACTGGGACCGCATGTCCGAGATCGTGGAGCGGATGGACCGACAGATCGAACTGATACGGGAGATCAACGAGCTGCGGAAAGCGGTGCCCACGCCGTTCTCCCCCCTCGGCTTCATGCAGCTGCTGACGGTGGATTACCTGTGCCCCGGGCAGCCGGAGGCCATCGAGTACCTGGAGGCGCTGCGGGATGAACTGGTGGCAGCGGTGAAAGACGGCAGGGGCACCGTGTCGCGCGAGCGCTTCCGCCTGATGAGCTTCTTCCTGCCGCCGATGCACATGCTGGGTTTCCTCGACCGGATAGCTGAGGAGTTCGGGGCGGTCAGCGTCAACGAGCCGTTCTTCACCTTCTGGGGGGAGGGCAGGCTCGACCCAAGCAAGCCGCTGGAGAGCGTGGCACAGAAATCCTACATGATCCCCGAGATGCGCATGTTCGGCCCGCTGGACGAGCGGGCCATCGACAGCATCGTCGATTGCGCCGGGCAATACAGAATCGACGGCGCGATATTCTGGGCCAACGTGGGATGCCGGCACACCTGCGCCACCATAAAGCTATTCAAGGATGTGCTGGAGGACATCGACGTGCCCATGCTGACCGTGGACTGCGATGTGGTCGATCCCACCGTCGCCTCGGAGGAAGAGGTGCGCGATAAACTGGAGCAGTTCTTCGAGCTGCTGGAGGACAGGTAAACCGCGTCGGAGAGTTGATCATAATGCATTTATTGGGTATAGACGTTGGCAGCCTGACCACCAAGGCGGTGGTGCTTGGCGGTGACGGTATCATCGCGTACAGCATCACCGAGTCGGGCGACGAGTCAGAGCAGAGCGCCGCGGCGGCTATGGGTCAGGCATTGCGCAGCGCCGGTCTCGGTATAGGCGATGATACCTATGTGGTGACCACCGGCGCCGGGGGCAAGGCGGTGTCCTTCAGCCGGCAGCACAAGTCGGTCAATACCTGCCTGGCCCGCGGCATCTTCCACCTGTTCCCCGAGGTGCGCACGGTTATCGACATGGGGGCCGAGAGCAGCGGCGTCCTCAAGCTGAACGCCAGGGGTCGCCTGACCGACTGGGAGAGCCAGGACAAGTGCGCCTCCGGAACCGGCATATTCCTGCAGCAGATGTCCAAGCTGATGCGTATGTCGCTGGAGGAGATGTCGGAGCTGTCCTTCGAGGCCAAGGCCCGCGCTGAGGTGTCCAACACCTGTGCCGTATTCGCCGAGTCGGAGGTGATATCCCACGTCCACCGGCAGCCGCCCACGCCGACGGCGGACCTGGTGGCCGGCATATACGCCTCGATGGTGAGCCGGGTGATGGTGATGTGCAAGCGGATCGGTATCGAGAGGGAGGTGGCGGTGGTCGGCGGCGTCGCCCTGAACAAAGGCCTGATAAACATCGTTGAGCAGGAACTGGGGTTCAAGGTGATGGTGCCCGAGGTGCCGCAGATAGTGGCGGCACTGGGTGCGGGCATCATCGCCAGGGAGAATGTTGAGAAGGAGTCTGAGGGATGATAGTGGCCGGCATCGATATCGGCTCCCGGGCGGCCAAGGGCGTGCTGATGGAGGACGGTAGGATCGTCTCGTCGGTCGTCACCGACACCCTGCCTGACAGCGTGCAGACGTCCACCTCCGCCGCGGCTGCGCTCCTCGACGGCACCGGCGTCGCGCTTGAAGAAATCGATTATATCGTGGCCACCGGCTACGGCAGGGTGCTGGTGCCGTTCGCCAACGAGAACGTGTCGGAGATAAGCTGCCACGCCCGCGGCATCAACTGGTACTTCCCCACGGTGCGGACTATCCTCGATATGGGGGGACAGGACAACAAGGCCATAAGCTGCGACGAGCGGGGGCGGGTGGTGAACTTCGCCATGAACGACAAGTGCGCCGGGGGCACCGGCCGCTTCCTGGAGATGATTGCCGAGGTGCTGGGGGTATCGCTGGAGGAGAGCGGGAGGCTGGCGCTGCAGTCGCAGAACGCCATCCCGTTCAACACGGTATGCGCCGTGTTCGCCAAGTCGGATGCCATCACCTATCGTCGCCAGGGGGTCGCCAAGAGCGACATCCTCGCTGGTCTGGACGATGCCATCGCCCAGCGCAGCTTCAACCTGCTGAAGAGGGTCGGTATCCAGAAGGATTTCAGCATCACCGGGGGCATCGCCAAGAACAAGGGGATGGTGGCCAAGCTCACCGAGAAGGTGGGGCTGGAGCCGCTGCTGTGCGACGACCCGCAACTGGTGGGGGCGCTGGGGGCCGTCCTGTTCGCCGCGGAGAAGCTGCAGGGGAAGCAGCAGGAGGAGGCCAGGATACAGTACGGCTATTCCGATGGCAGCGGCGAGTACTACATCACCATCGATACCGCGCTGTGCGACGGATGCGGCCAGTGCGTGACCGCCTGCCCCGAGGGCGTGTTCGAGATCGCTGAATCGGAGGGCTCAACGCCCAAGGCGGTGGTGAAGGAGAAGCTGAGGAAGAAGCTGGCCTACACCTGCCCCGGATATGAGCCGTGCAGCCGGCAGCATGATACCGACTGCCACCGGGCATGTCCTCGAAATGCCATCAGTCACTCATGGTAGTATTATGGTGATATCTCGACGGAGAGGGAGGCAGGGCATTGAGCGCCAAGGGTTCGACAAATAAGGGTTTCAGGGTGTCGGTGGACGCCATGGGCGGCGATTTCGCCCCTGAGGAGATCGTCAAGGGGGCTATCGATGCCGCCCGCGAGCTGGATGCCGAGGTCATACTGGTAGGCATCGAGGCGGACATCGAGAAAGAGCTTAAAAAGCACGATATCTCCGGCATCGCAGTGCGCATCGTCGGGGCTAAAGAGGTTATCAGGGACGGGCAGGAGGCGGCGTTCGAGGTGTTCCGCCGCCCCGACAACTCGGCGTCGGTGGCCGCACGTCTGGTGAAGGACGGCGAGGCGGATGCGGTGGTGAGCGCGGGCAACACTGGAGCGGTGATGGTCAGCGCCATGCAGCACCTGGGGATGATGCCCGGCCTGGACCGGCCGATGGTCGGCGGGGCGTTCCTCGGGCTGTCGCCGCAGACCGTGGTGCTCGATCTCGGCGCGGTGGTCGGAGCCCAGCCGTACCACATGGTCAACTTCGCCGTGGCCGGAACGGTGTACGTGCGCAGCTTCATGGGCATCGACAACCCCACCGTCGGTCTGCTCAACGTGGGCGCCGAGGAGGGCAAGGGCAACGAGACGGCCAAGGAGGCATACCCGCTGCTGCAGAAGAGCGGGCTGAATTTCATCGGCAACGTGGAGGGGGTAGACATCCCGCTAGGCCGGGCCAACGTCATCGTCTGCGACGGCTTCGTGGGCAACATACTGGTCAAGTTCTGCGAGGGTCTGGGCAAGCGGGTAAGCGGGTGGCTGAGGGATGAGCTCAATGCCGATGTATCGCAGAAGAGGCTTGAAGATGTCTCGGAACGGCTGTATAACCTGATGAGCCCCGGCGTGGCGCTGGGCGGCGGACCTATGTGGGGGGTGAACGGCGTGGCCTGCGTGGCCCACGGCAGCAGCAAGGCGCCGCAGATAGTCGGCACCATCAGGCAGGCGAAGCAGGCCATAGAGAGCGGCTTCGTCGGGCGGCTGCGCGGCGAGCTGGAGCGGATACAGGGGCTGACCGGGGAGCAGTGATATCCGCGATCGTCGGTTATATAAGATACATATGGAGGATGGAGCATGTCCACGCTGGAACAACTGATCAAGATAATCGCCAAGGTGACCCGCAGCGGGGAGCAGGGCATCGCCATGGACACCGCCCTCAAGGACATAAAGGCCGATTCCCTCCACTGGGTGCAGATCATCATCGGGGTGGAGACCGCTTTCGATATAGAGGTGGACATCGACAAGATGCGCGCCTTCACCACCATCGGCGATTTCGTCAGCTACATAGACGACAGCAGGTAGCAAACCACAAATTTGCCCCCTTAAACCCCTTTACTACTACAGCGGTTGTGATATAATAGCAAACGGTAACCTTTTGCCGATAGTATTGATTCATCCTTTCGGAGGTATTTGTATGAACGAAGTCAAGGTCATCCCCTGCCTCGATATAAAGGAGGGCCGCGTGGTCAAGGGGGTGAAGTTCGTGGACTTGAGGGATGCGCGCGACCCGGTGGAGGCGGCACAGGCGTACTGCAGGGAAGGCGCGGATGAGCTGGTGTTCCTCGATATCTTCGCCACCGTGGAGAACAGGAAGACGCGGCTGGAGTGGGTCAAGCGGGTCTGTGATGTGGTCACCGTGCCCTTCGCGGTGGGCGGTGGCATCGGTAGCCTCGCTGATATGAAGGGGTTGTTCGACATGGGGGTGGACAAGGTGTCGATAAACACCGCCGCCGTAAAGACCCCCGAGCTTATCAAGGAAGCCGCCGCTGAATTCGGGAAAGAGAGGCTCGTTGTCGCCATCGACGGCAGGAAGAATCCGCGCGGCGGCAGTTTGCCCCGCCTGGAGGTGGTGGTCAAGAGCGGCAACGAGGGGACGGGCATGGATATCGTAGAGTGGGCCAAGAAAGTGGAAGGCCTGGGCGCCGGGGAGATACTGCTCACCAGCAAGGACGCAGACGGAACCAAAGCAGGCTACGATCTGGAGATGACCGCCGCTGTGGCGGAAGCGGTCGGCATACCGGTGACCGCTTCGGGGGGCGCCGGCACGTTGGAGCACCTGTATGAGGCGGTGGCAAAGGGCAAAGCATCCGCAGTCCTCTGCGCGTCGGTGTTTCACTTCGGGGAGATATCCATACCCGAGGCTAAGAGATACCTCAAGGACAAAGGGATAGCGGTAAGGCTGTAAGGCAGGTATCGGGAAGGTGGTTAGGATGCTGGGATCTGATCGTCACGATATCGAGAGGAAACAGAATATCATACTGCGCATTGTGAACGAGTCCATGGAGCCTATGGGCGCCCGGGTCATCGCCCAGCGCCTGGAGGAATACGGGGTACTGCTCTGTGATCGCGCGGTGAGGTATCATCTGAAGCTGATGGATGAGAGGGGGCTTACCCGGCTCATCGGCAGGGATGGCAGGGTGATCACCGAGCGGGGGATGGAGGAGCTGGACAATGCGCTGGTCAGCGATAAGGTGGGCTTTGTCATAAGCAAGATCGAGCTGCTGTCGGTGCAGACCACATTCGACTGGGAGCAGCGCCGCGGTACGGTACCGGTGAACGTGTCGTTCATACCAAAAGGGCATTTCAAGCGGGCGCGGGATGAGATGAAAGGCGCGTTCGAGTCACGGTTGTGTGTCAGCGATCTGGTGGCGGTAGCCGGTGAGGGCGAGAGGCTGGCGGGAGCGTACGTGCCGTCGGGCAAAGTGGGTATCGCCACCGTCTGCAGCCTGGTGGTCAACGGTGCACTGCTGAAGGCGGGCATACCCATGGATTCCAGATTCGGCGGGCTGCTTCAGATGAGGGATGGGAAGCCTTTCAGGTTCGTGGAGCTGATACAGTACAGCGGCTGCTCGCTCGATCCATCGGCGATATTCATCACCGGCAGGATGACCAGCGTAGCCAAGGTGGTAAAACGGGGGAATGGCAAGGTGCTGGCCAACTTTCGCGAGATACCGGCCATCTGCCGTCCCGTCGCCGATGAGGTGTTCGCCGGATTGCAGGAATCGGGCCTTGGCGGCTTGCTGGTTATGGGGGATATCAGCCAGCCGGTATGCGAGATGCCGGTGGAGATGAACAAGATCGGTATCATACTGCTGGGCGGCCTGAATCCGGTGGCCGCAGTTGTAGAAGCCGGCATCGAGATCGATAACTCGCCCATGAGCGGCGTGATAGACTACGAGAATCTGGTGAGTTTCAGCACCCTTTAGGTGTAAAATATTTCAATAGTGGAGGGAGTAAAGCATGAATCTGCAGAGACCGAATTCGAATGATGTTACCAGGACCGCCAATCGCTCTAAGAGCGTAGTGCCGATGAGCGGCCTGTGCAGCCGCTGTATCGATGGCTGCACCGGGAATTGCGAGGTGTTCAAGGCCACATTCCGCGGGCGGGAGCTGATCTACCCCGGGCCCTTCGGAGATATAACCGCCGGTGGAGATAAGGATTATCCCATCGACTACTCGCATCTCAATATTCAGGGCTATGCCCTGGGAGCCTCCGGGTTGCCGGAGGGTGTCGATGCAAATCCGGATACCGCCATCTTTCCCGCTGTCAGTACCGAGACTGATTACGGTTGGGATATCAAGGTCAAGATGAAGGTTCCCATCTTCACCGGCGCGCTGGGTTCGACCGAGATAGCGCGCAGAAACTGGGAGCATTTCGCCGTAGGCGCCGCCATCAGCGGGGTGACCCTGGTATGCGGCGAGAACGTCTGCGGTATCGATCCGCAGCTGGAGCGCGATAAGAACGGCATGGTGATTGCGGCGCCGGATATGGATCGGCGAATTGAGATATACAAACGCTACCATCACGGTTACGGAGAGCTGCTGGTGCAGATGAACGTTGAGGATACCCGGCTGGGCGTGGCCGAGTACCTGCGCAGCAAGCATGACCTGCAGACCATTGAGCTGAAGTGGGGACAGGGGGCCAAGTGCATCGGCGGCGAGATCAAGGTGAATACTCTCGAGCGGGCGCTGGAGCTGCAGAGGCGTGGCTACGTTGTCACCCCCGATCCGTCGAACCCGATCAACCAGGCGGCCTTCAACGACGGCGCGATCAAGGAGTTCGAGCGTCACAGCCGTCTCGGTTTCATCGATGAGGAGGGCTTTTACTCCGAGGTTGAGCGGTTGAGGGGGCTGGGGTACAAGCGCATCACATTGAAGACCGGCGCCTATTCCCTGCGTGAGCTGGCGATGGCGATCAAGTGGGGATCCAGGGCCAAGATTGACCTGCTGACCATCGATGGCGCCCCCGGCGGTACCGGGATGAGCCCGTGGCGGATGATGGAGGAATGGGGTATGCCCAGCCTCTATCTGCACTCGGCGGCATCCGAGTTCGCCAGGATACTGGCCGATAAGGGGGAACGGCCGCCGGATATGGCGTTCGCCGGCGGGTTCAGCAGCGAGGATGGTGTGTTCAAGGCGCTGGCACTCGGTGCGCCCCATTGCAGGGCGGTATGCATGGGGCGGGCGTTGATGATCCCGGGGATGGTGGGGAAGAACATCGGCCAATGGCTCGGCGATGGCAAGCTGCCCAGCAGCGTTGGCCAGTTCGGTTCCACGCCAGAGGAGATCTTCGTATGCTATGAGGCGGTCAAGGACATGGTGGGAGCAGACGAGATCAAGAACTTCCCGTTGGGGGCGATTGGCATCTACAGCTACAGCGATAAAATCAAGGTGGGGTTACAGCAGATAATGGCCGGGGCCAGGTGCTTCAGCGTTCCGGTGATAACCAGGCGGGAGCTGATGTCCCTCACCGAGGAATGCGCCAGGGTGACCGGCATACCGTACCTCATGGAGGCGTACCGGGAAGAGGCGCTGGCCGTACTTAATAGCTAGGCAGTATAAGCGCAATCGGTCTGAACGGACGGGCTGCCGATAATCGAAGCCCGTCCGTTTGCATTCCGTATACTTGATATATATTTGCTTTTATACTGAATTCCAGTATAATTGGTGCTTTAGAGGCAGTCTGTATTTCGGTTATCGCTAACTTTTTTGACACAGAAGAAGGAGGCCCAGATGGCAGATAAACACAGGGGAGAAGCCAGTGAACAAGTACTGAGGATGTCCAAAGAGCAGGGGGTGAAGTTCGTACGGCTTTGGTTCACCGATATCCTGGGCTTCCTGAAGAGCGTCGCCATCACGGTGGAGGAGCTGGAGACGGCGCTGGAGGAAGGGATAGGCTTCGACGGGTCGTCTATCGAGGGCTTCGCCCGTATCGACGAGAGCGACATGCTGGCCATGCCGGACCCCGACACCTTCTGCATCATACCGTGGCGGCCGCAGGAGCAGTCGGTGGCCCGCATGTTCTGCGATATCCTGATGCCGGGTGGAGGCCCATTTGAGGGAGACCCCCGCTATGTCCTCAAAAGGAACCTGAAACGTGCCGCCGACATGGGATACACCATGTATGTGGGGCCGGAACTGGAGTTCTTCTACTTTAAGGGTTCGGATAGCCCTCAGTTGCTGGATCGGGGAGGGTACTTCGATATCACACCGGTGGATGCGGCCACCGATATGCGGCGTGAGGCGATCCTCGCCATGGAGAAAATGGGCATCAAGGTGGAGGTAGCCCATCACGAAGTTGCGCCCAGCCAGCATGAGATCGACCTGAGGTATGCTGAGGCGCTGACCATGGCCGATAATGTGATGACCTATCGCCTTGCGGTTAAGCAGGTGGCCCAGAAATTCGGGTATTACGCTACCTTCATGCCCAAACCGATAGCGGCGGTTAACGGCAACGGGATGCATGTGCATCAGTCGTTGTTCAATGGCAAGAGAAACGCGTTCTTCGATAAGGAGGACGAGAACAATTTATCCGAGGTAGCGAAGTGCTATATCGCGGGATTGCTCAAGCATGCGGTGGAGATCACCGCTGTCACCAGCCAATGGGTCAATTCATATAAGAGACTGATCCCGGGTTATGAAGCCCCGGTATATGTATCATGGGCATGCAGGAACCGTTCCGATCTCATCCGCATCCCGCAATACAAGCCGGGGAAGGAATACGCCACCCGTTTGGAGTACCGCTCTCCCGACCCGGCATGCAACCCGTATCTCACCTTCGCGGTGATGCTGGCCGCAGGGCTCGATGGAATAGAGAATAAGTACGAACTGCCTCCGCCGCTGGAGGAGAACGCCTTCCGGATGACCGATGAGGAGCGCAGGAAACGGGGCATAGAGACCCTGCCGGGCAGCCTGTCGGAGGCGATCCATCATGCCGAGCGCAGCGAGCTTCTGCGGAAGGCGCTGGGCGACCACGTTTTCCACACCTTCATCGAGAACAAGAAGATAGAATGGGATCTTTACCGCACTCAGGTGACCGACTATGAGGTCGAGCGGTACCTGCCGGTGCTTTGAGGCGGTCACATATATTAGCCCAACGGAGGAGTTAGCGTGCGCAGGCTGCGGATCGGCATGGCCCAGATCAACGCCACTGTAGGCGACTTCGAGGGGAACGCCGAGCGGATGCGGGAGGCGGTCTCCCGGTCCAGGGCGATGGGGGTTGACCTGCTTACCTTCCCCGAGCTGGCCACCTGCGGTTACCCTCCTGAAGACCTGCTGTTCAAGCCGAGGTTCATCCAGGAGAACCTGCGGTGTGTGGAGCAGATCGCCGAATCCTCATCCGGATTGACCGTCGTTCTCGGCTTCGTCGATCAACAGGAGAAGGACATATACAATGCGGCGGCAGTGATCTGTGACGGGGAAATCGCCGCCGTCTATCGCAAGATATACCTGCCCAACTACGGCGTGTTCGACGAGAAGCGCTATTTCAAACAGGGGAATGAGTGTCCGGTGTTCGTTATCGGCGGGGTTAATGTGGGCATCAATATCTGCGAGGACATGTGGTTCGATACCGGGCCGTTCACCGTGCAGGCGCGTTCCGGCGCCGAGGTGCTGGTAGACATAAGCGCATCGCCGTACCACAAGGGGAAGCGCGGCTGGAGGGAGCTGATGGTCAGCAAGCGGGCGCGGGACAACGCCGCCTACGTAGCGTATAACAACATGGTCGGCGGGCAGGATGAGCTGGTGTTCGACGGCGGCGGCGTGATCGTCGACCCCGGGGGCGGGCTCATGGCCCGGGGTGAGCAGTTCGCTGAGGGTCTGATACTGGCGGATCTGGATATAGACAGGGTAACCGAGCTGCGCGGCGGGGACAAGCGGTGGAGCCGGGGGCCGTTGCCGGATGAAGCCCAGGGCTGGTGGGCCAAGGTTGTCCCCCTGTCAGGTGAATTGACGCGCTCCGCTCGGCCGCCGATACCTCACCGCGAGGTGAGGGTGCGTGAACTGCCGGCGGAGGTGTACGATGCGCTTGTGCTCGGTACTCGAGACTACGTCAGAAAGAACGGCTTCGAAAAGGTGTTGATAGGGCTATCCGGGGGTCTCGACTCCAGCCTGGTGGCTGCGGTGGCGGTCGATGCCCTGGGGGCGCAGAACGTTGTAGGTGTGACCATGCCGTCCAGGTATTCATCGCAGGGCAGCGTCACCGACTCTGCGCTGCTGGCAAAGAATCTGGGTATACGATTCATAGAGCTTCCCATCGAAAGGGTTTTCAGTGACTGTCTTGAAGAACTCGCCCCCTTGTTTGAAGGCACCGAGGCCAATGTAGCCGAGGAGAACCTTCAGTCCCGTATCAGGGCGAATATGTTGATGGCGCTATCTAACAAATTCGGCTGGCTGGTGCTGGCTACCGGGAACAAGAGCGAGCTGGCAACCGGCTATGCCACACTTTACGGAGATATGGCTGGCGGCTTCGCTGTCATCAAGGATGTGCCCAAGACACTGGTATACGAGATATCGAGGTATCGTAACTCGTTGTCGCCGGGCGGGGTTATACCGGCCTCTGTGATGGAGAAGCCACCGGCGGCGGAGCTCAGGCCTGACCAGCGCGACACCGATTCCCTGCCCCCTTACGACCTGCTGGACCCGATAATGATGGCTTACGTGGAGGAGGACAAGAGCATAGAGCAGATAATCGCTATGGGCTATGATGCGGGGTCGGTTAAGCAGGTTGCCAAGATGGTGGATGTCAGCGAATACAAACGCCGACAGGCGGCGCCCGGGGTGAAGATTACCCCTCGCGCTTTCGGCAAGGACCGGCGGCTGCCGATAACCAATCGCTTCAAGGGTTAAGCACCGGCACTGCATCGGTGCCGAGAGATCGCTGTGTTTTCAATCCGGATTAAGGGAAAGGAAGGCTCTCACGCTCTGTGGTCAGCGTCTTGAGCGCCTTGTCCCTCAGCTTCTGCAGGGTGGCGTATAGCTGCGTGCGCTCGTCCTCGGTGAGGCATGACAGAATCTCGTGTATCGACTCCATCTTGAGCGATTCCTGATACGCCTTCTTGCCCTTTTCGGTGAGGGAGATTTCCATCATGTTCTTCCTGCCGGGGACCTTGGCTCTGGTGACCAAGCCATTCCTCATCAGCCTGCCGATTAGGCCGGATATGGTATGGGGCTCGCGGAACATCCACCTGGAAATCTCGGTTCCCGAGGGCTTGCCCCCGCTGGCCTCCACAGCGAACAGCAGGCCGGCCTTCATGAACGACAGGTTATACTTATAGAGCTCCTTGTTCCGGGCCTTGAGTATGGCGTCCCGGGTCTGGTACAGCATCGTCCACAGCCGAAAATCACGGTCCTCTGTAATCTTTTCAGTCATTTCCCCTTCTACCCTCCTGCGTCTTTGGTGCAACTGTTAACATTATAAATCACTTAAGGAGTAAAGTCCACACTACAGACATATAAGAAAAATATAAAATATCGTGACAAATTGTATCGGCACTGCAATATGCTCGAGAGATATGCTTTGGCATTCACGCCTAAACGATAACCTCCAGCTTCAGTGTCTGATTCCCCCGCAGCAGGACCATAACGGCTCGCTGGCCGGGCGTTAGCGCAGCCAGGCAGTGCTCAAGGTCGCCAGCTCCGTGGATGGGGTGCATGTTGAACTCGGTGATGATGTCCCCCGGCTGGATGCCCGCCCTTTCGCCGGGCGATGACGGCAGCACGTCGCCCACCAGGGCACCGAAAACCGGCGCCAGTCCCAGACTGGGGCCGACCCTGCTTGCGTCGGCTACCTTGAGGCCGAAGCGGGGGCGGTGCCCGCCGCCGCCCAGCAGCCTGTCGAGGCGGGCGCGGTCGAAGCCCACCACTACATGGTCGCCGATTATGGTTACCGGGACACCCATCTGCCCCGAGCGCTGTACCATCTCCTCGGCGGCAGCACGATCGACCGACACGTCGCGTTCGGCGTATTCAACCCCGCGCTGCTTCAGGTAATCCTTCAGGTGGCGGCAATAACCGCACGTCGGCGTAGTATATACAGTGATCTCTATGATGTCGATATCCTTGCTGTTATTTTATGACTTTCATCAATTCTAACACATCGGACCTCGATTGAATCGCAATTCACTGCTTCAACGCCGCCGCCAACAGGTAGCCCTCCGGCCTCCATAGTTGTAATTTCCGAGGTTGTTTTTAAAAGTGTGTCGATGTCTGAGATTATCTGTGGCTTGTATCGCTTTCAGTTAGTCACCTTCACCTTTAATATCGGGCAGGATTGTAGACAGCAATTCTGACATGTCGCCGTACCTCCATGAATCCGGACCCAGGTTATCGAACTCCCTCTCCTGACCGCAGAACCTGCATCTTCCCCGGCTGGTCGCTCCGTTGGGCGGCTCGATTATCCAGTAATGGCGGCAACCTGAAGCAGGTACCCTTTTCTCTTCGAGGACCGCCGCTGGGCTGCTTTGTGCTATTTCATCTCTCCTTTTTCTGCCCATCTCACACCTCCGCCTTATCTACGGATATTCTACTGGGAGGAGATGAAATTGTATGTGACTTTTATCCCACGCATATCAGCTGTGGATTGAATGCGTTAGCCCGGATATTATAAGGGTCAAGGGGAAGATGACAGATCGGGTGATTCCAAGATTAGATGCGGCGCTCTGCGGGTTCGGTGTTTGCAGGTCGTTTACCCGGCTCCGTGCCGATGGCGCGCAGGTAATGTGCCTTCCGCTGGCAGTCTTCCATGCACAGCCGGCAGTTATTACATTTCGTGCTGTCGCGCACTATGGCTCCATTGCAAATGGCAACGGCCCCCACGGTACAGGCATCGGCGCAGTAGGGGAAATCGCAGCGGCGGCAGTACCTCCTCCGCCACAGCCACCAGTAGAATTCGAAGTACATATGGTACAGCAGAACGATGATGGCGCAGAAGAAAAGAACGCTGTGAAGAAAAAGGGAGACATCGAACACGCCGTCGGGGAGCATGTTTTTAAAGAACCACTGGAGTGCTCCCGTAAGTGCAAACAGGGCAATGCCGACGGATATCAGCAGCTTGTGTTTCCTGCGCCAGGTGTTGATATAATGCGGCGTGTCGACGGGCAGCTTCTTCCATAGGGCCGCTTCCATGAGCCATTGCCGCGCTGCGCCGTGTCTGAACAAGGCGTAGATGATGGGTCCGCCTATGAGTGTCACCGCCGCTATCTTGTGGATGATCCTGGTTGCACCTCCGGCTGCCAGCGAGGAGAACTGGGGGGTATAGATGATCAAGCCAGTCGCGAACAGGGCTACAAAAGCCGTCGCGATTATCCAGTGGAAGACGCGCTTTTTGATTGTTGGTTTCTCCAGGCTGATTGTAATTCGCATGTTCTACTCCACTACTACATCAAAGGGGCAGCTTATGGCCCCGGTGGGGCATACATCTTCGCACTCGGTACACCAGCGGCCGCACTGGTTGCACTTATCCTTATGGATTACAGTGAGCCTTCCTTCAGATATAACCAGTATGTGGCATCTGCAAACGCTTACACAAAGGCCACAGCAGTCACACTTGCCGTAATCTACAACCGGCATATCAGCCACTCCGTCTGCCTCCTTCTTCGTCCATATTAGTGCAAGCTTCCAATTGTTGTCTGTGACATTTGTCTCAAGAGAATGCAGCCACTATCTCTTTGAGCGCTTTCTTGTCCCTGATCACCAGCCGGTTTCGCTCCAGACGGATTACCCCTTCTTCCGCCAGTGATTTAAGGGATCTGCCGACCACCTCGCGGGCGGTGCCGGCCATGGCCGCCATCTCCTGCTGCGTGAGCTTCGGACGCGTGGCGGGGCTGTCCTCGCTGTGCTCCAGCAGTATCTTGGCCACCCTGCCGATAACCGGCTTGAAGGACAGATCCTCGACCAGGGCGGTCAGGCGGCGAGCCTGCCAGGCCATTATCCTGTTAGCGTTTTGTGTTATCTGGGGGTATCGCTGGAGGATTCGCTCCAGATCGCTTTTAGAGACCCCGTAGAGCACCACCGCACCCATTGCCTGGGCGCCGAACAGGTTGGGCCCTCCGTCGAAAAAGGGGACATCGTTTATGGCCTGCCCGGGACGAGCTATATCGATTATCTGCTCCTTGCCATCGGCGGATGTCTTGAACAGCTTCACCGCGCCGGAGACAATGAAGTACAGCACGTCGGAGGCCTCTTCCTCCGCCAGTATCAGCCCTCCCCGTTCCACAGCTTTCTCGAAAAATGAATCCTTGATGGCGCCGAGGTCCGCCGGGCCGATTCCGCCGAAGTAGGGTATGGCGCTCAGGGTCTCTATCTGGGCAGTCATCTATGCTTCGTATTTCGCAGCGATGGAGTATGCTGACTCATTATAACATCTGCAGTGCAGGCTTGGAATCAGTGCCCGTCCTGGTCGTGGAAGTGGTCGGAGTCGTCCATCGTCGAGAGGTCGCCGGTGGGGAGGCCCAGGTCCCAGGCCTTCAGCACCCGGCGCATTATCTTGCCGCTGCGGGTCTTGGGCAGTGCGCATTCAAACTCGATCTCGCGAGGGACGGCATGTGCCGCCAGGTTCTTGCGCACGAATTCCATGATCTCCTGTTTCAACTCTTCGCTCTCTTCATAATCTTCGCGGAGGCAGACGAATGCTTTGATGATCTGCCCCCTGAGGGGGTCGGGCTTGCCGATGACCCCGGCCTCCACTATCGCCGGGTGCTCCAGCAGCACGCTTTCCACCTCAAAGGGGCCGACCCGCTCACCGGACGTCTTGATGATATCGTCGATACGCCCTTCAAACCAGTAATAGCCGTCCTCGTCGCGGTACGCCGAGTCACCGGAGATGAACCATGAGTCGTAGGGGAAGTACTCCCGGTACTTGCTTTCGTTCCGCCATATCTGCCGCATCATGGCGGGCCACCCCGCTTGGATGGCGAGGTTGCCGATCTGGTTGGGGGGCAGCTCTTTGCCTTCGTCATCCAGTATCGTAGCGACAACGCCGGGCACCGGCTTGCCCATGGAGCCTGGCTTGATCGGCAGGCAGCGGTAGTTGGCTATCAACTGCATTCCCGATTCGGTCATCCACCAGTTGTCATATATCGGCATGCCGAGAGTGTGTTGCGCCCAGGTGATGACCGCCGGGTTGAGCGGCTCTCCGGCGCTGAGGATATGGCGCAGGCTGCCCAAGCTGTACCTGTGTCGCAATTCGTCGCCGGTTGCCATCATCCGACGGAAGGCTGTGGGGGCGCTGAACCATACCGTCACCCTGTACTTGTCTATGGTGGCATAGCACTTCTGCGGGTCGAACCTGCCGCCGCGGAGGACGACGGTCGCCCCCATCAGCCAGGGGCCGTAGATGCCGTAGGAAGTGCCGGTTATCCAGCCGGGGTCGGCGGTACACCACAGGACGTCGTTATCCTTCAGGTCGAGCACCCATTTCGATGTCTGGTAATGGCCAACCATCGCGTAGTGAACGTGCAGCACCCCCTTGGGCTTGCCGGTGGAGCCGGAGGTGTAGTGCAGGATTAACGGGTCCTCGCGGTCCACCCACTCGACCTCAGCCTCTTCATCCGCGTGCGACATGATCTCTTCGTAGCTGACCTCGCCCGGCTCGAGCGGGCCTTTGGCGCCCACCAGGATGATGTGCTTGAGCGCCGGCAGTTCATGCTTGGGGATGCGCGTTTTCAGTTCCGGGGTGGTGATTATCGCTACTGCCTCGCTGTCCTGCAACCGGTCCCTGAGGGCCTCTTCCATGAATGCCTCGAACAGCGGGCCCACTATCGCCCCGACCTTGGCGATCCCCATGAAAGATATGTGCACTTCGGGGGCGCGCGGCATGAAGATGAAGACGCGGTCCCCCTTGCCGATGCCCAGCCCGCGGAGGGCGTTGGCGAATTTGTTGGATAATGTTCGAAGTTGCTCGAAGGTGTACTGCTCGTCTCGCTCTTCGGACAGGTAGTACAGGGCTATCTTGTCCTTGCGCTCGGTGCGGCAGTGGCGGTCGATGGCCTCGTGTGCCATATTCAGCTTGCCGCTGCGGTACCAGTCGAATTCCCGCTCCACATCCGACCAGCGGAAGCTGGCATACGCCGCTTCGTAGTCCTGCAGATTGGCGTCCTCGTAAGCCGGCGGCGATTGTCGAATCTTCATTAGTATCAACTCCTAGCGTTTTGCATCTGCGATTTGCTGGTCGTTAAGCGTGGCAAGGATCTCCCCGCCCCGCCTGTGGGCTGAAGTCCAGAGCTGATGGCAGCTGTGCGGCGCCTCCTTGTCGATGAAAGCTTGTATCTCTGTTGAGATGTCTTTCTCTCGGGCGATGCGGTGCTCCCGGTTCAGGGCCTTGTAACCCTGCAGCTTGCGCGGGCCCTCGCTGCCACCCTCGGCGAAGTACCAGTCCTTGAACGCCACACCGCAGCCCGCCTTGAACATCAGGAATCCCAGGGGTGTCAGCACCGGCGGTATACCGCAGTCGAGGGCGCGCCTGGTCTCGGACCACAGTTCGCTCTCATATTCTACCATGATATGGCCGCCCGGCGGAATCATCTCGGACAGGTATCCGAAAAGAAGCTCTATATCCGTCTCGGCGAGGGATATATCGCGGCCCGATATCTGAATTTCGGGGGATAGCTTTACGACCTCGACCCAGTTATAGCCGGGGTAAGGGCCAGAATGGAACAGGGCCAGCAGTATGAAGTCGCTGCTTATACCTTTCGCATCACTCAATGTCACTTGGAAATAATCGGCCCCGTAGCGCGTCCTGGGGCCGATAAGTACCTGCAGCGAGTGCCCGCCGAGGGGTTTCCCTTCGAGCCGCGACAGGGGATGGCCGGCTGTTGCTGCGGGTATCCATCCCTTATTGTGCATATAGCGCTCGTGGTGCGTTGATGACTCAGTTTCGCGGCAGCGTGAAGCGATGTATGGGGAACATGGGCTTGGATCGCCGTATGAACTCGTATTCCTCTTCCAGCAGCGCCAGGTGCCCGTGCTCTATCTGGGAAAGCTTCCGCAGCATCTCCTTGCCCCGGGGGTCGGATACCGCCTCCGCCATATCGGCGTATGATTGGGCAGCATCCCGCTCGTCGGCGATGGCCCGGCTCAGGATGTCCATCTCCGGGGCCTCGGGTTTCGGCTCGTCCTTGGTCTCGGATAGGTTGGGGAACTCGGAACGTTCAATTGGGGTTGATAGCTTGCAGCCAGCGGGGGCTTTATCCTCAGCGAACCACTCCCCGTTCTGCTCTACGGCTGCGCACTGGCTCTCGAGGAGCTGCAGATGGCCCTTCTCCTCGTCAGCCAGCCAGAGGAACATCTTTTTGCTGGCCTCACTGGTGGCCCGCTTCGCTGCATCGCTGTAGTACTGGTGCGCGCCCCTCTCCTTCTCGATGGCCAGTCTCAAGGCATCGACTTCGGTTACCATTAGCCGCCTCCTTTTTCAATTGCTTGAGCCACTATTCTACCAAAATCGGCGCACTTCTGCAGTTCGTCCGCGTCGGGCACGAACTTGAAGGCAAGTCCTGAATCCATCAACTCGATCCCAGCAGCCTCCAGCTCCTGCTGCACCGCCTTGACCCCGCCGCCGGCCCAGCCGTGGGAGCCGAAGGCGGCCCCGATCTTGCCCCTGGGCTTCAGCCCCTTGAGGTAGCACAGGAACTGTGCCACGGTGGGGAACACCCCGTTGTTGAGTGTCGGTGAACCGACCAGTACGGCTCTGGCGTCGAGTACTTCCCTGATGATGTCGCTGTGGTCGGAATGGGTCAGGTTGTACACCTTCACCTCGATACCTTCACCGGCGATGCCTTCCGCCAGCGCCAGCGCCATCTTCTCGGTGCTGCCCCACATGGTGTCGTATATCACCAGCGCCTTTTTGACGGTATCGCCCTGTCCCCATGAAGTATAGGCTTTAAGGATATCGCTCAGGTGGGAGCGCCATATCATGCCGTGGCTGGGGGCGATCATGTCTATATCGATACTGCCGAGCTTCTCCACCGCTTTCACTATCAGGTCGCCGAAGGGCATGAGGATATTGGCGTAGTACTTGGCCGCCTGCGGCATGATGATGTCCAGACCCACCTCGTCGTCGAACCTTTTGGATGTGGCCAGGTGCTGCCCGAAGGCGTCCATGGAGAACAGTATCCGTTCCTCCACCAGGTAGGTACACATGGAGTCGGGCCAGTGGAGCATGGGGGTGGGGATGAAGGTTAGCGTACGCTTGCCCAGCTTCAGCTCGCTGCCTTCCTTTACTGCTATGGTAGGCCACTTGGAATGGAACGTTTTGCTCAGCCCGTTCTCGCCGAACTTCTCCAGCGTGATCAGCCTGGCGTTCTTGGCTGCCTGCATCACCATCGGCAGCGAGCCGGAGTGGTCCATCTCTACATGATTCGACACCACGTAGTCGATATCGGCAAAGGGCACGAGCTGTTCTACCCTCGCTTTGAGCTCGCGGTAGAAGGGGGCTTTGACCGTGTCTATCAGGGCCACCTTTTCATCGACGACGAGGTAGGCGTTATATGTAGTGCCCACGTGCGTGGAGTAGCCGTGGAAGTTCCTGATATTCCAGTCGATGGCGCCTACCCAGTAGACGCCTTCAGCCAGTTCTGTCTTACTCAAGTCTATCCCCTAAGAGCTTGCTCATCATCCTTGTCTGTTGCCGGAGTGGTGAACACCCGTGCCGCCAGTTTCTGGTCTAGCATGAGCAATACCTGCGACTGTTCCCCTCCAACACCCATTTTATCGATAGTTTTGAATTTAAGTGCCCCCACGGGGCAATCATGCTACCGTCAGGACCTGCGTATGCGCCACCACTTCTCTTCGGGTTGTGCATGACTGTGTCCTTCCGCAGTAGTGCCGCAGCCGCAGCCGCAGCCGCAGGATTCGCCCTTGGCACAGGGCTCGCAGCAAAAGACAACTCCCCCGGTCTCGTATCCTTCACCGGCGATAAGGCAACCGCATGTAGGGCATATCTGTTCCGCCATCTCGCTTCACCTCCTTCGAAAGAGCGCTATCACTACTCTACCGGCTCGAAATCATCCTTGCTCGCGCCGCAGACGGGGCACTGCCAGTCATCGGGTATATCCTCGAAGGCGGTGCCTGGCGGTATGTCGCCGTCTGGGTCTCCCTGCTCCGGGTCGTACACGTACCCGCATACACTGCATTTATACTTCATGTCAGTCTCCTCTCCGGTTCAGTCTTCGTGGAAGGAAGGGGCCGTCTTGGGGGTGGTGCCGCGCTTCACAAGATGGTAGTAAGCGTAAGTCATCGGCTCGCCCTCCTTCAGCACCTCGGCAGCTACCAGGTCCCCGATGAAGATGGTGTGCGTGCCGACATCGACCTTGTTGATGACCCTGGCCTCCAGATAGGCGATGGTGTCATCCAGCACGATGGGGGCGCCGGTCTCACCCGGTTTATAGTCGATGCCCTCGAACTTGTCCACGTCGCGTCCGGATTTGAAGCCGAAGCCACCGACCAGTTTCAGGGGGGCATCTTGGGCTATGATGGAGGCGCTGAAGACGCCGCTGTCCTCGATGAACTCATGCGTCAGGTTCTGCTTGTTGATGCATACCGATATCACGGGAGGCTCGGATGAAACCTGTATAACGGTGTTGGCAGTCTGGGCGTTTATCTTATCACCCTTCTTCGAGCCCACTATGTAGAGGCCGTAGCTTATCAGGTGCAAGGCTTTGTTGTTCATAGTCCCCCTATCGTTGTATGTTATCGTCCAGTGTTATCAACATCTTAGAATTCAGACGCAGGATCGATCTCCTCAGGTTCCGCACAGTTGTATTGACCCAATCTGGCCTCCACCGCATCCCAGTCGATATTCTTGAAGAACGCGTCGATATAGTCAGCGCGCTTCAAACCGTAGTCCAGCATGAAGGCATGCTCGAACACGTCCATGACCAGTATGGGCTGGCAGCCGGCGGGGTGTCCCGTCTCGTGCTCGTTGATCCACTGGTTGAACAGCCAGCCGTTGGTGTTGTCCTGATACAGGATGGCCCAGCCGATGCCCCGCATGGCGGCCACCGCCCTGAAGTCCTTCTCCCAGTCCTCGTAACTGCCGAAGCCCCCGGGCAGCAGCTTGGCCATATTGCCCGATTCGCTCGGCCCCTTTTTGCCTCCCAGGTTCTCGAAATAGTACTCGTGGAGGCGCATGCCGTTAAACTCGAAGCCGAACCGGCGCTTCAGCTCGGCGTACTCCGGGGCGGCCGTCTTGCCGTCCTTCAGCATGGCGCCCAGCGTATCCCACAGCTTGTTCGTGTTATTTACATAACCCTGATAGAGGGTGAAGTGGTTGTTGAGCAGGGTATCGCTGAAACCTTCCATGCCCAGCAATTTGCTATAGTCTTTAACGGTATAAGACATCGTGTTCTCCTTTCATCGTTCGAAATATAGCTGCGCTAGTCGTGCTCCTCGAACATCTTGTCCTGCGTGGGGTCGTTCTCCCGCAGCCACTCGACCAGCATGGCCACGTGCTCTTTCTCCTCGTCGGAGTTGTGCTGGAGCACCTTTTTAAGGGAGTTGTCGCCGGTCCTGGCTATCCGCTCCTCGTAGCGGTTGATGGCGTCAAGCTCCTCCCTCAGCGATTCCCTGGCCATTGCCCAGTCTTCGATCTTCGCCATGTATCTCCTTTCCCCTGTTGCTCGTTCGGATTCAGTCCAGCAGCCGCTTCTCGCCCTTCAGCTTCTGGAGCTCGGTGATGTCCTGTACCACCTCCAGGCAGCCGAGGTAATTCCCCTCCTTATCGCGGACGGGGAAGAAGCGTATGGAGATTACCCTGCCCTTCATCTGAATCCAGAACTCGGCGGGATCAGGCCTGCCGCCCTTGAACTCTTCTACTATAGTGTTCACCTTGTCCAGGCTCTTCGGGGGATGGCACTGCTGCACCTTACGGCCGATGACGCCCTTGGCCCGGGCGAAGATGCGCTTGCCCGGCTGGTTGAAGTATCTCACCGTGTTGTCTCTGTCCACGAAGGTGATATCGACCGGAACGGTGTTGAGCACCGCCTCCAACTCGTCGTGTGTGATCGTTCCAGCATCGAAGGTTATCTCTCGATCGCCGTTATCGTTCGCCATCTGCATACCTCCATATTTGATTTCTGCAGTTGCCGTACCGAGGCCTACGGGAAGCACCCCAACTGGCAGGTCGTTATCTTTATCCCTAACGCGTTGGCCGTATCGCCAACCTGCCGGGGGCTGACCTTGAGCTTCTTGGCGATGCCGAATGCCACCGCGCAGGGAAGCTTGCCGTCGACCAAAGACGCCCTTATCTCATCCTCGAGCGATGTGGCCGGTTTTTTACACGCCATGTCTTTATCCTCCGATGATAAACGTTATTTCTGCACCAATCGTTTGCCCAGTTCGCGCGCGTCGGTGAGGGCGGAAGGATGCTGCTTGATCTCACCCCTCTTATCCACACCGCGGACCAGCAGCTCGCCGGCGTAATCGACGCCGATGGCCTCGAAGAAATACTTGACCGTAAGTATCGATCCGGTGAACAGTTCCCTGCCCTTGGTGGCTCCGACGGCGATGAAGGCACCCTTCCTGCCGCCGTCGGGCGGTTCCTGCTTGAGGGTGTAGCGCCTGGCCCACAGCGCCTGGGAGCGGTCTATCAGGGCCTTGACCTGGCTGGACAGCCCGTAGAAGAACATGGGCGAGGCTACTATTACGGCGTCGGACTCCAGCAGCTTGGGGTATATAGCATCCATGTCATCCCTGATCACGCAGTTGCCGTCCCTCTCGCAGCCGTAGTACTCGCGGCAGGGGGCGATATCCAGCTTATCGACCACTATCTTTTCCACCTCCGCTCCCTGCTCCCGCGCCCCGTCGAGAGCTGCATCGAGCAGCAGATCGGTGTTGCCCTTCATCCTCGGGCTGCCCATGATCCCCAGGACTCTCAATTATACATCCTTCCCGTACGCCGTTGATTGTAGCGGCGTTCGATCGTGATGTATGCGACTTTAGTCGCAATCGGGGCTGACCCGGGAAAAGGCTCGAACCTCTGTGCATGGAAACCCATAGGTAGACGCATACTAGCGCAGGGCAGGCCGGTTGTCAAGGGATTTCGCCGAGCGGCCGGGGGAATCAAACATCGTATTTATCACGTAAGATATACGATACCTCTTTGATGACTCCGAATGCCTTCTCTACCAGTTCCTCCTCGATGCTGGAGAGCCCGCATGAGGCTCCGGATTGAGGGCTGCTTTCCTCAGCGGCGCCGACCTGTCCGATGTTCTTGAGGCAGCACCGCGCCGGCGCTATCAGCGCCTGACGGGCGATACGCTCCGCGGTGGTATCGGAGTTTTGCGCCACGACGTTCCAATAATCGATAAGCCGCTGTGCCAGCGAGTCGGCTGTCTCGGCGCCGAGGCCTGTAGAGTCGGTGGGCACGATGCCCCAGCACAGGATGCCGCCGGCCACGATGAAATCGGCAACTGCCCGGGCGTACCCCTTGGGCATCAACTCTATCTGATATGCATCGAATGACAGGATATCCAACCCCAGAGCCAGCAGGTAGGGCAAATTCACGTTGGCGCAGAGGTGCAGCGCCTTAGGCCCGTCGAGCCCGTCTATGAAGCCGCGGTAGTCCTGTTTCGCCTGTTCGTCGAGGTAGCCAGAGAGGCCGCTGAAGACCCAGCCCAGCCCCGGCTCGTCGAGCCATACGAAGGCGTTGCCGTTCTTCTCTTTGAGCTGTCGGTACTGGACGTTGGCTTTACGCTGCAGGAAGTCGAACAGGATGGTGCGTGTCTCGTCGTCGTAGATGATGGGCTTCTTGTTCTGGTCCACGACCTTGAACCCGAAGCTGACCGGCCCGGTGAGCTGCCCCCGTATCGCCTCGTAACCGCCCAGCGCCTGTTCCAGGAACCGGTGGTAGACCACCGAGTATTCGCTGGTAAGGTCGAAGGTCTGCGCATCGGCCATCCGCTCCATGTAATCGGATAGCTCCTGATAAAACCTCTCGGTATCGAAGTCCACCCTCTCATGTGGCACGTCTACGTCGATGCCGGGGAAGTTCTGCGACGCCTGGGCGTACATGTCCTCGTGGAAATCCACCTTGGGAAGCTGGGGGAAGAACGGTATATCCAGCCCTAGGGCAAGCTCCAGCGCCCGATCGATATCGGTGTGGGGCATGATCCCCATGGCGGTGGTCTTGCATCCGGCGTCTATTGTCATGTTGTCCACCTTTCATAGTATAAACAATATCGCGACCTGTGGCGATGATTATCGATCGCAGAGTTGATAATGATTGATTATATGCATTTGGGGTTGACTTGTCTGTGACTTTCCTCTGATAATTGCTGCGACGGAGGTACGGATGGATCAGGATAGTTACGATGTGGTAGTTATCGGCTCCGGTATGGGGGGTCTCTCGGCGGCGGCGCTGCTTGCCTCAAGCGGATACAAAGTGCTGGTGGTGGAAAAGCTGAACCGGATAGGGGGGAGGAACTCCACCATCGAGCATAAGGGATACAAGATTACCACCGGCGCCATAGAGATAGAGACCGGCGGGGTGGTACAACGGGTGTTCGAGTCGGTGGGGGCCAGGCTGGACGTGATCCCCGCTTCGCCGTTTCGGTATCGGGTGGACGGGAAGGACTACGATATGCCGGCCAAGGGCGGGATGCGGTCGTTCATCTCCAAAGTGTCACGTGACGAATCGGAGGCGGCCCGGGTCATGGATGGATTGAAGAAGGCATTCGTATGGCAGCAGCCCGCGGATAATATCTCGCTGCGTGAGTGGGTCAGCCAGTTCACCGACAACGAGAGGATCATGCGGGCATTCTGGTCCATGGTCAGCCCCACGCATTTCATCAACGATGACGAGCTGCCGGCGGGCAAGTTCTTCGATTACCTGAAGGCGCCGAAGGGCAGCGGGGTGGGCATCGCTCCCGATGGCAACCTGGCGTTGATGGAGTCGCTGGTCGGGGGGATAGAGGCCAGGGGGGGCAGGGTGGTGACCCGTTGCCCGGTTAAGAGGATCGTGGTGGAGCAGGGGAAGGCCTGCGGGGTAGTGGTGCAGCATGACGGTCGGCTGGTCGAGATTAAGGCCAAGGCGGTGGTCAGCAACACCGGACCGAGGAAGACGGTCGAACTGGTGGGGAGCGACAACTTCGATCTCTGGTACCTTGACCTGATGGAGGAGAGGCTCAGGCCGGCGCCTTTCCTTGCGGTGCATGCCGCCAGCGATGAGCCGCTGGTCGATTGTGACTCTCTGGTGTTCGTGCCGGGGCAGAGGTTGAGCTGCATGAACACACCGACACTGGTTTGCCCGGCTCTCGCCCCCGATGGGAAGCACGTGCTGATGGCGGGTGGGACGCCGCTTTCCTCGTTGCCGCCTTACGATGTTCAGGCGGATAAGGCGCAGATCGTTCAGGAGTTGCGGGATAATATACCGGATTTCGATCGCCGGGCCGAGATACTGACGGTGAGCTATTTCCGGGGGGAATGCCCCGGCTATTTCAGCTGGCCGGGGTACGATATGCCGCAGAAGACCTCCGTGGAGAACCTGTACAACGTGGGGGATGGGGTGAAGCCGCCGGGCTGGCTGGGACTGCCAGCATGTGCTAAGAGTGCCGAACTGGTGGTGGAGGATATCAAGATTCGCATGTCGCCCGGATGAGCAACCGGGTGTCATCAATCGGTATGTGGTATGCCCCCGCTGGCACTCTCGAAGAGGGCCTCGACCAGGTCAGGGTCGAACTGAATACCGGAGTACCGCTTCAATTCGTCCAGCGCGTCCTCGTGGGTCATGGCCTGGCGGTGGGGCAGCGGCGTGACCATGGTGTCGTAGGAGTCGGCTACGGTGATGATCCTCGACAGCAGCGGTATGGCCTCACCCTTCAGGCCTTGCGGATAGCCCTCGCCGTTGTACCACTCGTGGTGGTGCAACACTATCGGCGCCAGCCCTGCCAGCTCGCTGACGTGGCTCAGTATCTTTGCCCCTTCAGCGGAGTGTTTCTCTATGACACGCCGTTCGTCCCGGGTGAGCGTCTCCGGTTTCCTCAAGATCAGGTCGGGGACGCCCAGCTTGCCGATATCGTGCAGCAGGGAGGCCGTGGTCAGCCGTTCCAACTCCTCCGCTGATAGACCGATGGCCTGGCCTATGACCGATGCCAATATGGCGACCCGGTTGGCGTGCCCTGAGGTATAGGGAGACCTGGCGTCGACGGTAGCGGCGAGGGCGAATACCTGATCCAGGGTCGCCGGGCTGCGGGCATCTATGGGGAGCTCACCCAGCTCGGATGCCAGCGTGGACTTGTAGCCGCGGCCCCTCTTGGCGGTGAACAGGGCGGTGTCGGCCAGGAAGACCAGTCCGTCCGCCGTCTCTGAATCGTCGGGGAACTGGGCAATGCCGGCACTGAACCTGATGGGGGCATCAGAACCGGGGTACTGCTCACGTGATAGCTGAGACCATTTGTCCCTGATGCGTTCAATGATCTTCTTAGACCTGTCGGCGTTCGTTGCCGGCAGTATGACGGCAAACTCATCGCCGCCGTAGCGGAAGGCGATGTCGCTCTTGCGCAGGGCTGACCTGGCCGTGTTGGCGAACTGTCTCAATACCGCATCGCCGCTGATGTGACCGAACCTGTCGTTGTACCTCTTGAATCCGTCGAGGTCGAGCATGGCCAGGGAGAAGCAGCGCCCGGAGCGCCACGTGCGGTAGCACTCGTTATCCAGGGTGTCGTAGAAGCGGCGGCGGTTATACAGGCCGGTCAGTTCATCGGTCTCGGATTGCTCGCTCAATTTCTCCAGCAGCTTGGCGTTTTCGATGGCCACCCCTATCTCTCCGCCGATGGTCTCCAGCAGTTGGATATCCTCATCGGGGAATTCGCGGCGGTTGTGGCTGAACAGATTGATGATTCCCATGTCCTTGCCCTTGGATTTCAGGGGTATGCTGATGAGGGATTGCAGCCCGTCCAGACGGGCCGTTTCCCTGAATTTCGGGGGGAGTTCTTTGTGTGTGGGGATATCGGTTACCGCCATTACCTTGCTGGCAAAGCCTGTTTCCACGGGCATCCTGCTCATCGCCCGTTCGAATTTTCTGCCGAACCCCCTGTGTATGGCCAGGGCCAGTTTGCCCTTTCCCTCGTCTAACATCCAGATGCCCCCGGTGAGCAGGCCGGTGACCTCGAGGGTGCTGTAGAGGGCGGTCTGGAGCACCTTGTTCAATCTGGTGTGCTGGCTAAGGGACTGCGCAATGGCATTGATGGCGGTTAGTTCCCGGTTGCGTTTCTGGAGCTCCTGTTCCGCTGCCCTACGTTCGGTGATATCGCTCAGGAAGTTCAGGGTAGCGGGCTTGTCCTCCCACTGGATAGCCACTGCGTTGATCTCCACCCATTTCGTGTTGCCCTGCTTGTCGATGATGCGGAAGTCGTATACCGCAGGCAGCGCTTCGCCGGCGAGCCGGCGCAGGTGACGGTCGGCTACCATCTGGCGGTCTTCAGGATGTACCAGCTCAAGGAAGGGGATGCAGGGAAGCTCATCCTGTGAATAGCCTGTGACCTCCGTTGCCCTGGCGTTGAAAAACTTAAGGAATCCGTCCTGGGCCACTACTATGGCATCGCTGGCGTTCTCTATCACCGAGCGATACCGCTCCTCGGATTCACGCAGGGCTTGCTCTATCCGCTTGCGCTCGGTGATCTCTCTGGTGACCACCACAATGCCGATCGGATTTCCGGAGCTGTCATTCACCAGGTTGGCGCTGCCTTCACCGTCGGCCTTGCCGCCGTCCTTCTTCAGCAGGGTGTATTCCAGCTTAGCCCCCCGGTTCTCTGCCAAAGCCTTCATCATGGTTTCGATAGCCTCTGCTCGGGACTCCTCGGCGATAAGCTCCAGGCTGTTGCGGCCGACAAGCTCGTCCCTGTTGCTGTAGCTGTGCAGGCGAAGCGTTGCCCGGTTCACATCGACAATGTTGCCTGACAGATCGACGACCACTATCCCATCTTCAATCGATGAGAACATGATGCGGAGCTTCTCTTCGCTCTGGCGCAGCGCTTCCTCTATGCGCTTGCGATCGGTGATATCGTGGCCGATGCCGATGATCCCCACTACCTGACCTGAGGCATTGAATTCCAGAGCGATGCTGTACTCGACTTCGAACTCATGACCGTCGGCGGCTATGAGCGTAACTATAGAGTACTCCGACATCCCCCTGGATGAGCCCTCCTCGATCGTTTTAAGCGCATTATGTATGACCCTGCCCTGGTCCTTCTTGGCTACCAGTTCGGCGCTGTTGCGACCAATGAGCTCGTCTTTGCTGCCGTATCCCAGCGTGTGCAGGGTTGCCCGATTAACCTCAACTATGTTGCCCTTAAGGTCGAGGACGAGGATGAAATCACCGATGGATTCAAATATCAGGCGGAGTTTCTCTTCCGATTCGCGCAGCGCTTCCTCCGCTGTCATCCGCTCGGTAATATCGTCATAGACGGCCACGATGTCGCCGGAGGGCAGCTTGTATATATTATTCTCTCTCCATCCGGAACGGCGTTGGTCTTTGTTGTAGATCGGCGGTAGGTGCTCCGGCTCTCCGGTTTCCCATACCCGCCTTATCGAATCGAGCAGGCTCGATCGTGTCAGGTTAGGGAAGGCCTCATGGAGGGTTTTGCCGATGACCTCCTCTTTCTTGACATTGGAGATCCGTTCCCCCGCGCTGTTCAGGTCTTTGAAGATGAAGTCCATCCCCGCGTCCACAGATTCATACACGGCGACACCGCTGCTCATGTTCTCAAACAGCTCCCTGAACATGGCCTCGCTTTCTATCAGCGCAGACTCGGTTCGCTTGCGCTCGAAAACATCTCGAGCGATGGCGATGAACCCGGCGGGGTTTCCCGAACTATCATGCAGCATGGCGATGCTTAATTCGACATCCAGTTCTCTGCCTGACTTATGAATCAGCACGTATTCCAACCGCTCTTCAGGATGACCTGTCTCCAGTGCCTGGCCGAACGATTTTGCAGCTTCCTCTCTATTCCTTGGGGATATGAAATCGAGGCCATCGGTTCCGACGAGCTCTTCCTTTGAGCCGTAGCCGCTAATGTGCAGTGCAGCCTCATTAGCATCCACGATTTTAAGGTCCATGTCCGTGATGACGGCAGCATCAGCTATGGATTCAAAGACGGTGCGCAGCTTCTCCTCCGAGTCGCGGATTGCGTCCTCCGCATGCTTGCGCCGGCTTATATCTGTGGCAAACACTCTTAATCCGCATACTGCGCCATCGCTATCGATGGCCTGGCTGACATGCAGGATGATGGTGATTCTGGTTCCGTCTTTCTGTTGTGCCACGTATTCCAGCGGCCCCGGGTTCTGTCCGGCGATCGCCATGAGCATATCATCGACCGCCCGGTCCCGGTCCTCGGGGGCTACCATCTCCAGTATATTGATGCCACGTTCGATATCCTTACGGCTGTAGCCGAAGGTATCGAAAGCGGCACTGTTGGCGAAGGTCAGGTTGCCCTCAACATCAGTCTCGCACGCCATCTGCGGTATGGATTCAAGCAAGTCCCTGAACCTCTCCGCGCTGCTTTGTAAACTTGATCGCTTTGGCTTCTCGCCCTTACCGGCCATAATGGTCCCTCGGCTGATGTGTCACCGTTCCATCTTATATCTTGATTATGCTCTACTGTCAAGCGGAATGAATTAATCGCTAGCTGTTTTTGGGGCTGGTTGGCTTTTTACACGGTCAGGTGCATGCCGTCATAAGCGAAGCGGACGTTGGGGTCCTCTGTCTCTATAGCGCAGTAGTCGTCGTAGCTGCGGTTCCAGTACTCCTCCAAGTGGACTAAAACGATTCTCTTAGCGTTGATTCTATGGGCCAACTCTAAGGTTTGTTCGTAAGTATAGAGGGTAGCTCTGGAGATATGGTCGGCGGGGTATTTGAAGCCGTGTTTGAGGCCTTCCTCGAATATGCCCGGCTGGATGATGAGCATGTCGGCGTCTTGAACCTCGCTGCGGTGTTCGGGGAAGGGCTTGATATCGCAGGGGGCATAGACCACCGTTCGCCCCTTGCTCTCGAAGACATGCACGAACGACCATTGCGAACCCCGATCAACGGGTATGGCCGTTATCCGGACGTCTCCGACCTGAATACGCTCGTCGAAAGGCCGGATATCGATGAAGCCGCTCTCCACATAGAAGTCGATCACCGGGCCGAACTGTGATCGAATGCTTCTTATCCGCCTCTTCAGCTTGCGGGGCAGTAATAGGTGTATCTGTTTGCCGGGGCGGGCGCGCCAGGTGCGGAAGTCCAGCGCGATCTGCTCTACTACCCTGAACCCCTCTACGTGGTCGGGATCGAGGTGACTGAACATCAGATAGTCGATATGGCGTATGTCGCAGCGATTCAGCGACTGCACGATGTCTGCCGGGGTGTCGATGAGCAGGTTGATATCGTGCAGGAAGGCTGAGGGGCCAGACCGTGAATAGGGGACACCCTTCCCTCTGGCTTCACGGCAGACCCTGCACCGGCACAGCGGCTTGGGGATGGTCATACAGCCGCCGGAGCCCAGTACAGTCCACTGCATGGTCAGTAATCCCCTTGGTCATTTCGGGACGGGCTATCGATATTGCGGATTAAGTTAGTCTTACGCCCCCGCCCGTCTGAGGAAGAAGTCCGGCCTCAGGGGGTCCCATCTTCCCACCAGACGGTCGTATGTCGGCGACGGCAGGGTTTTCTTGAATATCCGGTAGTAGTAGAGCTCCTCAACTGACTCGAGGTGCGGATTCCCCTCGGTTCGGTTAAATTCCGCCAGCTCGGCCTCGGTGATGTGCTTCTCGGCCTGCTGGCGCATGATGTAGGCCACCCCCGAGCCCTGGGCGAAGAAGCGCTTGGTCTGGTATATGATGTGTTCCGGCAGGCAACCCTCGAAGGCTTTGCGCACCACCCACTTGCCGTTCTGCTCCTCGCCGTGTATCTTGTGCTCCATCGGTATCTTGAGGCTGAAGCCCATAACCTTATTGTCGAGGAAGGGGGTGCGGCTTTCGTAGGCATTGGCGGCGTTCAGCCTGTCGAGTCGCTGCAGGGCTGTGTTATGGGCCACGTTTATCAGGTTATCGCAGATGCTGGCAACCTCTTCGGGGTTGTTGCCTTGTTTGTACTGCCCGTCGTAGCCATCGAATAGCTCGTCGGCGCCTTCGCCGGTGAGGACACACTTGGCCATAGGGCTGACGAATCGCCCCGCTATGAAGTTAGCGATGGCGCCATGCACACAGCTCTCCTCATACATCTCCTGGTGGTGGATGGCCAGTGGCAGTATCTCGTTTATCTCCTTCTCGCTGAACATCAGGATATGATGCTTGAGCCCCAGGTATTCGGTGACGTCCTTTGCCAAGGGCAGATCCTGGCCGCCCTCCATGCTGACGGTGTAACACTCAATGTCGGGCTTGATCTGGGCTGCCATATAGGTTATCAGGCTGGAGTCCAGGCCGCCGCTGAGCAATATGCCTTTGACCGCGTTGTCCTTCATCCGTTTCTCGGTAGCCTCGGTGAGCAGTTGCTTCACCACCTTCTGGGCCTGTTCGAAGCTCTCGAATTCCGGTGTCTCATTCTCGTCCAGTGAGAAACGCTGGAAGCCCAGCTCACGGGAGTAGACATAGCCCGGGGGGAATTCCTTCACATCCTCTGACGTTCCCACCAGTGCCTTGGCCTCCGATGCGAAACACAGCGCACCGGTATCGTCGTGGCCGTAATATATCGGCTTGACACCGGCCCAGTCACGCGCCAGTATCATTTTACCGTTATCGGATATGGCACAGGCGAAATCGCCATCCAGCCTCTGGGCGAAGTTTGAGCCGTATTTTTTGTACAATTCCAACAACGCCTCGGCGTCGGTCTTGCCACCCTTATCGTCGTTATATACGCGCCCATCGATGACCGCTGCTACCTTCCCGTCCACAGCGTGATGCGAATCGTCCTTGCAGCCGCCACCCACGTTGAGCTCGTTGCACCCGATATTTACTTGTCCGTCACGATTGGTCCACGTCCCGTGCGGCCCGCGGTGCCTGATCCTCTCCAGCATCTGCTCTAGCTTACCGTTGTCTTTACCTAAAATCCCGGCGATTCCAGCCATATTCAATCCTCCTTAATCGGCTAAGTATCTGTACGGGGGGATGTGTTTATTGGAAAGAATCCAGCACCTTGACTGCCTCGAAGCCATCCAGGCAGTATGCGTCGGCCCCGATCTCGCTGGCGAATTCTTCCGACACTGCTGCGCCTCCGACAAGCACCTTGACCTTGTCCCTAAGGCCGGCGCTTTTAAGCGCATCGATGACCTCTCTCATCGCCACCATGGTGGTGGTCAGCAGGGCGGAGAGCCCCAGGTAGTCGGGATCCTCGTTCTTTACATACTCCACTATCTTGTCGGTGGGGACGTCTATGCCCAGGTCGTTCACCTCGTAGCCGGCGCCCTTGAGCAGGATGGCGACGATGTTTTTGCCTATGTCGTGGATGTCCCCCTGCACTGTCGCTATGGCGAATTTCCCTTTGGTCTCGACGTGGGCCGACTCCAGCAGCGGCTTGAGGATATCCATGGCTGCCCCCACCGCCTCGGCGGATGCCAGCATGTCGGGGATGAAGTACTCCTTGGCGGAGAACTTCTCGCCCACCACCTGCATGCCGGCGGTCAGGCCCTCTTTGATTATCTTGTCCGGTGGTATATCAGCCTCTATCGCTTGCTGGGTGAGTTCCACCACACCGGGGCCGGTGAGTTCCTCGTCTATACCTTCATCCTCTGCGGTCTTGCGTCCCTGTATGACGTTCTCTTTGAGTGCGGCGATCATGTCTTCACTCATGCTAACCTCCCTTATGCGTAAACGTTAAGCCTCGGCAAAATGCCGGGTATTTCATTGAATATCCTGGCGGTGGTCTCTTTATCGATATGTTCCACCGGCTTGGCGAGCAGCTCGTTCATCCTCTCGTATGCCAGCCTGAACACATCGTCACCCTCGCTGTCCCCTTCGAAAGGGTATGATGGGGATAGCTCCCCGCTGCGCATAACCTTGCGGATGTAGTTGATGTACAGCTTCTGCGGTGTCTGCGCCACCTCCCTTATCTGTTTCAGGACGGTTTCAATCTCCGTTTCATCCACCCGCGGCTGGCGGAGGAAGAATCTTATCATCTGGAAGTGGGCGTCGTCGATGACCGCCTGAAGCAGGCAGAACACCGAGTTGCAGTCGAGGAGGCCGAACGCGCAGTGCAGGTACTGGGGCCCGCTCAGGGTGACCAGGATATCCGAGAACAGCCTCTCGACGGTGGCCTGCTGCCCGGGAACCTTGGTATCGCATACCCCCGAGGTGGAATAGTTGGGTATGCCGTAGAATCGCGCCATCTGGGCGCAGTCCACATTGTACTGACTGGTCTCGACGGCGCCGTAGGAATCGCCGAGGGTGTCCATGCGGGCCCTGACCGGGACGCTGCCGTAAATAACCGGGGTGCCCCGGTTCACCAACTGGCCGAGGGTGATGCCCGCCAGCACCTCGGCGTTTATCTGTGCCATGATGCCGGCCTCCTTGACGGGGGCGGTGCTCCCCGCCTGAGGTGAGGAGGAGACCACGACAGGAAGCCCGCGCCTGCATACCTCCATGAAGGTGTCGGTGGTATCCTCGACGAACTGGAGGGGGCTCTTGACCAGACAGGTGATGAAAGAGATGAGCGGGTTCTGCTTCAATTGTTCCTCGCCGCCGGCGATTATCCGGGCCATCTTTACCACGTTATCCAGCTGGCCGAGGCTGGTCAGCCCCGACATGAAGTGCTTGGTGTTGTGGTTCAGCGATGCGAAAAACTTATTAACGTCCTTGTTCTCCTCGGTGATGTCCTTGTCCTGTATGTTGACAGTGCGGATATAGCCGTCGACTGTCTGGAGGTGCTCGCATACGTGCGCCGACTGGCACAGGTCGGCGAGCGTTCCCCGCCTCGGCTTGAACTGAGGCATCTGAATCTCGACAGAAGGGTCGTCCTTTCTGATGAACGTAGGGAACTCAACGTCCAGCCAGATGTTGGTCTCCGAGCCGGTGATGAAGTGCACCTTCGGCTCGTCGCCCTTTAAGATCAGCGTGTTGTCCGGGTTTCTCGCCCCCAGCTTCACTGTCTTGGGAGCGCTGGCGATGGTGTCCACGACCATCTTTTCAGGTATCTTGACGTGCCAGCAGGGGTGGTCGCTGGGGGTGATCGGCGTGACATCGGCGCCGCTGTCGGCGAAGATTTCGGAAGCCTCCCGGTTGAAACTTATGAGCCCGGGGTCGGTCAAGATGTCCAAAGAAGCCCGGTGGGTGATTTCGACCTGCTCCTGACTCAACCGAGTGAGCGGGTTCTGTATTACAATTCCTTCACTAGCCAATTCATACCTCGCTATCGTTTTTTATCACTCCACCAGAATGCCCTTACGGTGGGCCTTGATGAATCCCTTGCATGCCGGGTCTTTACCGGTGAGCATATCGGAGACCTTGACCATGCTCATCATACGCGCATCGGTGGGATCGAGGATGGCTGCGTCCAAGCCTACCGCGGCGGCCATCAGCAGAAAGGAGCGGTTGATTATGCCTCTCTGGGGCAGCCCGTAGGAAACGTTGCTCAATCCGACCACGGTCTTCGCCGACGGGTACCGCGACTTGATATGCTCGATGGTCTGAAGCGTTACCAGCCCCTGATCGGTGTCCACCGATATGGGGAGCACCAGCGGGTCAAAATACACCTGTTCCTGTTTAACACCGAGCCGTTTCAGGTGATCCATGATGAGGTCGGCGGCGGCAACCCGCTCATCTACTGTGCGGGGTATGCCCCCTTCCCCCATGACCAGCGCTATGACGCCAGCCTCGCGCTCGGCCGCCACCCGCCCGATGGGCTCCAGCCTCTCCGGCTCCGCGTTCACCGAGTTGATCATCAATTCGCCACCCGAGTAGTGTGCCGCGGCCGCAGCCAGTGCTTGGGGATCGGAGCTGTCGAGGCACAGCGGAGCGTGGACAGCCTGATGCACTACGTCTATCGCCCACTTGAGGTCTGCTATTTCCTGATCCAGACCCTGCCCGGTACTCGTGTTCACGTCGATGTAGTCGGCTCCTGCATCTACCTGTTGGCGGGCCAGCCCCCCTATGAAGGCGGCATCCTTGTTGACTATAGCTTCGGCCACGCGCTTGCTGGTGGCGTTTATCTTCTCACCTATAACTAGCATATTTACCTCAATCTACTATCCCCGGTATCTCGGCGATTATTTGCCGGCGTGTATCCTCCGGCAGCCGATAGCCGGGTTCAGCCAGTATCTTTTCGGCCCTGGCCTTTGCCCTGGCGGCGGTGTCCTGTTGTCCTTTGGACTGCCAGTCGCTCCAATGGTCTCTGTCGCTGAGCGAGGGCTGGTAGTGCTCGCTGCGGATGTGCTTGCGGGTATGCCTGGCGTAGACGAAGTGCCCCGCGGGGCCGGCATCTTTGATCAGGTCGAAGGCCAGCGTATCGTCATTCACTCTGACCCCCTCCACCGCCCGCATCACCATGCCAATGATCTCGTTGTCGGTTACATATTTCTCCAGGCTCACGCTGAGGGCGAAGTCCATAAGCCCGGCGGCGTCATGGATGTAATTCGCACCACCCAGGGCGCACAGCAGGAGGGATAGTGCAGATTCGTAGCCGCACTGAGCATCGACCACCTTTGCGTCGGACATGCCGGCGGTGGCATAGAATGGCAGCTTGTAGAACTGGGCCATCTGGGCGCTGGAGGCATTAAGCAATCCCATCTCGACGCATCCGGTGATATATTTGAGATCGCGGAAGTCGTTGCTGGAAGCCACGGAGCCGAATATCGCCGGAGTTCCGGGGTTAACCAGCTGGGTGAGGCATACCTCGGCCAGCGAATCGACGGTTTGAATGACGGTGTTGCCGGCGAGGGTCACCGGGGAGGTAGAGCCGCACAGGGGTTCCGCAGGCAGGGCTACGGGGATGCCGGCCTGGGCCACGGCGATTATCATATCGCCATAGACGGCGTCTATCATCAGCGGGCTGATGGCACATAAGATAAGTGAAATTATGGGTTGGCGCTGCAGTTCGTCCGCTGAGCCGGCTGCAATTTGGGCCATGCGCAGCACATGCTGGAGCCCCTCGCTAGTGTAGACCCCGCCCATAACGTGCTTTGAGGTATTGTCCAGCCCGGCGAAGAAGCGGTTGGCATCCACTATCTCGCTCGGAACGTCATCGGGATAGGTTGGAAGGAGGAAGAAATGGATGTTTTCCAGGCTGTCGACCAGTTTGGCGATGTCTTTGAGGTCCTGCAGTGTGGCACGACGCCTCTCGCCGGAAACGCCGTCGATGATATTGAGGGCGGTGCCTCCGGTTCCGGCGTGGACCCGGGCATCGCCGAGGTTCAAATTGTGCTTGGGATCGCGACCGTAGAGGGTGACCTCGGACGGTGCTCGGCCCACCAGCTCCATCACCGTCTCCCGGGGCAGCTTTACGATGCGGCCATCGATCTTGGCATCGGCACCTCGGAAATAGGCCAGTGCGTCGTCCGAGTTTACCTGGACCCCCACCTCCTCGAAAACCCTCATCGCGGTTTCGTGTATACGGCTTATATCTTCTTCCGAGAGCGGTTTATATCGGCCGCCCTCCAGTCCTTTTTTACCCAAATTACCTCCTATTTTTACAATCCTGCCTGCTGCAGAATCGGCAAGGTGAAAGCCTGAGCCTGGGCTTCTCTTTCCAGCCCAACCCGATAATGCCGGAGACCGATTTTCGGGGGGTCATCAGGCACTCAGTGCTGAGGCTTACTTGCAGGGGAGACGAGTCCATAGCTTTAAACAACGTCTTTTGTTGCGATATGTCCCAGTCGCAATAGCCGGGGCTGTATCGCAGGGTTGTTTCCCCATCATCCAGCCTGGCAACCTCCCGCATCTGATCCTGAATATAGTACACTGTCTTCTCCACAGCTTCGGAACCTATAGTGTCCAGTATGTACGCCCTTCCGCTACAACCTTCGTCAGTCAACTGCGCTACCCTTTTCTCCAGCGCGGGTCCGATGCTGGCCACGAATAAGACCGCCTGCTCGCAGGGATAGAGCGCCCAGCTGAGGACCTCGCTGGTGAAGGTGACTTTGGAGCCGTTGACCAGGGTGACCCTGGGACGGCGTACATGTTTGATATCCATCATCTGGTAGAAGCATGAGGGTCGGATGAGCTCACGGGCCTCTGCCAGTTCGGTATCCACCATGGAACGGATGGAAGGCTTCGGCTTGTGGCCGTTACAGTATCCGAGAACGCTATACACCCTATTCGCATCTAGCTCTATATGGAAGTCTTTGATACAATCGACCATGCCATTATCCTCCTATCCGATTAAGTCGCAGTGCATACCACGAACCAGATGAGGAACTGTCAAGGCTCCTTATCCCCGGGTTGCCATATTCATTTAACGATGTTTGTTTTGTTTTTCTTGCCATCGGTCAAGTAAAGATTCAGCGTTAACAATGAGCCGCTGCATCGTTTGCCTCAGGCAACCGAATCCGCCTTTGTCCTTCAACGCCCTCTAAGACGCCGTTCCCGCCGGCCTCAAGGAACTTACCCCTGAGGTTCCGTTTTTTCGGAGCCACACTTAAGATGTAGCTTGCTTAGGAGGGAAGTTTATGGAGGGTGATTCTGGGGGAAGGGACCGAAGTCGAGGAAAGTTTGCGGTTTTATGAGTGAAGGGGGTGGAGATTTCTTTTTGCGGGGTTTAACTCTTCATACGGATCCAGACACCTCAATAGCAAATCATCACATATCGCATACCTACTTTACTAAGTTTACTACATCATCTATGGCCTGTCAAGTCGCCTTCGAATGTGTCGGCAGGATGTAAATGGATTTGACGCTATTGACATTGACGCTGGCGGATGGTTAAAGTAGCCTCAGTGTTGTGTTTGCGATACCGGGGCAAGGATTGATGTTATGCCTAGTGCAAAGGTGAATGAAGTCAACATATATTACGAGGTGCACGGCAAAGGAGAGCCGCTGGTCTTAATCATGGGGCTCGGTGGGCCTGGTTCGGGGTGGTTCTTCCAGATCCGCGCTTTCAGTAAGCATTATAAGGTCATCGTTCTAGATAACAGGGGGGTAGGCAAGAGCAGCAAACCGAAAGAGCCGTATACTGTGAGGACCATGGCGGATGACATAATCTCCCTGATGGATCATCTGGATATCGATAAAGCCCACATCATGGGGACTTCCTTGGGTGGCATGATCGCTCAGGAGCTGGTCATCAGCTATCCGCAGCGGGTCGATAAACTTGTACTGGTATGCACCCTGGCCGAGACCGGGAACATCAATGACAGTGTGGTGCAACAGATGGGGCTGAAGGCAGACGCTTCCGAAGAAGATTTTGACGCATTGGATAGTATGGATCTGAAGCAGGTGATGAGCGCGGTAATGTCGCTGGCTTTCAACCGGAGGCTGTTCAAGCTGTTCATGGTGCCCGTATTCAGGCTGGCTCTCAGGTTTCTGGGGGTTGAAGGCATTCAGGGGCAACTGAGAGCGACAAACTCCCATAGTACTGTGGATCGCCTGAACCAGATCAAGGCTTCCACGCTGGTGATAGCGGGCACCGGCGATCGCATAATACCGTTCTCTGCATCGGAGATACTGGCGGAGAGGATACCCAATGCCAGGCTGGTGAAATTCGAGGGCGGCTCGCACGCATTCTTCGTGGAGATGAGCGGCAGATTCAACAAAGAGGTGCTGGATTTCTTGAAGGAAACGTGATCGGTTCGGATATCGAAAAGGAGGCGTGAGATGGGCGTACGTACACGCGAAGAGTATATCGATAGCTTGAGGCGACAGAGGCCTGCTGTATATATGGAAGGCGAGAAGATCGATGATATCGTCGCCCATCCCGCTTTCAAGGCGGGGATCGAATCGGCGGCCACCACCTTCCAGATATGTCAAGATGAGCGGTACCGTGACCTTTCAAGAGTGGTGTCCCCGCTAGTCGATGAGGAGATAAGTCGCTGGACGCACCTGATGCGGGATGAGCAGGATGCCTTCGCCAAGGCAAGATTGATGCTGGGTGTGGGCGACAGCCCCTGTCCCTGCTCCTACCGGTGCATAACTGCAGACGTGCTGCATGCGGCATGGGCTGCAAGTTATGATATCGATAAAGCCACTGGCAGCAGTTACCACCAGAATGTGGTCGAGATTGTAAAGCAGGCGCAGAGGGAGGACTGGATCATCGGCGGCGGGTTCATCAGCCCCAAAGGGGACAGGGGCAAGGGGGCGACGGAGCAGAGCGACCCCGATATGTACCTGCATGTAGTTGAAAAGAGGAAGGACGGCATCGTGGTCAGGGGAGCCAAGTCCCACAGCACGGCTGCCCCATATACCAACATGCTGTGCGTGATGGAGATCGAGTTCGCGGAGGATTACTTCGTGGGCTTTTTCACCCCGGTGG
>CAZYOO010000002.1:45152-60601 GCA_964649185.1 uncultured Dehalococcoidales bacterium
GTGATGGAGATCGAGTTCGCGGAGGATTACTTCGTGGGCTTTTTCACCCCGGTGGACGCAGAGGGGGTGACATTCATCTGCAAGCGGGGGCATGCGCCCGCAGAATCGAAGAGGCTGGAAAACCCCGTGAGCTCGAAGTTCGGTGGGCATGTGGAATCGATGATAATTTTCGACGACGTGTTCGTGCCGTGGGATCGTGTGTTCATGTGTGGTGAGTACCTCCCGGGCATAATTTTCGGCGTCATACTGGGGGCATCTCATGCCTGGCACAAATGCATGTGCCGCCGCAACAACATGGAGCTCTCACTAGGAGCTACCGGGCTCATAGCGGAGTACAACGGGGTTGCTGGTGCGCATCATATAGTCGATAACATGGCGGATATCTCGATGTCGGTTCAGATAATGGATTCGCTGATAACCTCTTCTGTGACGAAAGGCTGGAAGCATGAATCGGGTATTTTCAGCCCCGATCTGGCTACGGTAGCTACCGGGAAGGTGTTTTCATCGAAACGTATAGGGGAGGATCGCTTCATCATGCAGGATGCCGCCGGCGGCCTGGTGGCAACGATGGCCTCGGAGAAGGACTATTTCAGCCCTGATATCGGGAAATACCTCAAGAAATACTATAAAGGTAAGGATGATGTGCCTGTTGAAGACCGTGTCAGGGCCTTCAAGCTGATAGAGGATATGACCGCCTCTGAGTTCGCCGGGTGGTATCACGCTATGTGCATCAGCGGTGGGGGCGCGGTTCAAACCTTCAAATCCATTGCCGCCTCAGGCTGCGACCTGGAGCGGTGCAAGGCGAAGGCGAAAAGGGCTGCCGGGATAGAATGAATGGCCACCCTTGACTGTCGGTTCGGTTTGACGTATCTTAACATATCATCGGGCATTATCAGAGTATGCGATGGAGCTTTTAAATGACTAAATCTGAGATGGTAGCAGGACTGCAGTGTTGCGAGTTATTCACCAATCTGAGCGAGGAAGAGGTTGGCCAGATGGCGGGCTCTCTTGCCGGTCAATGTGAGATTGTGGCATTCGAATCAGGCGATACAGTGTTCACCCAGGGTGAGCATACCAGGCAACTGTATGTCATTATAGACGGTCTGGTTGTGCTGCAGAGGACTTTCTATATGGGGGAGCGAACGGCAACAACGCCGGTCGCCATCCTGGGCAAGGGGAGGGCTATGGACTGGACCGCCCTGCTGTACGGGCCGCGTTATTCAACCGCCTCCGCTGTCTGCCAGAAGCCGACACGTATCATATCCATCGAGGGGGATGCGCTACGCTCGCTGCTGGAGAAGCAGCCGGATATGGGCTTCAGGGTGATGGAGCGGCTCGCCTGTATGCTGGGGGACAGGCTGCGGGCGGTGTACAGCGCCGCCGAGACTCACCTGTAATCCGAACCTTTTACCTCTTGCCCTTCCACCATTCTTTGAGACGCTCGCCGACGGTCTTCTCATAACCCTGTTCGCTCGGATTGTAGTATCGCTTATCCTTGAGGGCGTCGGGCAGGTTCTGCTGCTCCACGAAGTGCCCCTCGAAGTCGTGCGCGTATTTGTAACCCCTGCCGTATCCCTCATCGCGCATGAAGGGGGTCACCGGGTTGCGCAGGTGGAGCGGCACGGGTGCGTGTCCCGTCCGCTGCACATCCCGCTGAACCTCGGAATAGGCGGCATACAGGGAATTGCTCTTGGGTGCAGTCGCCAGGTAAACGACGGTCTCGGCCAGCGCCAGGCTGCCCTCGGGCATGCCGATGAAGTGAACCGCCTGCTGGGCGGCCACCGCCACCATCAGTGCCCGGGGGTCCGCCATGCCGACATCCTCGGAGGCGAACCGCACCAGCCTGCGGGCGATGTACATGGGATCCTCACCAGCCTCCAGCATGCGCCCCAGCCAGTACAGCCCGGCATCCGGGTCCGAACCGCGCAGTGACTTGTGCATCGCAGATATAAGGTTGAAGTGCTCATCACCGCCCTTGTCGTAGAGCAGGGCGCGGTGCTGGATGGCGTCTTCGATGGTGGCAAGGGTGATGCGCCTGTGCCCCTCCCCGTCGGGTGGGGTGGCGAGGGCTGCCGGCTCCAGGGCGTTCAGCGCCACCCTCGCATCTCCGCTCGCCATAGATACGATAAAATCAAGGGCATCCGGCTCCATTTTCACCCTGAGTGCTCCCAGCCCGCGCTCGCTATCCTGCAGGGCACGCTCGATGATGAGGCGCACCTGATCGTCGTTGAGGGGTTTGAGGGTGAATACACGGCAACGGGAGAGCAGCGGGGCAATGACCTCGAAGGATGGGTTCTCGGTGGTGGCGCCGATCAGGGTTACCGTTCCGTCCTCGACGTAGGGCAGGACGGCGTCCTGCTGTGATTTGTTGAACCGGTGGATCTCGTCGATGAACAGTATCGTCCTCTGCTGCTGCATCCCGCGGCGCTCTCTGGCTTCGGAGACGACGCGGCGCAGGTCGGCCACCCCGGCGCTGACTGCCGATAGGGGGCAGAAGTGCGATCTGGTGACGCCGGCTATGATATGGGCCAGTGTCGTTTTGCCGCTGCCCGGCGGCCCCCACAGAATGATGGACGGCATGTGGTCGCCCTCGATGCTGTTGCGCAGCACCTTGCCTTGCGCGATGAGGTGCTCCTGCCCCACGAAGTCGGCGAAGCCCTGAGGGCGCATCCGCGCCGCAAGGGGCGCCTCTTGGCTCGATCCCTGCTCCCGCTGGAAGTCGAACAGGTCTTTGTTCTGGGGGTCTGCTTTCTTACTCATCCTGCCTGTCGGCGGCCGCTACTTTCCATCGTTTGAGCGGCTTATCAATATAGCAGATGATGGCGTTAAAGTCCAACATCGAAACGCGTCGATATGTTAAAAAAACGCCCCGTGTGCTATTTCCACATGCGGGGCGTTTTCGTTCTTCGTCTTAAACTAATGCGTTTGAAAGTACCGCAGCACCTCGGGAGCTACCTTGGTGGCGGAATCGGTGGCATGGTGGATCCCCACTCCGTAGCCGCCAGCGTCGACGCCGACGTAGAACAAGCCTTGGATCGGGGACTTGGGCGATGGCTTGTGCTGCCCACACTGGCCAACTATCTGCCCCAATCCGATGCACTCTCCCCCCTGTCCCGGCACCACGCCGTCGCGGGTGAGACGGCTGACGTCGGCGGTGGTGTAGTCCTCGCGGCGGATGATATGCTTCTTCAGCTCCGGCTGGAACTTCATCAGCTGCCGCTCGAACTCGTCGATCCATGCCTTCTGATTCCTGATCTTGGGGTCGGCGGGGAACAGGGTGGCGGTCTGGACGCACTGCTTGCCCTCCGGGGCCAGGCTGGGGTCGAAGCCCGACGGGTTGAAGATGATGGCCAGCATATCATCGGGCATCTCACCGGCCTTGGCCTTCATGTAGCGTTCCATGTTCCACCAACTGTTGTCGGAGTAGATGATGTAGGCACAGTCGGGGAACACCACCTTGTCGAGGAAGTAACGGCTGCCTATCAATGCCAGCGAGGGCACCAGTTCCTTCATGCGGTTTACATAACCCTTGTCGAAGTACTCCTCTCCAACCAGCTTTAGTGCCGTGGGCTGGATTCCGGCGTTGCTGACCACGATGGGGGAGTAGAACGTTCCCTTGTTGGTTATTACGCCCTTGGCCTGGCCGTTCTCGACGATGATGCGCTCCACCCTGGTGTTCAGGCGCAGGTCTCCTCCGTCGCGCTTGAACGCCTTGGCGAAGGTCTGGTAGAGATTGCCCTGGCCGCCGAGGAAGTAGGCCGATCCCAGCTTGGTGACGAAGTCCTTCATCGTCTTGGCCATCTCGGAGGCGGAGGTGATGTCGATCGGCTCCACGAAGAGGATGTTGCACATCACCGCCATGTAGCTGTACACCGACTGCGGCACATTATACCGCATGATGAAGTCATGGAAGTTGACATCGTCCAGTGCATCGAAGTCGGCCTGTTCCATGGCAACCATGTCATTGAACAGCTTATCGGTGTTCTCTCTGCCTTCCCCCGTCAGTGAATCGGGGTACATGATTGGAGGAACCAATAAGTGAAGCTCATGTTTCTTGGACTTGGCGGGTCGGTATAGAAAGCCGCCGCCAGCAGCCGCCGGCACCATCTGGGACATCTGCGCTTCAACACCCAGCTCCTGCATCACCTCGTGGAACTTGGTATTCATCATAGGGGTCGCCAGCACCGGCCACAGCTCGTAGGTGAACCCCATCTTGTTCACCACCATGCACTTGCCGCCGACACGGTCGTTCTTCTCCAGCAGAAGGACTTTCAATCCCCGCTTCTGCAGTAGTGCAGCGCAGGTGGTGCCTCCGGGGCCTCCGCCGACCACTATGACGTCGTATTTATTTCTTGCCATTTAACCCTCCCGTCCGTGTTTTGAGATGCCTGCATTACAGCGGCATGCCCTTGGCGCGGGCGGAGGTAACGGTCTCGGGCTCCTTCCACCACTTCGCCGTGCCGGTATCCTCAGCTACGATATTGGCCGTGCCGTATCCCGCTCCGAACGTGACCAGGCCGCCGGGGTAGCTGCTGGCTCCGCCCATGTACAGATTCTTAATCGGCGTGCGGTGGTTGGGGCAATCGTCGTTGGGCCGCCAGTAGCCCATCTGCGTCGAGTCGTAGGCTCCCTGCTTGATCGAGCCCTTCACCATGTTGGCGTATTTATTCTCGATGTCGGCGGGTGTGGTCATGTTGTACCACAGCGTTTTATCGCGGGTCATGTTGGGGGCGTACTTCTGCAGGACGGCGAGCTGCTTCTCCGCCATCTCCTCCTTGAACTTGATGCGGAGCCACTGGTCCTTGCCACCTTTGAGCTCGTAGGGGGCCATCTGCGAGATGAGGCCGCAGCACCTTCCCGGAGGGGCGTAGTACGGGTCGTGAACGCTGGGGAAGCAGCAGTTGAACCCGATTGTATCGGGAATCTCGCCGGTGTTGTTGATCATGGCGTCCCACTCTTTTTTGAGGTTCTCGCTGTTCTCGAAGCCCAGTATGTAGATGAAGGAGTTATTGATGTCGGGGTTACTTGCGGCTGCGGCGAACTGAGGCGGCTCCTCCATCGCCAAATGCAGGTGCAGCAGGCTCCAGTGCTCCCACTCATATGCATTGACCTTCTCAACGAAAGTGGGTTCCAGGTTGCCCTCGCCGACCAGCTGGAGGAAGGTCTGGTTGACGTCGATGGTGCTGATGATGGCCTTGTTGGCCATGTACTTGGTTCCGTCCACCATCTCCACGCCCTTGGCCTCCGCGCCGTCGGTGATGATGCGCTTGATCTGGGCGCTGGTCAGTATCTCCCCGCCGTATTCCAGCATGTAGCGGGTGAGGGCATTGGACAGTCGGTGGGAACCTCCCTTAAGCAGGCGGTAGTTGGTGGCGCGGTTGATGAGCAGCGGCACCATGTAGCTCACGCCGGAGGCATCGTACTGCAGCCCCCAGTGGCAGGCGATGTAGAGCATCATCGTCCGTACCACGTCATGCTCGAAGAGGCCGTTGATGATTTCCTCGGGGGTCATCTCGGTCAGCTCGTTGATGTCTTTGCCGACCTCGGTCTTGTCCAGTTCGATCACCTGATCCAGCGGGGCCATCGCTTTGCAGTAGGTCGCCGGCCCGATGAAATCGTTAACGATGTTGTAGAACCGCTGATGGGACTGGCGGTAGCTGTCCGCGTCCTTCTGCGAGAACTTGGCTATGGACTGGCAGGTCTTCTCCACGTCCTGGTAGATGCACAGGCAGTTGCCGTCCGCCAGGGGCATCGACCACTCCAGTTGAGGGTGCACGAACTCGAGCCCGTACTTCTGCTCAATCTCCAGGTCCTTCAGCGGCGGCGCATAGTCCACCATCAGGTGATAGATGGCATGAGTGTTGTGATAGTAGTCGGGGAGTGTTATCTCCTCCGTCGCCAGTCCGCCGCCGAGCTCGATCCTCTTCTCCAGCAGCAGCACCTTCAGCCCCGCCTTGCTCAGGTAACAGCCGGCGGTTAGCCCGTTGGGGCCGCCACCAATGATGATTACGTCGTAATTGTCCTGCATTTTCCCTCCTTGTCATAATCCTTAAGGATATTTATCGTTTCAGGGCGGATTTCACTCCGCACCTTTCGTTCTACATCAATTCTATCTCGTGAATGTCGGGGTCGATAATGAGCTTGGGCTCGGTCAGGCTCTGTACCTCCTCCGGAGTCCAGCCGGGCGCTACCTCTTTGAGAAGCAGGCCTTTATTGGTGACCTCGATAACGGCGATGTCGGTGATTATCAGATTGACGCATTTGACGGTGGTTATCGGGTAGGTGCACTTCTTAAGTATGCGGGGCTGGCCATCCTTGGTGATGTGGTTCATAACGATGATCTTGCGCTTGGCTCCGTAGGCCAGGTCCATGGCGCCGCCGATAACCCCGATCTTCCTCTCCGGCACCATGTAGTTGGCCAGGTCCCCCATCTCCGACACCTGGAAGCCTCCCATAACGCTGAAATCCAGATGCCCGCCGCGGATCATGGTGAAAGACTCGGCATGTCCGAAGCAGCTCGTGCCCGGCTTGGTATGCACCGTCTGGCCGCTGGCGTTGAGATAATCGAAGTCCCCCTCTCCGGGAGCGGTCACCTCTCCGAATCCGAGGATGCCGTTCTCCGACTGGAACAGCACTTCCCTGCCTTCGGGGATGTAGTTGGCGCACAGCACCGGTATGCCGATGCCCAGGTTGACCGAGTCGCCGTCCTGGAACTCCTTGGCCGCGCGCAGTGCCATCGTCTGGCGGTCGAGTTTAAACTTCTCTTCCATAGGATTCTCCTTACGCGCTCCCCCGCTTGAGGAACTTCTCGTGTGAAGCCTTGGCCTCCTCGCTGATCTCTGCCTCCCCCCCTTCGAATTCCTTGGGTCGCGCCACAACTCGATCCACATATACCGCGGGGGTGACGATCTCTTCCGGGCCAAGCTCGCCGAGCTCGACCACCTCGTCCACCTCAGCGATGGTCACCCTGGCGGCACCGGCCATGGTCTCGTTGAAGGTGCGGGAGCTGCCGCGGTATACCAGGTTACCCCAGCGGTCGGCCTTGTGTGCCTTGATCAGGGCGAAGTCGGCCCCTAGCGCCAGCTCCAGCAGGTACTTCTTGCCGTTGATGGTCTTGACCTCTTTCCCTTCCTGAACCACGGTTCCAACACCCACGGGGGTATAGACCCCGCCCAGGCCCGCCTTGGCGGCGCGTATCCGCTCGGCAAGCGTGCCCTGAGGCACCATCTCCAGATCAACCTTGCCCGCCCGCAGCAGCTTTTCGAAATTGTTCTCATAGACCGCGCTCACCGGCGCGGATGCGATGGCCTTCTTGAGGCGCTCGTTCCTGACCAGGATATCCATGTCCTCGGTGACCTTGTACCCCATCAATTTCCACACGTCCGAGCCGAAGCCGGTGGTATTTGATATAGTGGTCAGGTTCTTTACCCCTCTGCGGTACAGCGCCTCCAGCAACATGCTGGGGCAGCTGGCCACCGTGCCGAAGCCGCCAACCATTATGGTAGCCCCGTCGGGGATGTCGGCTACCGCTTCATCGAAGCTGCTCACTATCTTATTTATGGCCATAGGCTATCTCCTCGCACTTCTCCAGTTTTAAGTGGCTGCCGCCTGACGCATGGTTCGATAGCGGGCCACCAGGCGCGCCCCCTTCATCCCCGATTCCCCCGACTGATGGGTGCCCATGCCGACCCCCCCGGCATCGGCACCGACGATGAACAGGCCATTGATGGGGGTCTTCTGAGACGGCTTGTGCTTGCCGCACTGCCCCACTATCTGGCCCATGCCTACGCACTCGCCACCCTGGCCCGGGAGTACGCTGTCCCGGGTGGCCGCCGAGATCTCGGCGGGGCCGGTGGCCTGCCTCTCGTAACAGGCATCCATGAATCCGGGGAAGATGCTCTCTATGGTCTCGTCTACCTTCTTGTTCTGCATATCTATCTCAGGGGCTTTGGGATCCGGGGAGCAGATGGTGCCGGCGATGACGCACTGCTTGCCAGGCGGCGCCATGTCGGGGTCGTAGTTCGATGGAACGGTGAAGAAGGCGATCACCTCGTCGGGCACATGGCCGGCTCGTATTTTCAGGAACCGCTCCATATTAAGCCAGGAATCGTCGGCGTAGATCAGGGCCATCTGTTGCTCCACCACCTTCTTGTTAAGGAAGTAACGTATAGCGGTGAAGGCCCAGCCCGGGACCAGGTCCCTGATGTAGTTCACGTAGCTCCGGTCGAACTCCTGCTCGCCGACCAGTTTCAGCACGGTGGGCTGAAGGCCGACATCGCTGACCACGATGTCGGAGTCGAACGAGCCGGCGGAGGTCTCGATGCCGGTTACGCGGCCGTTGGATACCTTGATCTTCTCCACGTGTGTGCCCATCTTCATCTCGCCTCCCCTGGATTTGATGTAGTCGGCGAGGTTGGCCATTACCTTGCCGAAGCCGCCCTTATAGTATCCCCCGCCGCCGGCGGTGGCGATATGCTGCATGATGGCGCCCTGCTCCGATGCGGCCACCAGGTCGATGGGCTCGGCCAGGGAACCGTTGGCGTGCATGCAGAAGAAGCTGTAAACGCCCCAGGGCGCGTTCCGCTCTTTCAGCCATTCGTCGAAGGTCATATCATCCATCGCACTGAGCTGTTCCGGGGTGAGGAAGGCGAGCTCGGCCAGTATAGGGATGGCCTCGTCACGCTCCTTGTCATCCAGTCCCCACAGATCGAACAGGGGGGCAGGGTCGACGTTGGTTTGCGGCACGGTCACCTTCTTGTATTTGTCGGCTGACTTATGCCTGTATCCAAGAGCTACCGTATCACAGGGTACGGCCCCCAACTCGCCATCGATGCCCAGTTCCGTGTGTATCCGCGCCAGCGACGAGCCGGTCATCGGTACCTGCAGCTTGGGCTCCAGGTCATACTTGAAGCCATCGTGCTCCACGGTTATCGCCTTGCCGCCGGGTATTGTGTTCTTGTCCACCAGCAGGGTCTTAAACCCCCACTTGGACAGCAGGGCGTTACAGCAGAGCCCGCCGGGCCCCGCGCCGATTATTATGGCATCGTACTTCGGATTAGCCATCTCCCCTCCCTTTGCCGATTAAGCGTTCCATTTGCCGGGTCCCGGCCTGGTTTTGCCTATCTCCTCCAGCTTCTTCAGTACCCAGTTGAACTGCTGGAACAGGGATTCTGGCTCCTCCTTGCCCGGCTCCTGCCACGGGCCGGGGAGGTTCATGTCCTTGGCGATGATCTTATAGCAGTTGTAGGACTCTGTCGCTCCCGAGTTGGCTCCCAGGTGCCATGCGGCGCCGGTGGCGTACAGATTCTTGATCGGGGTACGGTGGTTGGCCAGCTCCGGTGTCGGCCGCTTGTTTTCAACCTGATGGGGCACCCGGTCGAGCACCCCGATGCTGCCGTCGGGCAGCAGATTCTTCATCCTCAGGTGGTCATACGGGCTGTTGGTATCGATGCCGATGACGTTGTCCCAAGTCATGTTGGGGGCGTGCCTCTGCCAGATGGTCATCAGGTCCTCGGCGTACTGCTTCTTTATCTCCAGCCATTCCTTCTCGGTGTGCTTTCTCGCGAATGGACCGAGCTGCTCGTTGTTGGCGGTATGGAACCCCGGTGGTGCGTATGATGGGTCGGGTATACTGTGACACCATACTGTAGAGCAGTAGTGCTCCAGAGGCGGGAGCTCGCCCAGCCTGGCGTAGTAGCACTCGTAGGCAACGTGCATGGGGTCGGCATCCTCAGCCAGCCCGAACCAGAAGGCGTCGTTTACGTCGGGATTGGCACTGGCGGTTACGTACTTGGGGGCCTCGTGGAGGGCGAGGGTGTACCACATCAGGCAGCCGAAGCCGGTCTCCAGCAGCTCGATGCGGCGCGCCAGCACGTCATCGATATGCTCTCTGCCGATGAGATCGAAGCAGAGCTGAGTGGGGTTCAGCGTGGATACAACAATCTTGTTGGCTTTGATTTCGCTGCCGTCGGAGAGTTTGATGCCCTTTGCCTCGCCGTTCTCGATGATCACCTTGTCCACGTCGACGCCGAGGAAGAACTTGGCGCCGTCGCGGCACAGTATCTTGTGCGCGGCGTGGGCCACCTGGTGCGTCCCGCCGGGGATGAAGCCGATGGAGGGCATCATCGAGGCGTAGCCGAAGGTCCAGGCACCGGCGCCTGTTTGATTCACATCCATCGTCGACGACAGGACAAACCTAAGGTTGATGTACTGCATCGCCTCGCTCTCCCAGCATGTCTGCGCGTTGTGTACGTGGGTAGCTGCCAGCAGGACCGAATCCGGGTCGATACCGGGGCCGCACTCTACCAAGCCTGGATAGACAGCCAGTTGCCGGTTCATTATCTCGGGGTCGGTAGCTTGGTTCTCTACTGGGTTGTACATCATGTCCATCTGCACATGCTGCATCTCGCGGCTGAGCCACAGCTTCCTCATCTTGAGCCACTTCTCGGCGTCTTTCTTGGAGAAGCGCTCTATCTCCTGAGCGGTGCGCGTCTGGTCCATGTCGTACATCTCGCTGTAGATGCCGAGGCAGTTCTGTTCCTTGATGAAGCTGGCGCCGCTGGAGCAGATATGATGGTCCAGCTTGGCGCCGTAGTCCCAGAACTCGGGGAAGTCGCGCCACAGGGGCAGGTAGTAGAAGGGCAACTGAATGGTGGCATGGGTGTTGCCGCGGAAGCCGGGCGCGGCGATCTCCTCGGTGGCCAGGCAGCCGCCGATCTCGTGCCGCCTCTCGAATATGCCAACACTCATGTTGGCGTATTTTATGAGGTACATGGCAAGGAACAGCGCCTTGTTTCCACCCCCGACTATTACCGCATCAAAGGTCTCGTCAGCCATTATTTCCTCCTTCGTTTACATGGCGATTTGATAGAGTTCTACATCTTTATAACGCTGCGGATTATCTCTCCCTTTTCCAGGGCTTCATAGGCTTCGTTGATCTGATCCAGCTTATAGGTTTTGGTGATGAGCTTATCGATGGGGAGCTTCCCTTCCATGAACAGGTCGACATATCTCGGGATGTCGATCTGGGGGATTACGTCGCCCTGCACCGCACCGGTGATGGTCTTGCCGATGAGGAATTCGAAGGGCATTATATTCAGTATGCTGGTAAGGGGCGCCATGCCGGCCACTATCAGGATCCCGCCGGCCCGGATGCAGCCGAGGGCTTTGGTCATGACGTCTACATTCCCCACAAATTCGAGGGCGTAATCGGCGCCGCCACCCAGTATCTCGGGGATCCGTAACTGGGGGTCTTCTTTGGTGGCATTGATCGTATAATCGGCGCCCAGCTCCTTGGCCTTTTCCAGCTTGCTGTCGAGGGCGTCGACGGCTATGATCCTGGCCCCGGCCAGCTTGGCCCCCATGACCGCGCTCAACCCCACGCCGCCGCAGCCGAAGATGGCGATGCTCTCTCCCGCCTTTATCTTAGTGGTATTTATCGCCGTGCCGATGCCGGTTGAGGTGCCGCAGCCCAGAAGGCAGACCACTTCCATCGGGGCGTCCTCGCGTATCTTCACTGCGGAGCGCTCGTGGACTACTACCTTCTCTGCATAACAGGCCAGGCCGAACAGGTGATGGATCGCCTGATCGCCTTTGTGCAGACGCATACCGCCGCCGGGCAGTGTGGCCATCATCTGGATGGGGAGGTTCTCCACACACATGGTGGGGCGACCCTCGTAGCAGTAACGGCATTTACCGCAGTTGAATGCCACCATCAAGATAACGTGATCGCCGGGCTTGAGCGTGGTGACGCCCGGACCCACCTTTTCGACGATTCCAGCCCCCTCGTGACCCGGAACAACGGGCACCGGCGTGGGCATCTCACCCTTCATGAAATGCAGGTCGGTGTGGCACACGCCGGTGGCCTCCAGCTTTATCAGTACCTCGTTATCCTGGGGATCGTCAAGGGTGACATCTTCGATCTTCAGCGGTGCGCCTATCTCGTACAATACTGCTGCCTTCATAGTTGTCTCTCCTCCTTATTGTGTATGAATTGAAAATCAGGGCTACGGGCTCTCCAGTATCTTCTCCGCTTTGAGCTTCTCGATTTCCCCTGCAGGCATTTTTAGCAGTTCACGGCATATCTCGTCTGTATGCTGACCGAGTAGAGGTGCGGGGCTGCTGGGGACTGTAGGGGTCTCTGAAAGGTGGAAGGGAATATTGTTGTAGGTGCGTTTTCCGACAGCAGGGTGGTCCAGTTCTACAAGTGCATTGAGATGCTTGAGTTGAGGGTCCTCCAGGGTATCAGGGGCCCGTTGGACTACCCCGGCGGATACACCAGAACTCTGCAGTATCTCCATAATTTCTTTGGCCTTGCGGTCGGAAGTCCATTCTACCACCAGTCGGTCTAGCTCGTCAATATTCTTCAGGCGCCCGGGTATGTCGGCGAATTTGGGGTCTCTGGACCACTCCGGATCGCCGATGGCCTTGCCGAAGCTGCGCCACTCCTCGTTGGTGAACACGCTGATGGCCACCCAGTTGTCCTCCCCCTGGCAGGGGTAGCAGCCGTGGGGTGCGGCATACGGGCAGCGGTTGCCTGCAGCCTGCGGCTCACGCTTGTTCATAGTGTAGTCGAGGTAGTGCTCTCCGATGAGGGCGGCGGCAACCTCAGTCTGCGCCAGGTCGATGAACTGGCCCTTGCCGGTGCGGCGCCTGTAGTCGAGTGCCGCCAGTACCGCAATCACCACCTGCTTGCTGGCCATATGGTCGGGAAGGGGTGAGTTGGAGCCTACAGGATAGGGGTCGTCCGGCTGCTTCCAGATGGAGAGCATCCCTGATGCTGATGACAGCATCGGGCCGTAGGCCGGGTAATCGCTGTGGGGGCCGCCGCCGCCGAAGCCCTGGCTGCTTACATAAATAATGTCAGGCTTGAGCGGGCGCACGCTCTTGTAATCCAGCCCCAGGCTCTTCACTACCCCGCCGCGGAAGTTCTCCGCCACCACATCGCTGATCTTGATCAATTGTTTTACTATATCCTTCCCCTTATCCGACTTGAGGTTCACCCCAAAGCTGCGCTTGTTGCGGTTGGACTCGTTGAATCCGGCGCTGGTGTTCTTGTCCGCTGCGATGGTCCTGACGAAGTCCAGATTGTCGCTGGACTCAATCTTGATGACATTGGCCCCCAGCTCCCCCAATATCTTGCCGGCGTCGGGAACGACAACGCCGGTGCCCAGGCTGATAACCATTATCCCTTCGAGAGCAGTGCGTGCCATGTCATAACCTCCTACAGCACCCCGGCGTACCTGAGGGCTACCAGGTCGTCCTTGGTGAACCCCAGTTCCCCGCAATATATCTCCTCGTTGTGCTCCCCGATGCATGGCGCCGCTCGACGGACGGATGGCTGGGTTGCCGTCCAGTTGTACGGCGGGCCGGGGTAGCGCCCCTTGCCGGCTACCGGGTGTTTCACTTCGACGAAGAACTCCCTGGCAGTGGCGTCGGCGCTGTTAACGAAAGTAGGTATGTCGTAGATCGGGGCGATGGGCACCCCTTCGCGGAACCCCGATTCGAACAGCTCTATCTGGGTGAACTGAGTGGTGAACTCCAGCATGATGGCGGCAAGGTCTGCCGCATTACCGATCCGATATATAAAGTTCTCCCAGTCGGGCAGCATCAGCACCTCCGGGCTGCCCAGCACCCGGACCAGTGCCTGCCACTGCCTGGGGGTGAGCGCTATCACCCTGATGTAGCCGTCCTTGCAGGGGTAAACGGGGTATATCTTTTCTGCCAGCCGGGTCTCCGGTGCCGGAAGCGGCCCGTCGGGGGTCAGGGAGTGGGAGTAGATGGCCACCGACCAGGGGTAGAGGCCGGTGCGGGCGGCCTCGTGCACCGAAACGTCGATCTTCTGGCCCTTGCCTATGGCATCGCGGCAATATAGCGCGGCCAATATCTCGATGTCAGCGATCATCGATGTGGCATCGTACGCCGGTGTTCCGGGCAGCAGCGTGGGGGACTTGCCGGGGTAGCCGCTGGTGATCATCACGCCGCTGAGGGCGAAATCGACGATATTGGAGCCTTTGTAGTCCCGGTAGGGGCCGTCAAGCCCGAACTCGGTTATGCCGGCCATTATCAGCTTGGAATTGATGCCCTTGAGCGTGTCATATCCCAGTCCCATGCTGTCCATATACCCTGGCCCGAAGTTCTCCACCAGCACGTCGGCGGACTTGACCAGCCTCTTGAGGATATCCTTGCCCTCGTCCGATTCAACGTTCAGCGTTATGCCTCGCTTGTTGGCGTTGCGGTAGAGGAAGTAGAGGCTCTTCTCCGGGTGCGGCTCATCATTGAGGAAAGGGGGCATATCGCGGCCCAAGTCGCCGTGGGGAGTCTCAACCTTGATGACGTCAGCGCCCATATCGGCGAGAAGCTTGGTGCAGTAAGCCCCCCTGCTGTCGGTGAGATCGATTATTCGGTAGCCGGTGAGTGCGCCCTCTTTCGTCTTGGCCACTATATCACCCCCGCATTATCAATGATCATTATCTATATCGGTAATATCGGTAGAAAAACAAGGCCTGTTAGCAGGCCTTGAAAGCTTGACGGAGAAAAGTAATGAATTATATGAATATCGGTCCGGAAGTAGGATCTGTTCAGCGTATTACGCATCTCGGTACTCACGTTAGACCGGGTTGCCGGTGATACCCACGCCGCTTTCGGACTTCGCATCGCAGGGCGCTGCTATCGACAGCAGCGCCCTGCTATTATACACCTAAAAGCTAACTACTACCAGTAACCCGTTAGCCTGTCTAGCCTTGCAGATATGTCTTGACGAACGCCTCCATCTCCTTGGTCGGCTTCCACCACTTGGTGGCTCCCATGTCCTCCGCGACCTTGTTTGCGGCCAGATATCCCGGCCCGCCGAGCACCAGGCCTCCGGGGTAGGAGGAGGCCCCGCATACGTACAGCCCCTCTATCGGTGTCGAGTGCCCGGAGCAGTCGATGTTGGGCCTGAAGGTGTTCATCTGGGTCGGCCGGTAGTCGCCGTGCTTTATCGAGCCGCGGCGCATGTTGGGCAGGCGTATCTCGATGTCCTCCGGCGTCTCGGCGTTGCTGTTGATGATCTGGTCACGGGTGAAGTTGGGCGCCACCTTCTGCCACTTGTCCAGCACCGCCTCCTTGAGTTCCTTGGACATCTTCTCCCAGCCGCCCTCGATGGCATATGGGGCATGCATCTGGAAGAAGGACACCTCGCCGCCCCAGGGGGCGTGCACCATATGGGGGTCCCAGAAGCTCTCGCAGGTAGCGTGGCCGCCGAAATTCTTCAGGTCGATCTTGCCGGATACCACGTTATCCCAGTGCGCCAGCAGCTGGTCGGTGCCCTCTATGCCGAAGATAACCATGAACGACTCATTGGCCCACGGCTCCTCGGCCTTGTACTGCGGTTTCTCCTTGGAGGCGACGTGCAGGGTGAAGAAGCTCCACTTATCGTAGATCCACTCCTCTACCGATTCCTTCAGCGT
>CAZYOO010000003.1:0-34984 GCA_964649185.1 uncultured Dehalococcoidales bacterium
CTCAGGCACGATGCCTACCCCCTTGCGCTTGCGATTCCAGCATATCGTACCCCCTTTATGTGACTTTCTGTTTTACATCCTCCCCTCCATTGACAAAACTCCTATATTATGCTATTCATTTATTGACATTATTGTTGATGTCTGGGTTAGTTGTATCCGAATGGTTGACAGAGAGCAGAGATTGACGCGAGGCAGGCTACCGGTTATGCTCATGGCGCTGGTGGCGCTGGCCCTGGTGCTGAGCTTGGCGGCGGCGCTGGCCCCAATAGCCGGCGCGCAGGACAGCGGGGCCGCCCCGAGCGACACCTCCAATTGGGCGAGGTACAGGATACCCACCGCTGAGCAGCTGGATTTGGTTACCAGCGTGAACCCACCTCCGCCGGAGGGTATGCCCAGAGACTGCTGCATCACGACCAGGCACGACTATCCCAATGGTGGAATTATTATCATTAATCTGAGCGCGGCGCAATTGTATTACATGGAAAGCCCCAGGTGGTACTGCACGGAGAGCAATAATCATTATTATCCATAAGATTTACCAACAGCGATTCAATGATGATGACCGCTAGTATTTCCAGAGTAAGGAGAGAGAGATGAGCGGAAGATTGCCCGTTTTGCTCATGGCGCTGGTGCTGGTGCTGAGCCTGGCGGCGGCGCTGGCCCCCGGCGCTATCGCGCAGGACAGCGGGGCCGCGCCGAGCGACACTGCCAGGTGGATGCGGTATGTCATGCCCACCGCGCAGCAGCTGGAGGCGGCCGCTGATGCGATCCCGAACGGCTTCCAGCCCAAAGACTGCGCAATCACGACTATGTCCGGCTGTGGACCGCAACCGTCTCCCGGGACGGCCGTCGGGACAGTAACATACATGCCCATGGAGAATCCCCGGTGGTTCTGCACGGGGATAGACTAGTATTCACCACTGTTGATTTAATCGTGCCGATGGCAACAGTAAAAAGAACAAGGAGCGAGAGATGAGAGGAAGATTACCAATTATCCTGATGGCCCTGGTGGCCCTGGCCCTGGTGCTGAGCCTGGCGGCAACGCTGGCCCCAGTAGCCGGCGCGCAGGACAGCGGGGCCGCGCCGAGCGACACTGCCAAGTGGATGCGGTATGTCATGCCCACCGCGCAGCAGTTGGAGGCGGCCGCCGCTGCAGTGAACGGCTTCATACCCCCCAAGGACTGCGCTATCACGACTATGTCCAGTTGCCAACCGATACCGACTACCGTGTTGAGCCCATCCGCAGTATCAGCCTCACAAATCCACATGCCCATGGAGAATCCCAGGTGGTACTGCGCGGGCAGTGCCGAGTAGTGTTTAACATAGTTGATGTGATTACCCTAATGGCTATCTTAGAAAAAACAAGGAGCGAGAGATGAGAGGAAGATTGTCCGGTATCCTGATGGCACTGGTGGCGCTGTCGCTGGTGCTGAGCCTGGTGGCAACGGTAGCGCCGGTGGCCAGCGCGCAGGGCGGGCCCACCATATCCGGCGGGCTGAACAGCTGGGTGCGGCACGACCTGCCCACCACCCAGTACTGGCAGATGGCCCCCAACACCGACATATGGGACCTGGTGGCCGCCGATGACGGCACGCTGTTCGCGCTGGTGGAGGACACCAGCGGCGCAGTGGACCTGATGCAGAGCCCTTTGGCCGTTGCTACGCATGATGGCCTGCGCTGGGCGGTGTTCCCGGCCTACTCCGACGTGGCGCTGATGAAGTCCACCGACGGCGGCTACACCTGGAAGATCGTGTGGCACCAGCCGGCGTCCGACCTCGGCGCCCCGATAGCGGTGGTGCCCCAGCCGGGCTACGTTGACGGCGATTCCGCCAACGACATGGTCTTCGTGGCCACCGGCACCCGCTACCTGTCGGTCTACGGACCGGGTGTCTGGGTAGGCGGCCCTAACGAGGGCAACATCTACCGCTCCTTCGACGGCGGCAAGAGCTTCACCCGGGTCACCCCGCGGGTCCCCGCGGTCACCCTGGTAGTCCCCGGCGGCACCATCACCTCCATGGACGTGGCGGAGAACACGGACCATCCCGGCACCTTCATGGCGCTGGTGGGCGTCTCCAGCCTGGGTCAGGGCGGCCCTGGTAACGGCTTCGGCGAGGGGGTCTACACCTGGAACGAGGACAACGACCGCGACTGGCGGGACAAGCAGGTGTCCAACGCCCTGCCCCCGGCGCCCTTCCCCGGCTCTATGCCCGCGGGCAACGGCCTGGACGTCTATGCAGTGAAGGCCTCACCGACCTATACAGAGGACCAGATATTCATGGCCGTGGTAGACGACATTACTGACTTTACTGACCCTGCAGGTATGGCAATAGGCATCTACTTATGCCTGTGGGACGGGTTTGACGGCGCATGGGGCGGCGATGTTGACTCCCCGACCAACGCCGTCATCGACCCGACCGGACTGTATGCATGGTCCGCGGTCATCGAGGTGGCCGACGACTTCAGCGGCGCCAACAACGTTTTCGTCGGTATCGACGGAACGGCTGGCGGTGTGGCCGACGATGTGTACCGCATCGCCGGGCGCTCCACGGTAACCGGGCCCTCCCTGGTTCAGGCGAGGGGTCTCGGCGCTTTGCGCATCTCCGACATGCAGTTCATCGGCTCCGCCGGCTCCGGCTCCCTGTACGTGGGCGCCGAGGCCCCGGTAGGCACCACCGCAGGGCCCGCAGTTGACGGGCAGGCGCAGGTGTTCCGCGGCGAGGCCATGACCCTGTGGCCCACCTGGACCCCGGCCTTCAAGCCGCCTTCAGGGGCGTGGCCGGTGTTCGTTACCCTGATGGGCGAGAAGCTGATGGCCGCCGGCGGCGGCGACGGCTGGACCTACGGCGGGGTGCACCGCTGCGCCGCCGGATGCGTGGCCTGTGCCGCCGGACAGCGCATGGTGTTCAACGGCGTGGGCCTGCTGGACGATATAGCGGTAACACAGGACGTGCCGGGCTACGTGAACCCGGGCATATTCCCATTGGGCCAGCCTCTGATGGCCGGAACCTCCTGGTGCATGGCGGAGGCGCACGCCGAAGAGGTCTCGCCGATGTACCAGACCGACGATCTGATATATGTCGCTACTTACAGTTTTTGGGATGCCGACGATATAGTAGGAGACACCGGGCCCGCCCCCAGGTCCGAGTTGAGCCTGTGGCGCTGGACCGACGGCATGCACTGGGAGCGCGTGCTCAAGGAGTTCTTGACCCTGCCGACAGCCGGCCCCGGGACAATGGGAGGCAACGCCCAGTACCGCGGCAAGCCGTGGCTGCTGTCGGGGCTGGCCATCACCACCAGCACGGTAAGCACCTGGTGGCCGCGGGTGTCCGACGGCTTCTCCGAGGACCCCTACGTGTTCCTCCTCGGCGGCCGCGGTGACTCGGTTGCCGGCGGCTTGCCGCAACAGTGGTGGCAGGACATGTTCTGGTACTCCCCGGACCTCGGCGATACCTGGATCAACATGCTCCAGATGCCCCTCGGCGCGGCTACTAACGGCATACCCATACCCGGCCTCAGCGAATCCGGCTGGTGGGTGGAGGACAACAATATCATCTTCGCCGGCGATATCGCGGGCTGGATATACAAGACCACCGACCGCGGCGCCTCCTGGACCGAGGGGGTGCTGACCGCGGCCGGCCTGGAGGTTACCAGCATCGTAACATCACCGATATACAGCGAGACCGGCTCGTCGGATAAGGCGGTGCTGGTGGGCACCTTCGATCCCGGCCCGCCGGGCAACATCGGCCCGCTGACGGGCGACATGAAGAACGAGGTGTGGCTGTCCCAGGACGGCTGCGAGCAGGACCTGCTGATCGTCGGCGCCGAGATATGCAGCGCCTCCACCTGGGCCGGACCCATTTCCGGCCTTGTAACGGCACTGCTGTCCGGCTACGGCTTCACAGTGGTCAACTTCGATAACGACTGGGAGACCAACCGCATGGTCTATTCCACCGCCAGCACCTGGCTCGACCTGTGGCAGCTGGTGGGCCCGGGGTCCAAGCAGCTGACCCGCATAGACAGCACCGACGTGGGGGTCTACCGCGCCGCGGTCAACCTCAACGAGCCTTCGGCCAGCACCTGGCAGCAGGTGTGGGACGCCGACGACTTCAACGCCATCGCCCCCAACCCCCTGCCTTTCGAGGGCATGCTGCCGAATTGGATCACCTTCAGGTGGGCGGTAATCACCGACCTGCAGATCGCAGAGGACGGCACCATGTACGTGCCCTTCGGCGTGTACGACTTCAGCCGCAACTACGACCCCAACAACATTGCCCTCGGTGGCCTCGAGAAGCCGCCCAGCCCCAACGGCCCGGGCCGCTTCACCGCCGGCGGCGTGCTGCGCAGCCTGGAGCCAACCCAGAAGGCCATCGAGTGGAACGTGGTGGACGGCGGCCTCGGCGAGTGGGACGCCCTGTTCCTCAACCGCGCCGTTCCCGGCAGCAACATCCTGATCTCCCTGGCATGGGACTTCCAGGAGTGGCGCTGGAAGCTTGCCCTCCTGGACGACACCCTGTGCACCGAGGCATCACCCGCCGCTCCCAAAACAGGCGCCAGCAGCGTCGGCACCCTGGCCAACAACAAGGTCAGCATCCAGCTCTCGTGGGGCGCAATGGATGCCGATGTCTACCAGTGGCAGGTGGACGACGACTGCGGCTTCGTTGAGCCGCTGGTCGCCTCCGGCGTTACCTCGGAGGAGCTGGTCAGCGTCACCGGACTTGAGCCGGACGTATCGTACTGCTGGCGGGTAAGGGCCACCGATCCCTACTGGAGCCGGTGGAGCCCGGCGCAGCAGTTCAACACCGTGATCGGTGCCGAGCGCAACGCTCCCGAGCTGCTGGTGCCGGCACCCGGCTCCGTCATCGCGGACACCACCCCCACATTCCAGTGGACCGCCATCGGCTGGGCTGACAAGTACTCCATCCAGGTGGCCACCTCCGCCGCCTTCGGCTCCGCGGACATGGTGGTCAACGAGAACCCGGGCGACACCCAGGCCTACCAGTCCGGCGAGCTGGCCGAAGGCACCTACTACTGGCGGGTGAAAGCCTCCAGCTCCACCTCGGAGACTGAGTGGAGCTCCACCGGCGTGTTCTCCATATCCGGCGAGGCAGACGACGATGGCGGCACGGCGGGGTGGGTGTGGGTGGTGATCATCATCGGCATACTGCTCCTCATACTGGTCGTGGTATTCATCATGAGGACCAGGCAGGCAGCGTAACCGCCAACCTACAGTTAACGAAAGAGCCCCCCGATAGCTCGGGGGGCTCTTTTTTATTGCGTATGCAAGGCAGGTCAGCAGCTCTTTATTTCTACTTCTATGCCATCCGGCCCGACGGTGACGATGCCCATCGATGCCGTCTCCCCCAAAGAGCGGTACGCCTGCCCCGGGTTGAGGAAGGCCACGCCGCCGATGGTCTGATAATACGCATCGTGGGTGTGGCCGAAGAGGATCATGTCCACGCCCTCGAACTCCCTGGCGACGGCATCCTCGATACCGAAGGGCGGACCTCCCCAGTGGGGGTGTATCACCCCGATGCGCCTGCCCTCCACCTCGAAGACCGCCTTCTCCGGCAGCTCGGCACGTATGTCAATGGCGTCTATGTTGCCGAACACGCCGACGAAACGCTTCGACACCTGCCGCAGCTGGTTCAGCAACGGAAGCCGGTCGTAGTCGCCGCAGTGTACCACGATGTCGGCGGCCACAACCTCATCGTATATCTCCTGCGGCAGCACATCCAGGCTCCTGCCGTGGGTGTCGGATATCACCACGATGCGGGTCACCGGCTCTCCATCTCCGCCACGGTCACCCCGGCGCCACCCTCGGCCGGCTCGCCGGGGCGGAAGGACCTCACCAGGGGATGGCCGGTCAGCAGTTCACGCGCCACGTGGCGCAGCGTGCCCATCCCCTTCCCATGCACCACCCTCACGCGGGGCAGCCCGGCGATAAAGGCCTCGTTGAGATACAGATCGAGGCGGAACAGCGCCTCCTCGGCGTCCATGCCGTGGAGGTCTATCTCATCGCTGCATTGCCTCTTCTTCGACCGGCTATCGGCATCCACAGCATCCCCATTATAGCAACAGCGCGCGCTTCATTGCCAGCAGCGCGGCACGATGTTATACTTTACCCTGCTACCGGTTCTCAACCTACAAAACGAGGGGCACTGTTGATACGTAAAGACGGCCGCGCTAATGACGAACTGCGCCCGGTGAAGATCACACCGGGGTTCCAGCCATACGCCGAGGGCTCAGCCCTCATCGAGCTGGGGGGCACCAGGGTGATATGCTCGGTGAGTCTGGAGGACCGCGTGCCCCTGTTCCTCAAGGGAGAGGGCCGGGGATGGATCACCGCCGAGTATTCCATGCTGCCCCGCGCCACCCATACCCGCACCTCGCGGGAGGAGAACCGCAGCGGGGGTCGCACCCGCGAGATACAGCGGCTCATCGGGCGCTCGCTGAGGGCCATCGCCGACCTGGACGCCATCGGGGAGCGTACGCTGATAATCGACTGCGACGTGCTCCAGGCCGACGGCGGCACGCGGACGGCGGCCATCACCGGCTCCTTCGTCGCCCTGACCCAGGCGGTGAACACGCTCAGGGCGCAGAAGATCATCCCCGGCAACCCGCTGAAGGGGGCGGTGGCCGCGGTCAGCGCCGGGGTGGTAGTCGGCGAGCTGCTGCTCGACCTGTGCTACGACGAGGACTCCTGGGCCGAGGTGGATTTCAACGTAGTCATGACCGATGAAGGCAAGTTCGTCGAGGTGCAGGGGACGGCGGAGGCCATACCCTTCCCCAAGGAGACCATCGACGACCTGCTGGCGCTTGCCGGGCAGGGCATACGCAAACTGTTCAAGGCGCAGCAGGAAGCCCTGGAAAGCCTCAAGGGCTAGGAGGTTGCAGTGTCCGAGGGCGCTCTGTCGGGCTTGCTTGTTCTAGACCTCTCCGAAAACGTCTCCGGCCCCTACTGCACCAAGCTCCTCGCCGATTACGGGGCGGACGTGATAAAGGTGGAGCGTCCCGGCGCGGGCGACCCCGCACGGCAGGCGGGCCCCTTCCCCGGAGACCGCCCCGACCCGGAGCAGAGCGGGCTGTTCCTGCTCCTCAACACCGGCAAGAGATCCATCACCTTGGACCTGGCAAGTGAACGCAGCGCGGAGATATTCAAACGCCTGGTGCAGAAGGCGGACATGCTGGTGGAGAACTACCGCCCCGGCGTGACGGCAGGGCTGGGCATCGACTACGCCGCCCTTTCCGGCATCAATCCCTCCCTGGTCATGGCCTCCATAACATACTTCGGACAGGATGGGCCGTACCGTGACTGGAACGGTTGCGACCTGGTGGCCCAGGCGACGGGCGGACTGATGGCGCTCACCGGCGAGGCCGGCCGCGAGCCGTTGAAGCTGCCCCTGGAACAGGCCGAGTTCCAGGCGGGGCTGAACGCCGCCGTGGCCCTGCTCTGTGCCCTCTACTTCCGCGATGAGACCGGCGAGGGACAGCATATCGACGTCTCGGTGCAGGAGGCCGTGGCCTCCATCCTGGAGGGGGCGCTCACCGCCTACAGCTACAGCGGCTACGTGATGCAGCGCATAGGCCCCCGTCACCAGCACAAGTGCCCCTCGACCGTGATGCGCGCCCGGGATCGATACGTGCATATCCAGTCTGGGGCCTACTGGGACCACTTCGCCGCCCTGGTGGAAGCCCCTCAACTGATGGAGCCGCGGCTGGCGTCCGTGTTCCGCTACCGCTACGCCGACGAGGTGGAAGCGGCCATCAGCCCCTGGGTGGAGCGTCACGCCGCAGAGGAGATATTCGACAGAGGCCAGGAATGGCGCATCCCGGTGGCGATGGTGCTCGGCGTAGAGGAACTGACCAGCGACCCCCAGTATGAGGCGCGCGGCTACTTCCAGCAGATGGACCACCCCCGCGCCGGGCGCCTGGCCTACCCCGGAGGACCCTTCCGGATGAGCCGCACGCCGGCCGAGGCGCGGCGGGCTCCGCTGCTGGGTGAGCACAACGGTGCTATCTACGCCGGGATGCTGGGGTTGCCCCGCGATTATATAGCCGAACTCGAGGAGCAAGGTGTTATCTGAAAACAAACAAGCCCTGGCTGGCCTTAGAGTGATCGACCTGTCGCAGGTCCTCGCCGGTCCCTACTGCACCAAGCTGCTGGCGGACATGGGGGCGGAGGTGATCCGCGTGGAGTGCGCCGCACGCTCGGGCAGGGGCGGGGCGCTGCCCCGTACCAGGCCCGGCGGTGCCTTCGGGGCATCGTTCCCCGACGGCGATACGGGCGAGCGGTCGTATAACCGCTTCGCGTACTACAACGAGGTGAATCGCAACAAGCACGCCGTCACCATCGACCTGTCGAAGACCCTGGGAGTGGAGGTCTTCAAGAAGCTGGTGGCGATCAGCGACGTGGTGGTGGAGAACTTCACCCCCCGGGTGATGCCCAACTTCGGCCTGGACTATCCGGTGCTGTGCCGAATCAACCCCCGCATCATCATGGTATCGATATCGGGATACGGTCGGGACGGCCCCTACCGGGACTATGTAAGCTACGGCGAGGGCATTGAGGCGATGGCCGGATTCTGCCGGCTTACCGCCTACCCCGGCGGGCCGCCGCTCAAGCCGGGGGTGGCCTACGCCGATGCCGTAAGCGGGCTGTACGCCGCCTTCGCCGTGCTGGCGGCGCTGCGATACCGCCGCCGCAGCGGGAAGGGGCAGCACATCGACCTCTCCATGCGTGAGGCGCTCACCCCCCTCCTCGGCGAGGCGATTATGGATTATACTATGAACCGCAGGGCGGCAGGGCCCATGGGGAACCGCCACCCAAGGATGGCCCCCCACGGCTGCTACCGCGCCAGGGGTGACGACCGCTGGATAGCCATAGCCGTCTCCTCGGACGACGAGTGGAACGCCCTGTGCCGGGCAATGGGCAACCCGCCGTGGAGCGGGGAAGACAGGTTCAGCACCGTCGAGGGACGGCTGGCGAACAGCGAGGATCTGGACCAGCACATCGGAGGGTGGACCATCGAACACGACCATATGGAGCTCGCCTGCAGGCTGCAGGATGCCGGAGTAAAGGCGGGGGCGGTGCTGGACATCGCACAGGTGGCCGGCGACCCGCATCTCAACCGGCGCGGCTTCTTTGAGGAGCTGCCGCACCCGGAGGCGGGGGCCCGCCGATACCCCGGCGTTTCGTGGCGCATGAGCCGTACGCCGGGCGGGCTGCGCCTGCCGGCACCATGCTTCGGGGAGCACAACAGGTATGTATTCGGCGAGCTGCTGGGGATGACCGATGAGCAGATAGCGAGACTGCAGCATGAGGGGGTAACCGCCACCGAGCCATTGCCGTACGGGGAAGGATGATACGATGGAAGAGATAGAGCAACAGCCCGCCGACAGGGGTCGGCTGACCGACGTCCCGTGGACCATCGCCGACATGGCGCTGGGGGCCGCGGTGGCCATCGGCGTCTTCGTAGTCATCGTGGTGGTAATAGCCATAGGCACCATACTGATCATCGGCCCCGAGGCACTGAGCCAGCTCTCCACCACCGATATGGCGGATATAATGGCTCTGCTGCGGTCCGAGGGGGTGCTCAACGCATGGATGGCGTTGCTGCTCGCTGCGATGGTGATCGGGGAGGCGGGCATGCCCCTCGGGGCGTGGCTGTTCGGCGTGCGGAGGTACCGCTGCGGCTGGCGTTCGTTGGGCTTCCGCAGCTTCAAGCTCTGGCGCGGGCTGGCGCTGTCGGCACTCGTGGTGGGGCTGGGCATCCTGATCAGCTACCTCTACGAATACCTGCTGGGGGGTGCCGAGATCCAGGCCTCTAACGACATGTACAAAGCCCTGACCGATAGCGGGTTCGGTATAGCGACCGTCGCCATCACCGCCGTGGTAGTGGCCCCGCTGGCCGAGGAGACATTTTTCAGGGGCTTCCTCTTCGCCGGGATCAGCAAGCGCTGGGGGTACAGCTGGGGCGTGATCGTCAGCGGAGCGGTGTTCGCCGTGGCACATTTCGGCTCGGGGGGGCTGGTGCCCATCTTCATCCTCGGCATGCTGCTGGCGTGGCTTTACAAGAGGACCGGCTCGGTGTGGCCCTGCATACTTGCCCACTTCGCCTATAATTCCCTTGCCCTGCTGTTTATGGTAATATATTAATACTCTTGGGGTTAAAGGGATGAAATGTCGGGGCATTCGGGGAGCGACCACTGTGGACGCCAACACCAGAGAGGATATCCTGGCGTCTACCAGGGAGTTGCTCCAGCAGATGGTCAAAGCCAACGGGGTGCAGGAGGATGACGTAGCCTGCATCCTGTTCACCACGACGTCCGACCTCAATGCCGAGTTCCCCGCAGCGGCGGCCCGCGAGCTGGGGCTATCGCATGCCCCCCTGCTGTGCAGCCATGAGATAGACGTCCCCGGCAGCCTGCCCATGTGCCTGCGCGTCCTGCTCCTTTTCAATACCGAGAGGAGCGCCGAGGAGATCGACCACGTTTACATCAAGGGCGCTAAAAACTTGAGGCCCGCGAATAGCGACCAACCCGGAAAGGCGGAGGGATAAACGATGTTCATCGTAATGAGCGCCGGACACAGCGATCAGGAACTGGATGACATCCTCAAGCGGCTCAGGGAGATGGGCTTCACCGGCCACGTGTCCCAGGGCGTCGAGCATACCGTCATCGGGGTGGTGGGGCAGACTTACCCCGAGCTGAAGGATACGCTGGAGACCTGGCACGGCGTGGACGAGGTGGTGCCCATCAGCAAGCCCTTCAAGCTGGCCAGCAGGGAGTTCCAGCCTCGGAACACCACCGTCAAGGTAGGGGACGTGACCATCGGGGGGAAGGCCGTAATCGTCATGGCCGGGCCCTGCGCCGTAGAGAGCGAGGAGCAGGTGATGGAGACGGCGAGGGCGGTGAAGGCAGCGGGGGCGCACATCCTGCGCGGCGGCGCCTTCAAGCCGTCGACCTCCCCCTACAGCTTCCGCGGGCTGGGACTGCAGGGCCTCAAGCTGCTGGCTGAAGCGCGCGAGGAGACCGGCATGCCCATCGTCACCGAGGTGATGACCGTCAGGGATGTGGAGATGGTCACACAGTACGCCGATATACTGCAGATCGGGGCGCGCAACATGCAGAACTTCAGCCTGCTGGACGAGGTTGGCATGACCAGGAAGCCGGTCATGCTCAAGCGGGGGCTATCGGCCACCATACAGGAGTGGCTGCTCTCCGCCGAGTACATCCTGGCCCAGGGCAACAAGAAGGTGCTGCTGTGCGCCAGGGGCATCCGCACCTTTGAGACCTTCACCAGAAACACCATGGACCTGGATGCCATCCCCATAATCAAGCAACTGAGCCACCTGCCGGTCATCGCCGACCCCAGCCACGGCACCGGCAAGTGGTACCTGGTCAACCCCGTATCTATGGCGGCGGTGGCCGCCGGCGCCGACGGGCTGATGGTGGAGGTGCACCCCAGCCCGGATACCGCCCTGAAGGACGGCGCACAGTCGCTCAACTTCGACCATTTCCAGCAACTGATGGCGAGTGTCAGGCCGATAGCGGAGGCGGTGGGGCGGGAAGTCCCCTGATGCAGCAAGCAGAACGATAACCATGGCGGATAACGTTTACACTCTCAACGTCGCTGATTCCGACACCTGTAGGAGGCCGGGGCGATGAGCCCTGAAAAGGAACAGAAGGGCAAGCGCTCCCGCCCCGCCGGCGCATCCAAGGGGCAGCGCGCCGGCAAAACGCCTCAAGAGCGAAGCAAGCTGCGCTCCATGCTGGAATACGAGGGCGTCACCCGTTCCAAGGGGGCCAAAAAAAGCGAGGCGCCCGCCGAGAAGAAAGCGGGACGGGCGCAGCCCCGCGGCGGCGGCAAATCCAGGCTGCGCGCCATATTCGAGTATGAAGGGGTAACCCGCCAGGAGGCGCTGACCAAAGAGGCGCTGCGGGAGTCCGAGCAGAAGCTCCGCGTGATCCTCGACTCCCTCGCCGCCGGCATCACCATCACCGACCTCGAAGGCAACATCATCGAGATGAACAGGGGGGCGCTGCGCCTGCACGGGTTCAGCAGCAAGGAAGAGGTTATCGGCAGGAATGGCCTTGAACTCATCGCCGATAAGGACCGCGCCAGGGCCATCGAGAACTGGACCACTAGATTCGAAGATGATAGCGCTAAAACGGCCTCTGATCACTACACCCTGCTCAAGGCGGACGGCAGCCAGTTCGAGGCGGCGGTCAGCGAATCTCTGCTGCGCGACAAATACGGCGAGCCTGAGGGCTTCATCACCATCGCCCGCGACATCACCGAGCGCAAGCGTGCCGAGGAGCTGGTGCGGGCATCCGAGGCCAAGCTGCGCGCCATGTTCGAATCGATAGAGGACGCGGTCACCATCGTTGACCTGGAAGGCAACATCTTGGAGGTGAACGATGTCATGTGCCGCATGAGCGGCTACAGCCGGGAAGAGCTCATCGGGAAGAGCGGGTTCGACATCATCGGGCCCGAACACCGCGAGGCGATAGTGAACGACCTGATGAAGCAGTTGAAGGGGGAAACCCCTAAAGAGGCGCCGACTTATCAATTCTCCACCCCGGACGGCAGGGAGTACTACGCCGAGCTCCATATAAGTGTGATCCGTGACGGCACGGGCAGGGCAACCGGTTTTCTATCCATCCATAGTGACGTTACCGAGCGCAAACGGATGCAGGAGGCGCTGCGGGAGAGCGAGGAAATGGCCCGAGGCATGCTTCAGAGCGCAGCCACCGGCATCTACCTGGTTCAGGATCGTGTTTTCCAGTACGTCAGCCCGCTGTTCGAGGAGATATCCGGATACGCCAGCAACGAGCTGATAGGAACGAACCCCCTCGAATACGTTCACCCCGAAGACAGGGAATCGGTAAGGAGGAAGGCCATAGAGAACCTGAAGGGGCGCAGCAGCCTGCCCCACGAGTTCAGGTTCATGAAGAAGGACAGCCAGCCGGTGTGGGTGCTGGAGAAGGTCGCCTCTATCGAATATGGGGGAATGCGGGCGGCCATCGCCAGCTTCATGGACATCACCGAGCAGAAGAAGGCCGAGGCGGAGCTGGAGAAATCGGCGGAGAAGCTGCGCATCATCATCGAGTCCATCGGCGACATGCTGTTCGTCACCGACCTGGAGCTGAACTTCGTGAACGTGAACGATGCGGCGGTTCGGCTGCTGGGGTATAGCAGGGAGGAAGAGCTGATCGGCAGGAGCGCCGTGGATTGCATTGCGGAGAAGGACCGCTCGCGGGTGGCGGTGGACATGGGCAAGGCGCTGGCCATGCAGAGCGGAGTCGAGACGATTGAATACACCCTGCTCACCGCAGACGGCAAGGAAGTCGACGCCGAGTCCAACATAGACATACTGCGGGACTGCTCCGGCATGGTGGTGGGGCTTATAATCACCGCCCGCGATGTCACCGAGCGCAAGCGGATGCAGGAGGCGGTGCGCGCCTCGGAAGAGAAGCTGCGCATCATGTTCGATTCTGCCAAGGACGGGATAGTCCTGACTGACGCGATGGGCAATGTGCAGCAGATGAACGATGCAGTTATCAGCATGATCGGATACAGCCGGGAGGAATTGACCGGCATGAACGCGCTGGAATTCATCGCAAAAGATGACCAGCAGATAATAGCCGATGCTATGTCAAGCACTCTCGATTCCAGGCAGGCAATGACGGACTCGATACGTTTGACGGCCGTGCGTAAGGACGGCAGCCAGTTTTATACCGAGATCGGCACCGGCATAATACTGGACAAACAGGGAAATGTGGACGGGTTTCTAGCCATCATGAGGGATGTGACCGAGCGTCAGCGCATGGAGGCCGAGCTGGAGAAATCGGCGGAGAAGCTGCGGCTGGTGATCGAGTCAATCGGCGACATGCTGTTCATCACCGACCTGGACCTGAATTTCTCCAACGTGAACGAGGCCGCGGTGCGACAGCTGGGTTACTCCACGCAGGAAGAGCTCGCGGGCAGAAACGCCGTAGAGTCCGTGGCCGAGGCAGACCGCAACCGTGTGGCCATAGAGCTAGGCAGGGCGCTGGCAGAGGAGCGCGGTATCGAGGTCATAGAGTATTCGCTGCAGGCGGCGGACGGGCGCAGGTTCGATGTGGAGGCCAATGCCGAGATACTGCGCGACTGCTCGGGCAAGGTGGTGGGGCTCATCATCTCCGCCCGCGACGTTACCGAGCGCAAGCATATGCAGGAAGCGATACGCAACTCTGAAGAGAAGCTGCGCGGCATATTCGACACCATACCTGATGGCGTCACCTTCACCGACATGACAGGCGTCATCTTGGACCTCAATCAAGCGATGGTCCGCATGTACGGGTTTAATAACAAGGAAGAGCTGCTCGGCAGGAACGCCATCGACTTCGTCGCCCCTGAATATCATGAGAGGGTCATCCTGCTGGGGATGCAGGCGATAAAAGATGAGCATAATATCGAGAGCATAGAGTACCGGCTGGTCGATGCGGCGGGCCAGGAGTTCGACGCCGAGTTCTTCTCGGCCCCGCTGCGCGACAGCTCGGGGGAACCTGTAGCATGGGTTAACGTATCGCGGGACATCACCGAGCGCAAGCAGGCGGAGAGGGCGGTGCGGGAATCAGAGAAGAAGTTCCGAACTATATTCGAATCGATCCTCGATGGGCTCACTGTAACCGACCTCAGCGGTAACATAGTTGATATGAACGATGCCGCACTGCAGTTGCACGGCTACGGCGACAAGCAGGAGCTCATCGGGAAGAGCACCATCGAGTACATGGTCGCTGAGTCGGACCGCAAGCGGACGGTAGAGGATGCGCTGGAAGCCATCAAGCAGGACCGCCCGCTGTCGAGGGCGGAATACAGGCTGCAGCGGGGGGACGGGACCGAATTCGACGGCGAGTTCAGCACTGCCGTACTGCGCGATGACGAAGGTAAGCCCACAGGGCACATCGGCATGACGCGGGACATCACCGAGCGCAAGCGGGCGGAGGAGGCCATACGCCAATCGGAAGAGAAGCTGCACATCATGTTCGAGTCCATGCGCGATGCCATCGTGCTCACCGACACCACCGGCACCATCGTGGAGGTCAACGACGCCGCAGTCAGGATGCACGGGTACAGCAGCAGGGATGAGATCATCGGCAAGAACGGGATCGAGCTGGTTGCAGAGAGTGACCGCAAGAAGGTGGCGGAGGAAGCGATCAAGCAGTCGAAGGGCGGTATATCCGAGGGGGTTGTCGAAACCCATATGCTGCTGCGGGTGGACGGTACCGAGTTCGAATCCGAGTCCAGCCGCGCCATATTGCGGGATGCCGGTGGGAGGACCACCGGGTTCATCTCCGTGGAGCGGGACATCACCGAGCGCCGGCGGATGGAAGAGCAGTTGCGCGACACCGCGCAGAAGCTGCGCACCATGTTCGATTCCATGAACGATGCCGCCACCATTGTCGACATGACCACCAAGATCGTCGATGTCAACGAGGCTGCGGTGCGCCTGCATCAATATGCCAGCAGGGAACAGATGATAGGGATGCCGGGTGCCGACCTCATCGCGGAGAGGGACCGTGAAAGCGTCGTCAAGTATACCATGAAGGCGGTGGAGAAAGGCACCACCCACGAAAGGAAAGAATGCACCCTGCTGAAAGCCGACGGCACCGAATTCGATGCCGAGATCAGCTTCTCCCCCCTGTACGATAAAGTCGGCAACCTGGAGTCCTTCCTGACCCTGTCTCAGGACATCACTGAGCGCAAGCGGGCGGCACAGGCGCTGGAGGAAAGCGAGTCCAGGTTCCGCGCGCTGTTCGAGAACATGAGCAGCGCGGTGGCGGTCTATGAAGTTAAGAACAAGGCCCGGGATTTTATCGTTAAAGATATGAACAGCGCCGGTGAAAAGATATCTAAACTGAAGAAAGAGGATATTATAGGTAAAAACCTGCTGGATGTCTTCCCCAATATGAAGCAGAGCGGGCTTTTCAAGGCGATGCAGCGGGCATGGAAGACCGGGAAGGCGGAGCACGTGCCTCCCACACTATACCAAGACGACCGTATATCGGGATGGCGAGAGAACTACATCTACAAGCTGCCCACCGGGGAGGTGGTGGCGGTCTACGACGACGTTACCGAACGCATTCAGGCGGAGGAAGCCCTGCGCCAATCGGAGGAGAAGCTGCGCCTCACCTTCGAGAATATGGGGGACGGAATCACCGTCACCGACCTGGAAGGCAAGATTATCGAGGTGAACGATGTGCAGCTTCGCATGAGCGGATACAGCAGGGACGAGTTCATCGGGAGGGACGGTTGGGATATCATATCCTATGTAGACCGTGACCGGGTCATAGATGACGTAATGAAGTCAATTAAAGGAGAGGCACCGGAGGAGGGGCCCCATTACAGGTTCGTGAACAAGGACGGCAGCGAGTACGATGCCGAGCTGCGCGCCAGCGTGCTACGCGACAGCTCGGGGGAACCCATCGGTTTCATCACCACTGTCCGTGACATCACCGAGCGCAGGCGGGCGGAAGAGGCGATACGGGAATCGGAAGAGAAGCTGCGCCTCATGTTCGAATCCACCAGCGATGGGATCATCATCACCGACACCGCTCTCACCATCACCGACACGAATGAAGCGGCACCCCTCCTGCTGGGATTCGAGAGCAAGGAAGAGCTCATCGGCCAGAGCGCCATCCCGTTCATGTCCGCCGAGGAAGGGACAGGCAGCGATACGCATACCGAGTTCAGCGTCAGCCAGTTGCGCGACGTCGACGGGAACACTATCGGATTCATCGGCATCTGCCGCGACATCACCGAGCGCATGCAGGCGGAGGAGGCGATACGGGAATCGGAAGAGAAGCTGCGCACCATGTTCCAGTCCACCAGCGACGGCATCCTGGTCACCGACCAGGCGCTGCGTATCGTGGAGGCCAACGAGGCCGCCGCCCGCATGCTGGGCTTCGGCAGCAAGGAGGAAATGGCCGGCCAGAGCGCACTGCAGTATATGTCAACGGAGAGCCGAACCGGCGGCGAGGAAAACGGCGACGGCAAGGTACAGATCGAGTTCAGCATCAGCCAGCTGCGCGACAGCGCCGGGAACACCACCGGCTTCATCGGCGTCGCCCGCGATGTGACCGAGCGCAGGAAGGCAGAGGCCCAGATGAAGCGGATGCTGGAGGATCTGGCCCGCTCCAATGCCGAGCTGGAGCAGTTCGCCTACATCGCCTCCCACGACCTGCAGGAGCCGCTGCGCATGATCTCCAGCTACACGCAGTTGATAGCAAAACGCTACAGGGACAAGCTGGACGCCGACGGGGTGGAGTTCATCGAGTATGCCGTGGACGGGGCCTCCCGCATGCAGGAGCGCATCCAGTCCCTTTTGACCTACTCGAGGGTGGGCACGCGGGGCAAGGAGTTCGAGCCTGTCAACTGCGAGGATGTGATTGAGCAGACGCTCTCCAACATGCAGGTGCCGATCAAGAGAAGCGGGGCCACCATCACCCACGACCCCCTGCCGACCGTGATTGCGGACGATACCCAGATGCTCCAGCTGTTCCAGAACCTCATAGAGAACGGCATCAAGTTCCACTCCGATAAACCGCCGGAGATCCACATCTCGGCTAAAGAGCAGGACGAGGACTGGCTGTTCTCCTTCAGCGACAACGGCATCGGCATCGACCCGCAGTATAACGACCGCATCTTCGTGATCTTCAAGAGGCTGCATGCCAAGGGCGAGTATGCCGGCACCGGCGTGGGCCTGGCACTGTGTAAGAAGATCGTGGAACGCCACGGCGGCAGGATATGGGTGGAGTCCGAGCCGGACAAGGGCGCCACCTTCTGCTTCACCATCCCCAAGGAGATAAAGGAGGAAGATTGATGTTAGAACAGGAAAGGACCACCCCAGTTGAGATCCTGCTGGTCGAGGATAACCCCGGCGACGTCCGCCTGACGCAGGAAGCCCTCAAGGAGAGCAAGGTCACCAACAACCTCAGCGTGGCCGAGGACGGCGTGGAGGCCCTCGCTTTCCTCAAGCGAGAGGGCAAGTACGCCGACGCACCGCGCCCCGACCTGCTGCTCCTGGACCTGAACCTGCCCAAGAAGGACGGCAGGGAGCTGCTGGAGGAGATCAAGGCCAACGAGAACCTCAGGCGCATCCCGGTGGTGGTGCTAACCACCTCCAAGGCGGAGGAGGACATCGTAAGGATGTACAACCAGCATGCCAACTGCTACATCACCAAGCCCATAGACTTCGACCAGTTCATAGAGGTGATAAAGTCCATCGAAAACTTCTGGCTCACCATCGTGAAGCTGCCCACGGATTAATACATCTGAGCGATTCGAATATGCCTTAAGAGGGTGGCCTTCAGGGGGGAGACAGCCTGCCCCACGGCGTGTTGACAAAGACGGCGAATGGTATATTATATAACCTGCCGAGAGTTACCTTCAGCTATATATAGAGCTACGCAGGGTGGATGTAATGGGCAAGGATAAAGCTCAAAAAGACAGGAATCCCGGAGCCAGCTACAAGTCGGCTGTTACCACCGGACAGCGGGCCGATGCAGCATGGATGAGCCCGGAGGAGAAGCTTCATGTCATCTTCGACTCCATTACGGAAGGGATAACCATCACCGACCTGACAGGCACCATCACCGACGTTAACGAAGCTGCGGTCCGTATGGGCGGATTCAGCGACCGCGAGCAGCAGATAGGGAGGAACGGCCTGGAGTTTGTGGCGCCCAAAGACCGAGCCAGGGCGATAGAGGAAGTCACCAGGGTCCTCGCCGAAGGTGGCGACAGCGGCACGGTGGAATATACCATAATAGATGCCGACGGGCGTGAGGTAGAGGCTGAGGTGAGCATCACCCTGCTGCGGGACAACTCCGGCAATCCGGTGGGGTTCATCAACGTGTCCCGCGACATCACCGACCGCAAGCAGATGGAAGAGGTGCTCACGGCATCCGAGGAGAAGCTGCATACCATATTCGAATCGATGAACGACGCCCTCACCGTCATGGACCTGAACGGCACTATCACCGATGCCAACGAGGCAGCGGTGGAGCTCCACGGTTTCACTTTCAAGAAAGAGCTGATCGGTCGTAAAGCTTTGGACTTCGTTGCCGAGAAGGACCGCGCCCAGGCGCTGGACAATACCAGAAAGATTTACCAGGAGGGCCGTGGAGGCACCATAGAATACACGCTGCTCACCCACGACTGCAGGGAGATAGAGGCCGAGTTCAACGCCGCCCTGCTCCACGACAATCTGGGGAAGCCATCCGGGTTCATCGCCGTCTCCCGTGACATCACCGAGCGCAAGCGGATGGAGGAGGAGCTGCGCAAGACCGCAGAGAAGCTGCGAATCATGTTCGAAACCATCGGCGACATGTTCATCGTCACCGACATGGAACTGGATATAGTTAACGCTAACGAAGCTGCCGCCCATTTACTGGGATTTAGCAGCAGCGAGGAACTCAGCGGGAAGGACATCCCCAAGCTCATAAGCAAAGGCGACCGGGCAGCAGCTACCAAGACACTGAAGCGGACGCTGAAGACCAAAGAGGGGAGCGGCACGGCGAGCATCGAGTGCAGATTCCTCTCGTCGGGGGGCAGTGAGGTCGATGTTGCGATGACCACCGACCTGCTGCGCGACTGCTCCGGCAAGCCGCTGGGGCTGACCATCACCGGACGCGACATCACCGAGCGTAAACGGATGATGCAGCAGTTGCGCGACTCCGAGGAGAAGAAGCGCCTGTTGTTCGAATCGCTCAAGGACGGGATCATGGTGGTCGACCTGACAGGCAAGGTGATTGAAGTAAACGATGTGTCAACCAAATTGCTTGGTTACAGCAGAGATGAACTTATTGGAATCGACAGCCTGTCGTTTGTCGCTGAGAAAGACCGGGAGAGGGGAATAGAGAACGCCATAAAACTTATAAGTGCAAAGGTGGCTGATGATTACATAGACTACTCCCTAATGACACTGGTGACCAAGAACGGCAGGGAGGTAGAGGTGGAGCACAGCACCGCCCTGATGCGTGACAGTTCGGGTAACCCGATGGCGATAATCGGCATCTCGCATGACATCACCGAACGCAGGCAGGCGGAGGAGGCGGTACGGGCATCAGAAGAGAAGCTGCGCGGCATATTCGATACCATTCCTGATGGTGTTACCTTCACTGATATGACGGGTAACATCTTAGAAGTGAATGAAGCAGCGGCCCGCATGTACGGACATAGTAACAAGGCTGATCTCATAGGCAGGAATGCTATCGACTTCTGCCCACAGGAATACCGTGACAAGTTGATACTGCTCGGGATGCAGGCGATCAAGGATGGGCACGATATAAACCAGGTGGATTACAGGATTATCAACGAAGCTGGTGAAATGTTCGACGTCGAGTTGTACGCCGCTGCGCTGCGTGACAGCTCAGGAAACCCAGTGGCATGGGTCAACGTCTCGCGGGACATAACCGAGCGCAAGCGGGCGGAGGAGGCCCTGCGTGAATCTGAGGAAAGATACCGGACGCTGTTTGAGAGCTCGATCGACGGGGTGGTGGTCATCGATGCCGAGACCCAGAACATAGCGCTCGCCAACCGAACCGCATTGGAGATCTTCGGCTTCGATCCCGACGCAGGCATACCACAGGACATCAACCTGCTGGACTATGTCCACCCCGAGGACCGGGAACGCGCCGTGACCGCCATCGCAGACGATATGTTCAATAAAGACACCCGCCAGGTCAAGGAGTTCCGCACCATCACCAAAGACGGCCGTGAAGTCTGGATCAGCGCCCTGGGCGTGCTTCTCAACTACCAGGGGAACCTGTCAGCCCTGGTTACCTTCAGGAACGTCACCGACCAGCACCATGCCCAGCAGGAACTGCGGAGGTCGGAGGAGATGCTGCGCCTCATGTTCGAGTCCACCAGCGACGGCATCGTCATCACCGATCCCGCTCTCACCATTATCGAAACGAATACGGCGGCGCCTCGACTGCTGGGATACGCCAGCAAGGAAGAGCTCATCGGCAAGAGCGCCATCCCGTTCATGTCCACCGATACTGAATCGGGCAGCGAGCTGCACACCGAGTTCAGCGTCAGCCAGCTGCGCGACCCTGCCGGCAACACCACCGGCTTCATCGGCATCTGCCGCGACATCACCGAGCGCAAGCGCGCCGAGAAGAAGCTGAAGGAAACGATGGAGGACCTGGCACGCTCTAACCAGGAGCTGGAGCAGTTCGCCTATGTGGCCTCGCATGACCTGCAGGAGCCGTTGCGGATGGTCTCCAGCTATACCCAGCTGCTGGCGCGGCGCTACAAAGGCAAGCTGGAGCCCGACGCCGATGAGTTCATCGAGTTCGCTGTCGACGGGTGCAACCGGATGATGGGAATGATTCAAGCCCTGTTGGTCTACTCGCGGGTAGGCACGCGGGGCAAGGACTTCGAGCCTGTCAACTGCGAGGATGTGTTCGACAAGGCGCTCTCCAACCTACAGGTAGCGATCGAGGAGAAGGGTGCGGAGGTGACCCACGATCCGCTGCCGACCGTGCCGGGCGACGATACCCAGCTTCTTCAACTGTTCCAGAACCTAATCGGCAACGCCATCAAGTTCTGCGATGAAGAGCAGCCCCGGGTCCATGTCTCCGCCACAGAGCATGACGAGGACTGGCTGTTCTCCTTCAGCGACAACGGCATCGGCATCGACCCTCAGTTCAAAGAGCGCATCTTTGTGATCTTCCAGCGCCTGCACGGGAAGGGAGAGTACAAAGGCACAGGTATAGGATTGGCGGTCTGCAAGAGGATCGTGGAACGCCACGGCGGCAGGATATGGGTGAAGTCCGAGCCGGGCAAGGGCGCCACCTTCTGCTTCACCATCCCCAAGGAGATAAAGGAGGAAGATTGATGTTAGAACAGGAAAGGACCACCCCAGTTGAGATCCTGCTGGTCGAGGATAACCCCGGCGACGTCCGCCTGACGCAGGAAGCCCTCAAGGAGAGCAAGGTCACCAACAACCTCAGCGTGGCCGAGGACGGCGTGGAGGCCCTCGCTTTCCTCAAGCGAGAGGGCAAGTACGCCGACGCACCGCGCCCCGACCTGCTGCTCCTGGACCTGAATCTGCCCAAGAAGGACGGCAGGGAGCTGCTGGAGGAGATCAAGGCCGACGAGAACCTCAGGCGCATCCCGGTGGTGGTGCTGACCACCTCCAAGGCGGAGGAGGACATCCTCAGGATGTACAACCAGCACGCCAACTGCTACATAACCAAGCCCATAGATTTCGATCAGTTCATCGAGGTGGTGAAATCCATCGAGGACTTCTGGCTCACCATCGTGAAGCTGCCCACGGAGTAAATCGGGAGAGGAGGGCAAGGCCTTGAAAATCCTGTTAGTGGAAGACAACCCCGGCGATACCCGGCTCATAAAGGAGATGCTCAGGGAAGCTGACACTGTGCAATTCGATCTGGTACACGCGGAGAGCCTCGCTGAAGCGCTGAAACACCTGAGCGAGGATAACTTCGACGTTGTCCTGCTGGACCTCGGATTGCCCGACAGCCAGGGCATCGACACATTCAACAGGGTATACGCCAAGGTGCCCGTTCTGCCCATCGTCATACTGACCGGCCTCTCCGACGAGGCATTCGCCATCACGGCGATGCGCCACGGCGCACAGGACTACCTCAGCAAAAACGATGTGGACAGCAACCTGCTGGTGCGCGTCATGCGCTTCGCTATCGAGCGGAAGAGGCTGGAGGAGCGGATGCGCCTGACCACCGAGCTGACCAAGAAGATCGGCTCCAGCCTGGACATCAATGACGTGCTGGAGACATTCGCCACGGGGATAAAGCGGCTGGTGGATTTCGACCAGGCCACCATCACGCTGGTGGAGGAAGGCACCCTCAGATTCCTGGCGGTCTCCTCCGCGGAGAACACCGAATTCGTCGAGGATGCGGTGGTGCCGCTGGCGGGGACCCCCACCGAATGGGTGGTCGCCAACAAGAAGGCCAATGTAGAGGCCGATTTCTCCAAGGAGATGCAATTCCCCTTCGATGACATCCACTTCCAGGAGGGGATGAAATCGGCGATCCGCCTTCCCCTGTTCGCCAAGGGCGAGGTCTTCGGCACTCTCAATTTAAACAGCAGCCAGCCCGATGCATACGGCGAGAGGGAGCAGGAGATCCTGGAGGAATTCACCGGTCAGATCGCGACGGCCATCAAGAACGATATGCTGCTGGCTGAGGCCAAGCAACGGATAGAGGCGCTGGAGATCGCCTACAGGCAGCTAGCCGACAAGGCCAAGGCCGCCGCCCAGAGCAGTCACGATGAGGAAGGGTCCTAGCCCTGAGCACCCAGCCCGGGCCAGGGGGGAAGATGCTCATCGAAGAAGAGCTGTCCAGGGTGAAACCGCAGCGTGATACTGCGCTTACCGTCGGCGTATTCGATGGCGTCCACCGGGGCCACCGCTCCCTGATCGCCAGGCTCAACCAGGAGGCTGCCGCGGCAGGGCTGGACAGCGGGGTGGTCACCTTCCAGCACCACCCCCGTCTGGTGCTTAAGGCGCACTCGCATATCACCCGCTTGACCAGCCTGCAAGAACGGATTACACTTTTGGAGAGGGCGGGGGTGAAACACGTTGTGCCCCTGTCCTTCACTCCTGATGTCTCGCAACTCAGTGCCAGGGAGTTCGTGGAGCTGCTCAGGCGCTACCTGAGGATGAGGGCACTGATCATCGGCCCCGACTTCGCACTGGGGAAGGCGAGGAAGGGGGATACCGCGGCGCTTGAGGCGCTGGGGCAGGAGCTGGGGTTCACGGTGGAGGCGGTGCCGCCCATGGTGATGAACGGCGAGGCAATAAGCAGCACCGCCATCCGCAAGGCGCTGGCCGAGGGCGATATCAGAAAGGCGACCGAGTTCCTCGGACGGCACTTCTCGTTGCAGGGGCAGGTAGCCAGGGGCGATTCGCGGGGCAAAACGCTGGGGTTCCCCACCGCCAATATCGTCCCGGAGCAGGGCCAGGCCCTGCCCGCCGATGGGGTGTATGCCGTCCGCGTTTACGCGGGCGGGGAAGCGCACCGTGCGGTGGCGAACATCGGACTGCGTCCCACCTTCGGCAGCGAGGAACGCCTGCTGGAGGTGCACCTGCTCGGTTTCGATGGCGATCTCTACGGGCAGGAGATCGAGGTAGAGTTCATCGACCGTCTGCGGGATGAGGTCAGGTTCAGCGATGCGGAACAGTTGAAGGTTCAGGTGATGAAGGATATCGAGCAGGCGGGGGCCATTCTGGAGCGATAGCGAGAAAGAGGGGGTGAATCACACAAGCGATGGTGACCAAACCTGATATAGAGACTCGAAGGCGCCTCCTCAAGCGGGGCGTCGCCGATATTATCGTGGAGCAGGATCTGGTCCAGCTCCTCGATTCCGGCCGCAGGCTGCGCCTCAAGCAGGGCTTCGACCCCAGCTGTCCCGACATCCATCTGGGGCACGTGGTGGGATTGCGGAAGCTGCGCCAGTTCCAGGAGCTGGGACACGAGGTCATCCTCATCGTGGGGGACTGGACCGCCCAGATCGGAGACCCCAGCGGTGAATCCAAGACCCGCCCCATGCTGTCCGCGGAGCAGGTCCGCGCCAACGCCGAGACCTACATGAAGCAGTTCTTCAAGGTGGTCGACCGCGAGAAAACGAAGGTGGTATGGCAGAGCGAGTGGTTCGAGAAGTTCGGCCTGTCCGACGTTATCGCGCTGGCCAGCAGGTTCACCGTAGCCCAGATGCTGCAGCGGGAGGATTTCTCCAAGCGGTACTCATCGGGTCAACCCATCGCCATAACCGAGTTCCTCTACCCCCTGCTGCAGGCCTACGACTCGGTGGTCATCGAGGCCGACGTCGAGTTCGGGGGCACCGACCAGATGTTCAACTGCCTGGTGGGCCGGGAACTGCAGGAGAGCAAAGGGCTGCCGCCGCAGCAGGTCCTGCTGGTACCGCTGCTGGTGGGCACCGACGGCAGCATAAAGATGTCCAAGAGCCTGGACAACTATATCGCCATCGACGAGCCGCCGAATGATATGTACGGCAAGGTGCTCAGCATACCCGACAGGCTGATAATGGACTATTTCGAGCTGCTGACCGATGTTTCGGACGAGGAGCTGACCATCTTCCGCGGGGCGCTGGAGAACGATTCGGTGAACCCCATGATACTCAAGAAGCGCCTGGGGCGTGAGCTGGTGTCCCAATTCCACAGCCACCAGGCGGCCCAAGAGGCGGAGCGGCAATTCGAGAAGGTGGTACAGCAGCGTGAAACTCCGGAGGACATCGAGGAATGGCCCGTCTCTTTTGAGGAGCTAAAGCTCAGGTCGCTGTACGAATCCAGCGATGCCGGCACCCTCGACGACCTGCAGGCCATAGGTGAATCGATAATGTCCCATATCGGTGACAAAAAGCCGGGCGAGGAGTCCGTCAGCGTGACCGTGCCGTTCCTGCTGACCGAGGCCCGGCTGGTGCTCAGCCGCAGCGAGGCCAAGCGCCTGCTCTCCCAGGGAGCGGTCGAGGTGGACGGGGTGAAGATAACGGACGATACGGTGCGGATAAAGGACGGCAGCATAATCAAGGTGGGCAAGCGCCGTTTCAAGAAGGTCGTCAACTCAGACGGGCAGGCCACAAACCACAGCAAGCCTGCAACAAGGGTCGAAGCGAAGCCGGAAGAACCGCCGAAGAGAAACGATGCCAGGGCCAGCTACGATGAGCCGGCTGAGCCAGGCCAGAGGAGGGACATCGCCAAGTGGCTGGTAGATAACCGGCTGGTGAGGAGCGTCAACGAGGTCAAGCGCCTCATCGCCCAGGGCGCTGTTCACATAGAACATGAGAACGGGAGCCAGCAGGTGTTATCGGACACCGAGGTCAACGTCCAGCCCGGCGATGTGGTCAGGTTCGGCCAGCGCCGCTCCGCCAGGATAGCGGATGACGACAGCGGGACACAGTCGCACACGCCCGTTGCACCTACCGCCGGGGGGCGGGCGGGCGGGAAGCGCCCGGAGGGGTACGATTTTCGGGTATCATTCGCCGACCTGCAGGATGAGGCCATGCTGGCCGCCGCCCGTGAGTCCCGCGCCGGCGACCTGACATCGCTGAAGGACTCCATCGCCGCCGAAGGCGATTACCTGGAACGCAGGAGGCTCGCGCCGGAATCGGTGGTGGTGACCGTCAACTTCATCCTGTTCAAAACCGGTCTGGTGCTGACCCCGCGCGAGGTCAAGCGGCTGCTGTCCCAGGGGGCCGTTCAAATAGACGGGGAGGTGCTGCTGCAGGACACGGCCATCCTCCAGGACCACAGCGTCATCGCGGTGGAAGGCCGCGGTTCGGTGCGGATCATCAACTCCGACAGGCGCAATTAACGCAGTGGCGATACGTAACCCTTAAAGCACCGCCTAGGCAATACGGGATATCCCGTTTCCTACTTCCTAACGCCGCGGATAAACGGTATAATATCAAGCGAACCAGTTGATTTGGAGGCTAAAATGGAGAGAAGCGTTCAGTTACGTATTCCCGGACCGACCCCCATCCCCGATGAAATACTTAAGACGTTATCGCGGCAGATGATCAACCACCGCGGCCCCGAATTCGCGGAGATGATAAACCGCAGCACCGCGCTGCTCAAGGAGATGTTTCAGACCCAGGGGGATGTGTTCCTGCTCACCTGCTCCGGCACCGGGGGCATGGAGGCAGCCATCGTTAACACCCTGTCGCCCGGGGACCGGGTGCTATCGGCGTCCAACGGCGCATTCGGCGACCGGTTCGCCGATATAGCCGAGGTATTCGGCGCGAAGGTGGAGCGGCTCACCTTCGAGTGGGGAACAGCGGTCGACCCCGACGAGGTACGCAGCGCCCTGTCCAAGAATCCCGACACCAAGGCGGTGCTGGTGACCCACAACGAGACCTCCACCGGCGTGGCCAGCGACCTGGAAGCCATAAGCAAGGTAGTCAGAGAGCACGATAAGCTGCTCTTGGTGGATGCCATCAGCGGGCTGGGCTCCATCGACCTGCCCACCGACAAGTGGGGCTGCGACGTGGTGATCACCGGCTCTCAGAAGGGGTGGATGGTCCCTCCCGGGCTGGCGATGGTCAGTGTAAGCCAGCGGGCGTGGCAGGCCAATGCCGAGGCCAAGATGCCCCGATTCTACTGGGACTTCGCCAAAGCCAAGAAGTTCCTGGATAAAGGCCAGACCCCGTGGACCCCTTCCGTCTCCACCATATACGCCCTGGATGTGGCGCTGGAGATGTTCAAGCAGGAGGGGCTGCAGAATATCTTCGCCCGCCACCAGCGCCTGGGGGCGAAGTCGCGACAGGCGATGAAGGATCTGGGCCTTTCGCTGTTCCCCAGGGACGAGCGCTACGCCTCCAACACCATCACCGCGGTCAACGTGCCCGACGGCGTGGACGGCAAGAAGCTGCTCAAGATCCTGCGCGAGGAGTACAACACCGTACTGTCCGGGGGGCAGCAGAAGCTGGAGGGGAAGATATTCCGCATCGGTCACCTGGGCTATGTGAGCGACAGCGACATCAATATTACCGTAGAAGCCATAAAGGCAGCCCTTCCCAAGGCCAAGTCCTCTTGAGAAAACGACCGGGAGGTAGCGACATGGAAATCAAAGAGATCGGGGTCGGTGCCCGGCTGGGGATGCGTGGGCTGAATCAGAGAGGTCTCATCGAGATCAGCGAGGACCCCAGGAGCGGGGATTTCGTCCTGATAATCGGCAACGGCCTCCGCGATAAGTGGTACCGCAAATGGCTCAAGGTTAACCTGCCTCAGGGCATGTGGCAGGTAACGTGCCAAAGGGGGGAGATCCCGGAGGTGCTCGATAAGTTCCTCTCGGAGAAGATACTCACCCAGGGTTGAAAGAATTGAAGGCATCTTGTGAACGATAGAATGCGAGTATTGATCGCAGACCCCGTCGCCGAGGAGGGGATCGAGGCGCTGCGGGCGCATGCCGCCGTGGACGTGAAGACCGGGATGAGCCGCGATGAGCTTGTCGCCGCCATCGGTGAATACGATGCCCTGGTGGTGCGCAGCGAGACCAAGGTCACCGCCGAGGTCATCGCGGCGGGGAAGAAGCTCCAGGTTATCGGGCGCGCCGGCGTGGGGGTGGATAATATCGATGTGGAAGCGGCGACCGCCAAAGGCATAGTGGTGGTCAACGCCCCCGGGGGGAACACCACCTCCGCAGCGGAGCACACCATCGCCATGATGCTAGCCCTGGCGCGGCATATACCCCAGGCCAACGCAAGGCTCAAGGGCGGGGAGTGGCGCCGCAGCGATTTCATGGGCACGGAGCTGAGGAACAAGACTCTGGGCATCGTCGGGCTGGGTAACGTCGGTTCGGAGGTGGCACGGCGCTGCGGCGCCATGGAGATGCGGATCATCGCCTACGACCCGCTGGTGTCCGCCGATTACGCCCGCAACCTGGGTGTGGAACTGGTATCCCTGGAGGAGCTGCTTCAAAAGGCGGACTTCATCACCCTGCACACCCCCCTCACCGACAAGACGCGGGGCCTCATCGGCGCCAGGGAGCTGGCCAGGGTTAAGCCGACGGTGCGGATAATCAATTGCGCCCGCGGCGGCATCATCGATGAGGAGGCGCTGTTCAACGCCGTCGAGGGCGGCAAGGTAGCGGGAGCGGCGGTCGATGTGTTCACCCAGGAGCCGGCCAAGGACAATATACTGTTTGGATGCGACCGCATACTGGTAACCCCCCACCTCGCCGCCTCAACCGCCGAGGCACAGGCGGGGGCGGCGATGGAGGTGGCGGAGCAGATAATCGACGTGCTCAGCGGCAAGCCCGCCAGGACGGCGCTGAACACCCCCATGATACCCCCGGAGACCCTGTCCGTCATCGGGCCGTTCCTCGGGGTGGCGCAGCAGGTGGGACGGCTGCTGTACCAGTTGGGCGAGGGACAGATGAGCGCCCTGACCATCAAGTACGAGGGCGAGCTCGCCAACCACGATACCGCAGCGCTGAAGGCAGCGGTGGTCGGCGGCCTCATGGAATCGATCAGCGAGGAGCGGGTCAATCTGGTCAACGCCAACCTCATCGCCCAGCGGCGGGGGTTGAAGATAACCGAGCAGAAGAGCACCACGTGTGAGAATTACGGCAACCTTATCACACTGGAGGTGGCCACCAGCGCCGGCGCCACCACCGTCGCCGGCACGGTGATGAGGGGCGAGCCCCACATCGTCAGGATCAACAGCTACTGGATCGATATCGTGCCGCGGGGGGGCTTCCTGCTGCTCAGCGACCACCGCGACCGCCCCGGTTTCATCGGAGAGGTGGGCACCATGCTGGGCGATGCCGATATCAATATCAGCTCCATGCTGCTGGGCCGGCTCGAGCCCCGCGGCCCGGCGTTGATGGTGCTGGAGCTGGACGAGCCGGTGGACGACCGGACGCTGGCTCAACTCAAGGCGCTCCCCGAAGTGTACACCATGAAGCTGGTAAAGCTTTAGTCCGATTGAGGTAAGCGCCGTGCCGGATTTAGAGCAGGCGAGTAAAAGGGCCGCCGAACTCCGCGAGGAGATCAACCGCCACAACCGCCTCTACCACGTGCTCGACAGCCCCGAGATCTCCGATGCCGAGTACGATGCTTTGATGGCGGAGCTCAGAGGGCTGGAGCAGGAGTTCCCCGAGCTCATCACCCCCGAATCCCCGACCCAGCGCGTGGGCGCAGCCCCGGTGGAGGCCTTCGGTGTCGTCGAGCACCCCGTACCCCTGTTGAGCCTGGCCAACGTCTTCTCCGCCGAGGAGCTGGCGGCGTGGCACAGGCGGACATCCGGCCTGGTGCCGGGACGGGACATGGACTTCGTCTGCGAGCTGAAGATGGACGGCCTCGCCGTCGCCCTGACCTATATCGACGGACGCCTGGCCACCGGCGCCACCCGCGGCGACGGCTACCGCGGCGAGGACATCACCCCGAACCTCAAAACGATACGGAGCATACCACTCGCTGTATCGGGCGATATCCCCACCCGGTTCGAGGTAAGGGGCGAGGTATTCCTCTCCAAGAAGGGCTTCGCCAAGCTGAACCGCCAGCGAGCGGAGGAGGGACTGCCGCTTTTCGCCAACCCGCGCAACGCCGCCGCCGGCTCGCTGCGCCAGCTGGACCCGCAGGTGACGGCGAGAAGGCCTCTGGACATCTATATCTATGGGCTGGGCTATGCCGATGGCGGGCAGCCGATGCCCGGCACCCACTGGGAGACGATGCAATACCTCCAGTCCCTGGGGTTCAAGGTCAGCCCGTACAACGCCCGCGCCGCAACGATATCCGATGCGGAGGAATACTACCGCCACTGGGTCGAGCGGCGGGAGGAGCTGGATTTCGAGGCCGACGGCATCGTGATCAAGGTGAACTCGCTGGCGACCCGGGAGGAGCTGGGCACGGTGGGCCACGACCCGCGCTGGGCGGTGGCATATAAGTTCCCCGCGGTGCAGGCGACCACCAGGCTGCTCGAAATCAAGGTCAGCGTGGGGCGCACCGGCAGCCTCAACCCCTACGCCGTCCTGGAGCCGGTATCCGTCGGCGGGGTCACCATCAGGCGGGCGGCGCTGCACAACGAGGAGGACATCCGGCGCAAGGACATCCGCATCGGCGACACGGTGGTGGTGCAGCGCGCCGGGGAGGTTATCCCCGAAGTGGTCAAGCCGGTGGAGTCCAGGCGCACCGGCGCGGAGCGGGAGTTCGAGATGCCCGACCGCTGCCCGGTGTGCGGCGGCGAGGTGCTCAGGCCGGACGGAGAGGTGATGAGCTACTGCACCAACATCTCCTGCCCCGCCCGCATCGAGGAGCAACTGTCCCACTTCGTCTCCCGTGGCGCCATGGACATCGATGGGGTCGGCGAGAAGCTGGCCGCCTCGCTGCACCGGGCGGGGCTGGTGCAAAGCGTGGCCGACCTCTACAGCCTGCACCTGCACCGGGACGAACTGCTGCAGCGGGTGGGCATGGGACAGAAGAGCGTACAGAACATCCTCGATGCCATCGAGGGCAGCAAGCAGCGGCCGCTGGAAAGGGTGATATTCGCCCTGGGGATCAGGCATGTCGGGCAGGAAGTGGCGCAGATCCTGGCGCAGAATTACGACAGCATCGACAGGCTGGCCAGCGCATCCCCGGAGGGGCTGATGGCGATACCGGCCATCGGCCCCAAGATCGCCGAGAGCATTGTCGCCTTCTTCCGCCAGCCGGCGAACCGCGATATCATAGAGAGGCTCAGGCAGGCGGGGGTGAAGCTGGAAGGCGAGGCCCAGCGCGGGGGCGATCTGCCCCTTGACGGCAAGGAGTTCCTGCTCACCGGCAGGCTGGAGTCCCTGCCCCGCGGCGAGGCTGAGGCCCGCATCAAGGAGCTGGGCGGCAGCGTCGGCTCCGGCGTCACCCGGAAGACCACCCATCTGGTGGTGGGCGCCGACCCCGGTTCCAAGCTGGAAAAGGCCCGCGCCCGGGGGGGCATCGAGGAGCTCAGCGAAGAGCAGTTCCTCAAGCTGATACAATAGCGATAGCGGAAAGGAGACCATAGATTGTCCAAGGTATTGATCGTTTACCATTCGCTGACCGGCAACACCGAGGAGATGGCCCGGGCGGTAGCCGAGGGGGCGCGCTCGGTGCCCGGCACCGAGGTCATCGTCAAGAAGGCCTTCGACGCCAGCGCCGACGACCTGCTGGACGCCGATGTGGCGGTGTTCGGCACATCCACCAACTTCGGCTACATATCCGGCGGACTGAAGGACTTCTTCGACCGCAGCCTGAGCGTCTGCCAGGAGAAGTGCGCCGACAAGCCCTACTGCACCTTCACCAGCAGCGGCATGGGCAAGAGGAAGGCCCTGGACGTGCTCGACGGCATCTGCGGCATGGGCTTCAAGATGAAGAAGGCGGAGGAGGGCATCATGGCCCAGGGCAAGCCCGCCCCCGAGACCCTCGGCGAGCTGCGAGAGATGGGCAAGCGCATCGCCGCCGCCGCTTAGTCGACCCTATCGCAACCACGAGCTGACAACTATGAAACTGATCGTCGGGCTGGGCAACCCGGGCAAGGCGTATGCCGGCAACCGCCACAACGTGGGGTATCACTGCATCGACCGCCTCGCCAGGGAGCACCGCATCGCCGTCAAGGAGCGCAGGCTGAGGCTGAAGTCGGTCAAGGCGGTGTTCGGCCGGGGCCGGATCGATGAGACGCCGGTGGTGCTGGCCAAGCCGCATACGTTCATGAATCTCAGCGGGGGCGCGGTGGCGCAGCTGGCGCGCCGCCTCGGCGCGGCGCCCGACGATCTCATCGTGATCCACGACGACATGGACCTGCCGCCGGGCAAGATACGCATCCGCCGCGGCGGCTCCGCCGGGGGGCACAGGGGGGCGGCATCGGTGATCGACTCCCTGGGCAGCGACGGGTTCATCCGCATCCGCATCGGCATCGGGCGCCCCGCCAGCGACGAGATTGCCCACGTGCTGGGCGATTTCACCGCCGAGGAAAAGGCAGTGGTGACCGAAGCCATCGACCGGGCAACCGAGGCCGTGCGCTGCATCCTCGGCGAAGGCATCGAGGCGGCGATGAACCGTTACAACTAGGAGCTGCACTCCCCTCAAGTTGCCTCGAATCGCTTCAGGGTGTATAATTATCTTCCCTTGATGTCGAGTGGCATCGAGCCGAACGATTGACTGATATGGACAGTGGCCTTTTCATCACAGTGATCGGCGCCAGCAGCTGCTCCGCGGACGAGGAGAAACTGGCCGAAGAGGTGGGACGGGAGCTGGCGCGGCACGGCGCCACCCTCGTCTGCGGCGGCCTGGGGGGTGTGATGCAAGCGGCATGCCGCGGCGCCCATGCCGATGGCGGTCTCACCGTCGGCATCCTCCCCGGCAACCGGCGCGAGGACGCCAACCCCTATGTCAGCATACCCGTCGTCACCGGCCTGGGATACGCGCGTAACCCCATCGTGGTCCGGTCGGGGCAGGCGGTTATCGCCGTCGGCGGCAGCTACGGCACCCTGTCCGAGATAGCCTATGCGTTCCAGGACGGTATCCCGGTCATCGGGCTGGGGACCTGGTCGCTGGCCACATGCGATGGGCCGGACGACTCCATAATCACCGCCGACAGCGCTGCCGATGCGGTGGATAAGGCGATCTCGATATCCAAGGCGGGAGCGAAGCATGGCGGCCATTGAGGAGGTGCGCGCCAGGGAGATCCTCGACTCGCGGGGCAACCCCACGCTGCGGGTGGAGGTGCGGCTCTCCGACGGCAGCATCGGCTCCGCCGCGGTGCCCTCCGGCGCCTCTACCGGCGCCCACGAGGCGCTGGAGCTGCGCGACGGCGATGAAAAGCGATACCGCGGCAGGGGCGTGCTCAAGGCAGTGCAGAACATCGAGGACCGCATCGAGTCCGCCCTGATCGGCATGCCCGCCGGCGACCAGGAGGCCGTGGACCGGCGGATGATCGAGCTGGACGGCACGCCGAACAAGTCGGAGCTCGGCGCCAACGCCATCCTCGGCGTCTCGCTGGCCGTTGCGTACGCCGCAGCCCACTGCGGCGGCCTGCCCCTGTACCGCTACCTCGGCGGGGAGGACGCCGTCACCCTGCCGGTGCCGATGATGAACATCCTCAACGGCGGCAAGCACGCCGGCGACTCCACCGACTTCCAGGAGTTCATGATCGTGCCGCTGGGGGCGCAGCGCTTCGCCGACGCCCTGCGCATGTGCGCCGAGATATACCACGCCCTCAAAAGCGTGCTCAAGGACAAAGGGCTGAACACCAATATCGGCGACGAGGGCGGTTTCGCCCCCTCGCTGAGTTCGAACCGCGATGCGGTGGAGCTGCTGGCGCAGGCCATCGCCGAGGCGGGCTACAGGCCCGGCAGCGATTGCTTCATCGCCCTCGACCCGGCGTCCACCGAGTTCTTCGAGAGCGGCAAGTACCACCTGCAGCGCGAGGGACTCGCCCTCACCAGCGCTGAGATGGCGGACTACTACGCCAGACTGTGCTCCGACTACCCCGTGATCAGCATCGAGGACGGCATGGCAGAGGACGACTGGGACGGCTGGCGGATGCTGATTGAGAGGGTCGGCGGCAAGGTGCAGATAATGGGCGACGACCTGTATGTGACCAACGTGGAGCGCCTGTCGCTGGGCATCAGCAAGAACGCCTCCAACTCCATCCTGATCAAGCTGAACCAGATAGGCACCCTCACCGAGACGCTGGCGGCGATAAAGATGGCGCAGGAGGCAGCGTGGACGGCGGTGGTGAGCCACCGCTCCGGCGAGACCGAGGACACCACCATCGCCGACCTGGCGGTGGCCAAAAACACCGGCTTCATCAAGTCCGGCGCCCCCTGCCGCACCGACCGCGTTGCCAAGTACAACCGCCTGCTGCAGATAGAGGAGGAGCTGGGGGAGAACGGCCGCTACCCCGGCATGAGCGCGCTGTATAACCTCGATTGAAATGAAAACCATCGGCATAACCACTACGATCCAGATACGGGAGGCAGAGGATGAAAAGGGAGTTCAGCGTAATTATCGAGAAAGATGAGGACGGGTATTTCGTGGGCAGTGTGCCGGAGCTTTCGGGTTGTCATACCCAGGCCAGATCACTGGATGAACTGATGGAGCGTATCAAAGAGGCGATCCAGCTCTGCCTTGAGGTTCAGGGGGAGGATGTGCATACGGAATTCATCGGCATACAGCGGGTAGCGGTGTGAGCAAGCTCATTCCTTTACCCGGGAACGGGGTGGTTGAGGCTCTCAAGAGAGCGGGCTTCCAGGTGATAAGACAAAAAGGCAGCCATGTTTTTCTGAGGCATCCAGACGGGAGGGCCACCGTAGTCCCCGTCCATAAGGGAGAGGAACTTGGTCGCGGAATGCTCAGAAGAATCATTCACGATACGGAACTGACAAGGGAAGAGTTCTTGGGACTGTTCAAATAACAACATCACTATGAAACCCATCGGCATAACCACCACCATCCCCATCGAAGTCCTGCTGGCAGCGG
>CAZYOO010000003.1:35084-57199 GCA_964649185.1 uncultured Dehalococcoidales bacterium
ATGAAACCCATCGGCATAACCACCACCATCCCCATCGAAGTCCTGCTGGCAGCGGGATACCGGCCCGTTGACCTCAACAACGTGTTTATCTCCGACCCCGAACCCCATCACTTCGTGGGCATTGCGGAGCAGGACGGCTTCCCGGTGAACTGCTGCGCCTGGATCAAGGGCATGTACGGCGTGGCCATGGAGCAGGGCATCGATACGGTGATGTGCGTCACCACCGGCGACTGCTCCAACACCGAGATGCTGATGGAGGTGCTGCGGCTCAAGGGGCTGGATGCGATACCCTTCGCCTACCCGCAGAAGCCGGATGCCACCCAGATGCGCTACTGCCTGGAATCGCTGGCCGAGGCGCTGGGCACAACGCTGGAAGCGGCGGAGCGCGAGCGAGAGAGACTGGAACGGGCGCGGGGGATGGCGCGGGAGCTGGATGAACTGACGTGGAAAAGCGATACGATCAGCGGCTGGGAGAACCACTACTGGCTGGTGTCCGCCTCCGACTTCAACAGCGATGTCGCCGGATACGAGAAGGGGCTGGAGCGGCTGCTGGAAGAGTGCCGCGACCGCGAGCCTTACCCCGGCGACATGCTGCGCCTGGCCTTCATCGGCGTGCCACCTATCTTCGGCAGGGACCTGTACGACTTCGTGGAGCGCAACGGGGCGCGGGTGGTGTTCAACGAGACGCAGCGCCAGTTCGCCATGCCGAACCGGTGCGAGGGACTTGCCGAGCAGTATTCGAAATACACCTATCCGTACTCTTTATCCGCCAAGCTGGATGACATACTGCCGCAGTTGAAGCGGCGGCGGGCGGACGGCGTGATACACTACGTCCAGACCTTCTGCCACCGCGGCATCGGCAACATCGTCTTCCGCCACCGAATCGACAGGCCCATATTGACGCTGGAGGGCAACAACGACTACACTTTGTCCCAGCAGGCCAGAACCAGGATAGAGACGTTTCTGGAGGTGCTGGACGGCCGGCGTCCGAGTGTCCAAGCACTTCCACATGACCCGGTACCGAGGCGATAAGAAAGGAGTTTTTATATGGCAACAAAGGTCGGCATAAACGGGTTCGGCAGGATCGGCAGGCAGATACTCAAGGCGGTCATCGAGAACTATAAAGGCAAGCTGGAGGTGGTGGCCCTCAACGACCTCACCGACACCAAGACCAACGCCCACCTCTTCCGCTACGACTCCAACTACGGCGGGTATCACGGCACGGTGGAGGCCACCGAGGACTGCATCGTCATCGACGGCAAGAAGGTGAAGGTGATCTCCGAGCGCGACCCGGGCAAGATACCGTGGAGCGACTACGGCATAGAGCTGGTGGTGGAGTCCACCGGGCTGTTCACCAAGGCGGAGAAGGCTTCGGCCCACATGCAGGGCGGCGCCAAGAAGGTGATCATCACCGCCCCGGCCAAGGGGGAGGACCTCACCGTGGTGCTGGGGGTCAACGAGAAAACCTACGACCCCAAGAAGCACCACATCATATCCAACGCCTCCTGCACCACCAACTGCATCGCACCGGTGGCCAAGGTGCTGAACGACAACTTCGGCATTGAGAAAGGGCTGATGTCCACCATCCACGCCTACACCAACGACCAGCGCATCCTCGACCAGGTGCACAGCGACCTGCGGCGGGCGCGCTCGGCGGCGATGAGTATCATCCCCACCACCACCGGCGCCGCCAAGGCGGTCACCGTGGTCATACCCGACCTGGCGGGCAAGATCCACGGCATGGCCTACCGCGTTCCCACCCCCACCGTCTCGGTGGTGGACTTCGTCGCCGACCTGAGCAAAGGGGCCACGGCGGAAGAGGTGAACGCAGCACTGAAGAAAACTTCCGAGGGAGCGCTCAAGGGCATCCTCGGCTACTGCGAGGAGGAGCTGGTGAGCATAGACTTCAAGGGCAACCCCTTAAGCTCCATAGTGGATGCCCCGTCGACCATGGTCATCGGCGGCAACATGGTGAAGGTGCTCGCGTGGTACGATAACGAGTGGGCCTACGCCTGCCGCGTCGCCGACCTGCTCAGCTTCATCGCCGGGAAAGGGCTGTGATCATTACGATCGAAACCGGATTTGGCAAAGGAGTCGATTTGCGCTATAATGCACAACGTATGACCCCTGACACATATAACCATAGGAGAGGAGGAACCCTGTGCGCGTCCTTCTCATGAGCACGCCGTACCCCCTGGAAGAGAACCCCCTCCCGCCCCTGTCCCTGGCCTACCTCGCCGCCGTGCTGCGACAGGAAGGCCTCGAGGTCGAGGTAGTGGACCATCTGGTGTCCATGTATTCACCCTCGAAGTTACGGAAAAAGCTCAGGGAGTTCAAACCGCAGATGGTGGGGGCTACCTGCGTCACGCTGAACTACCCCATCGCCTCCCGCATCATGAAGGTTTGCAAGGAATTCGACCCCCATATCATTACCATGCTGGGCGGGCCCCACGCCACCTTCGCCATCGAGGAGACCCTGCTCAAGGCCCGCTGGATCGACCTGCTGGTGGTCGGCGAAGGCGAGCGCACGGTAACAGAGCTGGCGAGGGCTATCGATAGCGGCGGCGACTTCCGCCGGGTGCCCGGCATCGCCTACCGCGACGGCGACCATGCGGTGAGGACCGAGCCCCGTCCTCTCATCGAGGACCTGAACGAGCTTCCGCTGCCGGCGCGCGACCTGCTGCCGCTGTCCAAGTACCGCGCCCTGAACACCCCCAGCACGGTTATCACCAGCAGGGGCTGCCCCTTCAAATGCATCTTCTGCTCCGGGCCGCGGGTCTTCGGCCGGCGCGTCCGCTTCCGCGACCCCAAGCTGGTGGTAGATGAAATCGAGCATCTGAACAAGGACCTATCCTTCAGCAGGATAAACATCGTGGATGACACCTTCACCCTTAATCACCGCCACGCGCGAGCGGTGTGCGAAGGCATCATCGAGCGCAAACTGGATATCGAGTGGAACGTCTTCGCCCGCGCCGATACGGTGGATTCGGATCTGCTGAAGCTGATGAAAAAGGCCGGCTGCTCCTGGCTGCTCTACGGCGCGGAGTCGGGCAACGCGGGCATCCTCAAGACCATCAAGAAGGGCACCACCCCCGATATAATCAGAGAGGGAACCAGGCTCGCCACCGAATCGGGCATTCACGTCTTCAATTCCTTCATCTTCGGCCTGCCCGGCGAGACCCCGCAGACCGCCCGCGAGTCCCTGGACTTCGCCCACGAGCTCGATGAGAAATACGGCGCCAAATACGGCTTCCATATACTGTCCCCCCTGCCGGGGACCGAGCTGTATGACCACCCCGAGGAGTACGGGCTGCGCATCCTCTCCCGCGACTGGGCGAAGTATGACGCCAACCGGCCCATAACCGAGACCGCCGATATGAGCCCGGAGAAGGTGCTGGAGATGGCCGCCGAATATGACCAGGCGGTAGCCTACGCCTTGGACGACCTAGAGCGCCGGGCGTCGGCGGGCGACCCCGAATGCAAAGAATTGATGCGGAACAAGCTGAGCACGGAGTTCGTGTGGCAGCTCCTGAAAGAGGATATCGTGGAGCGGCTGGGGCGGATGAAGAACGGCGCCGACCCGATGGGTCAGCTCGCACAGAAGGTATCGCTCAAGATGGACGTGCCGCTGCAGGTTGCCCTACAGGAGATGGACAGGCTGGTGCAGAGAGGCCTGCTGCATCACCAGTCCGCAGAGGGAGGTCTCATTTGGCAGTGGAGCTAAAGGATATCGAAGCCGCACTGGAGGACGTGCTCCTGCCGCAGCCCAAGCGCAGCATCATGCAGTTCAACATGGTTCGCGATATCCACATATCGGATGAAACAGTGAAGCTGAACCTGTCCCTGACCCCGTTGAATGAGGCGGATAAGGAAAGCCTGAAGCAGAGGGTGCGGGCCGCCGTCGAGGGCATAGAAGGGGTGAATAAGGTAGATATCGACGTTGAGGACCTGCCGCCCCACGAGATGAACCAGTTCGACCGCGTGGTGGCGGTGATGAGCGGCAAGGGCGGCGTGGGCAAATCGCTGGTCACCGGCCTGCTGGCCGTGGCCCTCAGCCGCCAGGGGCAGCAGGTGGGCATCCTGGACGCCGATATCACCGGTCCCAGCATACCCAAGATGTTCGGTTTGAACACCCGCCCCCTGGGCAGCGAGGGCGGGATCCTCCCCGTGGAGACCAGGAGCGGCATCGAGGTCATGTCCCTCAATCTGCTGCTCACCAACGAGGACGACGCCGTCATCTGGAGAGGCCCCCTGCTGGCCAAGGCCATCATGCAGTTCTGGGAGGAGGTGCTCTGGGGCAGGCTCGACTGCCTGCTGGTGGACCTGCCGCCCGGCACCGCCGATATCCCGCTCACCGTGCTGCAGTCGCTGCCCCTATCCGGAGTGGTCATCGTATCCACCCCTCAAGACCTTGCCGGCATGGTGGTGCGCAAGGCGGTAAAGATGACGGACAAGATGGATATCCCCATACTGGGCGTGGTGGAGAACATGAGCTATCTGGTTATCCCCGATACCGGCAAGAGGATCGAGCTTTTCGGCAAGAGCCGCGGTGAAGAGCTGGCGAAGGCGGCGAAGGCGCCCCTGCTGGGCTTGATACCGGTAGACCCGCAGCTGGCCGAGCTGTGCGACAGCGGCGAGCTGGAGCGCTACAGCTCCGAAGCGTTCGACGGTCTGGCTTCCGAATTCAAAAAGGTGGCCGAGAAGGCCAAACCGCCTGCGGTGAGGCAGCCCCTCCAGAGACCGCCCTCCGCAACAGGCAAGCAATGATCAGTTTAATCGAACAGGCGCGGTCCTGTACCGAGTGCCGCGCATGTATGGAGGTGTGCCCCACCTACCGTGCCACCGCCGACGAACGGATGTCCCCGGTGCATCGCCTGCAGGCTGCCGTAAGGCTGCACGACAGCGGAGAGGTGAGCGACAGCGACAGCGAGAGCCTCTACAGCTGCCTCAACTGCGGCCGCAGCGAGGCGGTGTGCCCCGAGAACATACAGATCAGCAATATAGTGCTCCAATCCAGGTCGGAGCTGTGCCGCAGCGGTCTCGGCCCGCCGCCGCGAAAGCGCAGGGTCATCGAGGGGACCCTGTCCAAGGGAAACTCGGTCAACGGCGACCCGCAGCGGAGGCTGGAGTGGCTGCCGGAGGGCCCTCCGTCCAGCGAGTCCGATACGCTGTTATTCATCGGCTGCCTGTCCTCTTACCTGGTCAAGGATGCCGCATATTCGACTTACCGCGTGTTGAAGAAGCTGGGCGTAGATTTCATGCTGCTGGAGGACGAGGGCTGCTGCGGCTCTGTGTTCTACACCGCAGGCATGGTGGACACCGCTAAGGAGTGGTTCCAGCGTAATGTGGAGCGGTTCGACCGGCTGGGTATCAAGCGTATCCTGGTCACCTGCCCGGTGTGCCTGCAGAGCTTCAAGTACCACTACCCCGAACTGTTGGGCGAGGTGGGCTTCACCGTACAACATGTAGCCGAGGTTATATTCGATGCAATGAAGGCCGACCCCGATCTGGCAGGCAACCTGTCCAAGGTCGAGCGCCGGGTGAGCTTCAAGGACCCGTGCACATTTGTCCGCGGCGAGAACCTGATACGCCAGCCCAGGGAAATCCTGCGCAACTGCGGTGCCGATATCGTGGAGCTGCCGGAGCACGGGACGGATGCCTCATGCTGCGGCGCCGGCGGCGGGGTGCGCGCCATATACCGCGATCTGTCCACCCAGGTGGCGGCCGACCTGCTGGCGACGGATGACACCGGCTTCGTTGTTACCGCCTGCCCCTTCTGCACTTTCAACCTCAACGGCGCGGCCAAGGAAAAGGGGCTGGACAAGCAGTGCCCCTATTTCACCAATCTGTTACTGGAATCAATGGCCTGATATAATCGGGCCGTGGAGGTGCGATATGACCATCAAAATCACCACCCTCAGCGAGAACACCGCCGCCATGCCCGGCGTGCTCGCCGAATGGGGGCTGAGCGTCCTGGTGGACACCGGTGAGGCCAAGGTGCTGTTCGACACCGGGGCCAGCAGCTCGGTGCCCCACAACGTCCGCCTCATGGGGGTTGAGCTGGCCCAGATCGACCGGATCGCGCTGAGCCACGGGCACTACGACCACACCGGCGGACTGATGGGGGTGCTGCGGCAGGCGGGCAAACCCATCGATATAGTGGCCCACCCCGACATGTGGGCCAACAAGTATGCCAAGGCGGGCGACTTCGAGCGCTACATCGGTATCCCCTTCAAGCGCGAGGACCTGGAGGCGATAGGCGCCTCCTTCACTCTCAGCGAGGGGCCGGTGTGGATCACCGATAACATCGTCACCACCGGCGAGGTGCCGATGGTCACCGAATACGAGGAGATCGAGCCCATGATGCAGGTCAAGGAGGACGACCGGTTCCTACCCGACCCCTTCCGCGACGATCAGGCGCTGGTGGTCAAGACCGAGCTGGGGCTGGTGGTCATCCTCGGTTGCGCCCACCGCGGGGCGATAAACACCGTCATCCGCGCCAGGGAGGTGACCGGCGTCGAGCAGGTGCACACCATCATCGGCGGCACGCACCTGGTGCGCGCCAGCGAGGAGCGGATAACGCTCACCGCGGCCGCCCTGCAGGAGATGGGGGTGCAGCGGGTGGGGGTATCTCACTGCACCGGCCTGAATTCATCGGTGCTGCTCGCCCAGCAGCTCGGTGATGTCTTCTTCTTCAACAACACCGGCACCAGCATAACCGTGCCCTGACCTGTCAAGCCGCCGGCCCGACTGACCCGGAGTTCGCCCGGTCGCGACGGCTTTCATACGGGTGAACACGATTAAACCGATGCCCTACCAAGGGGGAAAGCGAGACTGAAATGAAGGCTCAAATCCTGAAGCAGACCTCGCCGGTGGAAGACCGCCCGCTGGAGTTGGTCGACGTTCCTGTTCCAGAGCCGGGACCCGAACAGATACTGGTGAAGGTCTCGGCCTGCGGGGTGTGCCACACCGAGTTGGACGAGATCGAGGGAAGGTTGCAGCCGAACCTGCCGGTCATACTGGGGCACGAGATCGTGGGCCGGGTGGAAAGTCTCGGCTCCGAGGCGACCAGATACAGCATCGGCGACCGGGTCGGCATCGCGTGGATATACTCCGCCTGCGGGGAGTGCCGCTTCTGCCAGGCCGGGCTGGAGAACCTGTGCTACGACTTCAAGGGCACCGGCTGCCACACCGACGGCGGCTATGCCGAGTACACGGTGGTCGCAGAGGACTACGCCTACCCCATACCTGACGTGTTCACCGATGCCCAGGCGGCGCCCCTGCTGTGCGCCGGGGCCATCGGCTACCGCGACCTGATCCTGTCCGGGGTCAAATCGGGGCAGAGCCTGGGGCTCTTCGGCTTCGGGGCATCGGCCCACATCGTGATCCAGGCGGCCATCCACTGGGGCTGCGAGGTCTTGGTATTCACCCGCAGCGCGGAGCATCGCGAGCTGGCGATGAAGCTGGGGGCGGCGTGGGCCGGGGGCACCGACGAGACCCCTCCCAAGAAGGTGGACTACGCCATCGACTTCACCCCGGTGGGGGAGACCGTGCCCAGCGCTCTGAGGGTGCTGGAGAAGGGGGGCCGTCTGGTGATGGCGGTGATCCGCAAGAGGACGCCCATCCCGCCGCTGGACTACGCGCAATTGCTGTGGGACGAGAAGGAGCTCAAGAGCGTGGCCAATATCACCCGCCGGGACGTGGAGGAGTTCCTGCCGCTGGCCGCCGAGATAGCGGTGACCCCCGAGGTGCAGGAGTTCGCCCTGAGCGAGGCGAACCAGGCCCTCAATCTGCTCAAGCAGGGCAGGGTGCAGGGGGCCGCGGTGCTGCGTATGGGATAACGATGTATTTAGCCCGATGTAAGCGATTGACACACGTACACAAGCTAGCCCTTGATGCGGCGAGATGAATCTCTCACCAAGACGCTTGATGAGCCAGCGATGAACGAAGAGCTATCGTTAGACGCGCTGTGGAACTCGGCACCATCGGGTGAACGCACCTTTTCGGCGATTGAAGCATCCCATCTCCCTGAAACAGCGCGGCGCTACCTCGAACATGCGATAGCTCCGGGGACGCTGCTCGCCCGCGCGGTGCGACTAAGCATGCACGGCGAGATCAAATTAGGGCGCTGGCTTCCCTTCACGGCGGAGCAGGTCATCGTATGGGACCGCGGATTCATCTGGAGCGCCACGGTGCGCATGTTCGGGGTGCCTGTCCGAGGATCGGACCGCCTTATCGACGGCGAGGGCGCCATGCGGTGGAGGCTGCTCGGCATTCTCCCGGTGATGACCGCTTCGGGGCCGGATATCACGCGATCTGCGGCCGGCCGCGTCGCGGGCGAGGCGGTATGGCTGCCGTCCGTGCTCTGCAACGATGACGTTTCATGGACGGCACCGGACTCATCACACCTGCACGCCGGTTTCATCGCCCACGGTGAAACCTCAGGGCTCGAACTCGCCATCAGCGGAGAGGGGCGTTTGGAGAGCCTCAAGCTGCAGCGCTGGGGCAACCCCGATGGTGGTAGATTCTGCTATGTGGACTTCGGCGGGATTGCGGAGGAAGAAGCCACTTTCGACGGCTACACCATTCCCACCCTCCTGAGGGCCGGGTGGCATTTCGGTACCAATCGGCTCGAGCCGGAGGGGGAGTTCTTTCGAGTGCAAATCGACAGTGCTATTTACCTCTAGGCGCATGGGTCTCCAGAGTAAAAATAGTGGACCACTCATAGCGCCATTTGCCTTTATCGCCGTTCCGTAGTATAATTCTGCCCGTTGCATTGATGTAGTATAATATCGAATCAGGGGGTGAGTAATGACCCTGGCGGAATTACGCGATCTGTTTATCGTCATATTTGCAGTTGTGGGCATCGGGGCCGCCGTCTTCGTGTCCCTGATGGCCTTCATGCTCTACCGCAAGCTGCGCGACATCCTCGAATCGGGAAGGGCCATAACCGGGGATATCCGCAGCATAACCTCTTCGGTGTCCCAGGACCTGGTCAAACCGCTGGCCAGCATCTCCGGCATAGTGCAGGGGGTGGCCAAGGTGCTGGAATTCCTGTTCGAGAGGAGGAAGGAGGACAAAGGTGGCAGATAAAGGGCCCGGACTCTTTGCCGGGGTAGTCATCGGGGCGGTGATCGGCGCTGCGGTCACCTTCTGGCTGGTGGAACGCTCCAACCGCCCGGGGCGTCGCGGCATCGGCGGCCGCGGCGGAATCATCGGCTTCCTCAAGGACGAGGTGTTCGGCGGGATGAAGGACTACATCCAGCAGGCCATCGATGAGGGCAGGGAGACCGCCGACAGCACCCGCGCCGACATCGAGGGTAAATTCAGGGAGGAACAGGAGGAGTAGCCTGCGGGGTCACAGCTAGAAGCTGCTCAGGGAGGCTCAGGCCTCCCTGTTCATTTATACCGGGGGTACGAACCGAATACCTTGAACAGCGACGTTTTTCGGCGCACGCCGTCCAGCGCTTCGCCCACCGGCGTATCCTGCCGGTGCCCCTCCAGATCGATGAGGAAGAAATATCGCCCCAGGCTCTCCTTGGACGGCCGGGACTCCACCTTGGTGAGGTTGATACCGCGCTGGGAGAACTCCTGAAGCACCTCCACCAGCGAGCCCGGGCGGTCGTCGTCGAAGGAGAAACATATTGAGGTCTTATCGTTGCCGGTCGGGGGACGGTCTTCGGCGGCTAGCACCACGAAGCGGGTGACGTTGGAGACCTGGTCCTGTATCTCTTTGGCCAGTATCTCCGCACCGTAAAGCTCGGCGGCGCGCCGGGTGCCGATGGCCGCCGACGGGGTCGGCGATTCCATCATGTCCTGCACCGCCGCGGCGTTGGACAGCGCCGCCACAACATCCGCTCTGGGCAGTATGCGCTCAACGAACCGGCGGCACTGCCCTAACGACTGGGGATGGGAGTACAGCACCTTGACATCGCTGATCACGGTCCCCGGCTTCACCAACAGCTGATGCCCCACCGGCAGCACCAGCTCCTTGCTTATCAACAGGGGGGAATCGTGGATCAGAAGGTCGAGGGTGTCGGTTACCGACCCTTCGAGGCTGTTCTCGATGGGCACCACCCCCTCATCCGCCATCCCCGACGAAACCGCCGACGCCACTCCGGGTATGGTGGGCACGGGGATGAACTGAGCCCCTTTATCGTAAAGGAGCGCCGCTTCCTCGGTGAAGGTGCCCGGAGGCCCCAGGTAAGCGATTCTCTTTCCCATGGCTACCCTGTGAAGGCTGCCCTGAGTTGCTGCTCCACATCCGTCTGGGTCATCGCTATTATCTGAGCCCCCGGCTTGACGATGGTCTCGCTGGTGGGCACGCGGGCCGAGCCCTTGCCTATGATCATGACCACCATGCTGTTGGAAGGAAGGCTGATATCACCCAGCTTCTTGCCCACCGCCGGGGAATCTTCGGGGACCTTGACCTCCACCAGCTCCAGGTTGCTATCCTTCAGGGTCAGCAGGTGAACCAGCGGGTTGATCGGCAGCTCCTCCTCGATGTGTCCCAGAATCAAGTTCGTGCTGCTGATGGTTACATCGATGCCCAGCTTCTTGAACAGCGCCTCGTTGCGGGGGTTGCTGATCCGGGCGATAGTGCGGGGAACATTGAACTTGTGCTTGGCTACCTGGCAGGCGACCAGGTTATCCTCGTCCTCATCGGTCACCGCAATGAGCAGGTCGGCACGCTCCGTGCCCACATCCTCCAGGGTGCGCGCCTCGCAGCCGTCGCCGCGCATCACAACGCTGCCCAGATCCTCGCAGATGGCCCCGCACTTCTCCGGGTCCTTCTCCAGTATCAGCACCTCGTGCCCCTCGCTCAACAGGGCTACCGACAGGTAGTAGCCCACCTTCCCACCGCCTACTACCACTATATACATTCTACTCCTTGCCCTCGCCCGAAATTACGTCCATCAGCATCCGCGCCGACACCTTGGTGGGGCTTATGGTATCCAGACCCAGATTATGATACATCTCTTCCCGCAGCGGGTCGTAGATACGGCTCACCACCTTGTGCACATTGAACACGTCTTTAGCGATCTGAGCCGCCATCACGTTGCGATTGTCCCCCTGAGTCACCGAGACGAAGGCATCCGCCTGCTCGATGCCGGCCTTCCTCAGGGAGTCCTCATCGGTGCCGTCGCCCACCAGGGCATTGCCCTTGAAATTCGCCGGAAGCCAGCGGAAGCTGTAAGGGTCAATGTCGAGCACGGTGACATTGTGGCCCGCCTCATCCAGCAGCGTCGCCAGCAACCCGCCCACCCGGCCGCACCCCATGATAACTACATTCATGCCTTCTCCTGCTCCTGCTCCATCGGCCCGCGCCACAGCAACACCCGGCACGGGGCGTTGCGCAGCACATAGGGCACCACGCTTCCCATATCCCACTCGCCGAAGCGCTTCTTGTAATTGATGCCCATAACTATCATGTCCACGCCCCGCTCCACCGCCTCATCCACTATCGCCGGACCCACCTCTCGCGCCTGCAGTATCTCCGTCTCCGCATCGCAGTCCATCACGTCGGCTATCTTCTCGGCGCTGGCCAGTATCTTCTCCCCCGCCGCGGTCTCGTCCTCGATCTCCGCGTCCAGCGGCAGATTGCGGCTCACCTGTATAACGTGAACTATATAGACCTTGCCCTTGCTCCTCCGGGCGATGACGCAGGCAGACTTGACGATATCCTCATCCACCGCCTTTCCGCCTATCGGGACGAGGAACTTATTGTACTTCATGTATTAGATTCTCCACACCCAATATCCAAATGGCACATTATAAACCCTTCCCCCGTGTACTGCAATACTTTATCGCTGCGACGGCGGCTAATGAATCAGTCTCCCCCCTCATGTTTTTCGATTTTGGCATCTATGAGCCCGTCTGCGGTATCCTTGAGTATCTCCAACTCCTCCACCGACAGCTCGTCCAGACGCTCCAGATTGTACTCTAAGGTAGCGATTATCTGCTTAACCACACCCTCCCGGCGCTTGGAGAAATACGCCGTCACGCTGGCGATGATGGCACCCCAGAACAGGACTACCCCCAGGATTGCCCAGATTCCCCCCAGTACTTCTCCCGCTAGGGTAACCGGTTTATAAGGCGTGCCCATGGTCTCCACCGCCGCCATACCCCACCACAGGGCCTGGCCGTATGAGTATACATGCTCGGCGTTTGCGTTGTGCTCGGCGAAGTAGAACCCGGCACAGAATATCAGCCACAAGACAACCCATATCGCGAGCATGGGCAGGAAGGGGGTGCTGGTGGCGATGAATTTAATGAATCTGACCGCCCCCGGCACGTCGGGGGCAACCCGCAGCCTCTTCCTCGGTCCCCGCGTCTTACGGATCACCTTATCGCCGGGACGGGTCTGAGAAACCGTCTCGTACTTTTCCTCTGCCATCCTTAATACCTCCTTGGCCCTGCTCTTTTCCCCTCAACCTGCGGGATTTTACTCTTGGTGTCATCCGTTGTCAATGGGTTATCCGATTATTTGCTAAATGCCATAAGTAAGAGTAGAATATTTACATGAAACCCTACAGGAGAGAGAGCCGTGGATAAAGGGACCTGGACGGTGAAGACCGGCCTCGCCCAGATGCTCAAGGGCGGGGTGATAATGGATGTGGTCACGCCGGAGCAGGCCAGGATAGCCGAGGAGGCCGGCGCCTGCGCGGTGATGGCCCTGGAGCGGGTCCCTGCCGATATCCGTTCCGCCGGAGGGGTGGCCCGCATGGCCGACCCCGGCGTGATCCTCGCCATCATGGAGTCGGTATCCATCCCGGTGATGGCAAAGTGCCGCATCGGCCACTTCGTTGAGGCGCAGGCCCTCGAAGCCCTGGGGGTGGACTTCATCGACGAGTCCGAGGTGCTGACCCCCGCCGACGAGAGCCACCACATCTGGAAGCAGGATTTCAAGGTGCCTTTCGTCTGCGGCTGCCGCAACCTGGGTGAGGCGCTGCGGCGCATCGCCGAGGGGGCGGCCATGATCCGCACCAAGGGCGAGGCCGGCACCGGCAACATAGTGGAGGCGGTAAGGCACATGCGGGCGGTGATGGACGCCATCCGCAAGCTCTCCAGCATGTCCGGCGACGAGCTGGCAGCCGAGGCCAGGGAGCTGGGCGCCCCGCTGGAGCTGGTGGCCGAGGTACATAAAACAGGTCGGCTGCCGGTGGTCAACTTCGCCGCCGGCGGCATCGCCACACCGGCCGATGCGGCACTGATGATGCAACTGGGGGCGGAGGGGGTGTTCGTCGGCTCCGGCATCTTCAAGTCCAGCGACCCGCAGGCGAGGGCCAAGGCCATCGTTAAAGCCACCACGCACTACAGCGACCCGGCAATCATCGCCGAGGTCTCCAAAGGGCTGGGCGAGGCCATGCCCGGCCTGGATATCAAGGAGATAGCAGCCGAGAATCTGCTGGCCAACAGGGGCTGGTAATAGTGAAGGGGTGTGCCAGTTGCCCACAGGTAATCGGATGAAAATCGGGGTGCTCGCCTGTCAGGGTGCCTTCGCCGAACATATAGCCCTCCTGCGCCAGATCGATGTAACCGCCTCGCCGGTGCGCCTGCCCCGCGAATTAGAGGGACTGGACGGCCTCATCATCCCCGGCGGTGAAAGCACCACCATCAGCAGAATGATCCGGGAATACGACCTCTCATCGCCGCTCAGTCGGCTCTTGGAACAGGGGTTTCCGGTGATGGGCACCTGCGCCGGCATGATACTGCTGGCGAAGAATGTATCCGATAGGGACGGCGTGACCCCGCTGGGAGCCATGGATATAGACGTCAGGCGCAACGCCTTCGGGCGGCAGGTGGACAGCTTCGAGAGCGACATCCCGATACCGGCCATCGGCGAGCCCCCTTTCCACGGCGTGTTCATCCGGGCGCCCATCATCGAGCGGGCGGGGGAAGGCGTTGAAACGATGGCTCAGATGGCCGACGGCACCGTTGTAGCAGCGCGGCAGGGGAACATGCTGGCCCTGGCCTTCCATCCCGAGCTGACCGATGACCCCCGGCTCCACTCCTATTTCGTGAATATAATCGATAGAGGGGTGAAACGATGATTCGCTCCCTCGGTCGCGCCGACCTGCTTTCATTCCTGATCTTCGCGCGGCATGCCCCACCCAACCAGGCGGTCACGCGGAACAGCCCGGGCAAGACCAGCCTGTTCTCGACGGAGGCGATCCTGGAGCACTGGCTGCCCCTGTACGGCAAGAGGCATACCTGGGTCTACGAGACCGATAGCGGCGTAGGGGGCGCCGTATCGGCAAAGGGCGGAGCTTCGTCGGCAGTGTGGAAGGTGGATTACCTGCAGGTGAGCGACGAGGAGCAATGCGTCTCCCTGCTGGAAACGTCCGCCGCCTCTGCGTCCGAGCGGGGGGTGAGGAAGCTGTTCCTGAACCTCGACAGCGATAACCCCATGCTCAACGGGGTCAGGCGCGCCGGTTTCTCAAGCTACAGCAAGGATTATCTCTATCGCTACAGCAGCGAGGGGACACATGATCCCGCCCCCTCCCCGCACCCCTGCCGCCTGCGAACCAGAACGCCGGCCGACGATTTCGCCCTGTTCCAGCTGTATACCGCAGCCGCCCCCACGCCGGTGCGCACCGCCGAGGGCATGACGCTGGAGGAATGGCGCGACAGCCGGGAAGTCGGCTCATGGCTGGAGCATCACCGGGAATTCATTCTGGAGAGGGATGATCGCCTGCTGGCCTGGCTGCATATCACTACCGCCAAGGGCGGAGGCTGTTTCGAGATCGTCTACCACAACATGGAGGCCGGCGGCCTTGAGTATCTGGTGCGCTACGCCCTGAGACAACTCGACGGCAGATCCACGATACTGTGCATCGCCCCTGCCTTCCAGGGCCAGCTTGGCGGCATACTGGAGGGCTCGGGATTCGAACGGGTTGCGGAGTATGTCGCCTCGGTCAAGGAGAATGCGATAAAGGTGAAGCAACCGCAGTTCGCGCCGATGAGAGCGTGAGTGAAACGATGTTCAGGCGAATAACCGACGATTTGGACGCCCTGCTGGACCGGCTGCCCCCGCGCATCGCCGAGCCGATACGCGAGCGGGAAGACCGCAGCGAGCTGCTGGAGGTGGTCATGGACCTGGGGCGTCTCCCCGAGGCCCGCTACGCCGACCACGAGGTGACGCTCAGCGACAGGGAGGTTGCCGCCGATGATATCGAGTACATGATATCCCGCATCGCCGATTTCGGCGACGACAACCGCGCGGGCATAGCGCGCACCCTGCACCGCATCTCGGCGATCAGGAACCGCAAGGGGGACATCGTGGGCCTCACCTGCCGCGTGGGCCGAGCGGTCTACGGCACCATCGGGCTTATCGAGGACCTGGTGGAATCGGGGAAGAGCATACTGCTGATGGGGGGGCCGGGGGTGGGCAAGACCACCATGCTGCGCGAGATGGCGCGGGTGCTGGCCGACGATTTGAAGAAGCGGGTGGTGATAGTTGACACATCCAACGAGATCGCTGGCGACGGCGATATCCCCCACCCCGGCATCGGGCGCGCCCGCCGCATGCAGGTGATCACCCCCACGCTGCAGCACGCGGTGATGATCGAGGCGGTGGAGAACCACATGCCCGAAGTGATCGTCATCGACGAGATCGGCACCGAGCTGGAAGCGCTGGCGGCGCGCACCATCGCCGAGCGCGGGGTGCAGCTCATCGCCACCGCCCACGGCAACAAGCTGGAGAACCTGATAATGAACCCCACACTGGCCGATCTCATCGGCGGCATCCAGACGGTGACCCTGGGCGACGAGGAGGCCAGGAGGCGCGGCACACAGAAGTCCATCCTCGAGCGCAAGGCGCCGCCGACGTTCGACATCGTGGTCGAGATCCAGGACTGGTACCACGTGGCGGTGCACTCCGATGTGGCCGGGGTGGTAGATGCCATGCTGCGCGGTCGCCCCGTCGCGCCGGAGCTGCGGTGGATGGACGAGACCGATGGCGTGCAGCGGAAGCAGGCGCCGGCGGTAAAGAAACCGAAACTGCAGAAACCGGGCGGGGGCACCGCCTTCAGCATATATCCCTTCGGCATAAACCGCAGCAAGCTGGAGCAGGCGGTGGGCAGCCTGGGGCTCACTGCGAAGCTGACCAACAATGTGCAGGAGGCCAACGTGCTGATGACCTCCAAGAGCTACTACCGCAGGAAGCCCCAGACCATCCGCGACGCCGAAGCCGCCGGCGTCCCCATCTACGTGATCAAGGGCAACAAGTCCTCACAGATGGAGCGCTCGCTGGCCAGCATCTCCGATGCGCGGGAGCCGGATGACCCCTTCAGCTTCGCCATACAGGAGGCGGAGGAGGCCATATCCCAGATAACCGAGGGCAAACCGGCGGTGGAGCTCAGCCCGCAGAACTCCTACCTGCGGATGTTGCAACACCAGCTCGCCCAGCGTTATAATCTAAAGTCGCAGAGCATCGGCCGCGAGCCGAGGCGGCGTGTCCAGATATTCAATTCCGAGTCTAACGGTTAGGAAAGAGGTATTCCTTGTCGATTTTCATCACCTTCGAAGGCGGTGAGGGCAGCGGGAAGTCCACCCAGGCGGAGGCGCTGGCGCAGCGCCTGCGGTCGGCGGGCATCCCGGTGCTGCTGACCCACGAGCCGGGGGGCACCCCCATGGGCGAGCAGATAAAGGAGTGGCTCAAGGACAGGGAGGGCAAGGGAGAGGCCGATCTCGACCCCCAGACCGAGCTGCTGCTGTTCAACGCCGCCCGCGCCCAGCTGGTGTCCAAGGTGATCAAGCCGGCGCTGGAGAGCGACACGGTGGTCATCTGCGACCGTTTCTACCACTCCACCATCGCCTACCAGGGATACGGGCGCGGCCTCGACCTGGAGCTGGTCAAATCCGTGATCGACCTGGCCACCGGCGGCCTCAAGCCCACCCTCATCATCCTGATGGATATCGACGTGCAGAAGGGGCTGGCGCGCAAGGAGCTGCTGGACCGCTTCGAGCGGGAGGATATCGAATTCCACCAGCGGGTGAGGCAGAGCTACCTGGGTATGGCGCACAAGGACCCGCAGCGCTGGCTGGTGGTCAACGCAGCGCTGGACCAGCAGGATGTGGAGCACCTCATCTGGGACTGGGTGGGCCAGTTGCTCCCCGCGATGCGCCGCCTGGGGCAGAAGAGGGCCGAGGACGGCGTGGAGCCGGCGACCCCGCCGGAGAGCGCGACGCAGGCCGTCGAGACAGAGGCGGTATCTCCGTCAGGGGAGACTGCGATACCGCAGCTTTATGCCGCTGCGTCGCCCGATCCGATTGTGGAGACCCCGGCGACAGATGCCACTCCGCCGCAGGAGCAAGGCGCGGGGGAGGCGGCGGGGTTCGACGAGGAAGCTGTATCCTCGCCGCCGAAGCAAGCTGCAGGGGAAGCAACGCCGAGGCCCGAAGTGATTCACCTGGAATTCCCCATACCCGCAGCGGAGGAAGGAAAGGGCAAGAAAAAGGCCAAACCGCCGAAGAAGAAGACCTCAGCGAAACCGAAGAAAGACACCGGTAAGAAGGTTGCCAAAAAGAAAGAGAAGTAGTATAATATAGCACAGTTATCGACCGGTTGAACCTTTAAATCCAGCCCGGAGAGGCTGGCAAGGAGATGCGGAATTAAACCAATAAGCGAACCTGAAAATCCCCTTGTCGGCGCATCGTTGATGAGGGGGTTTTTTGATGCCCGATAAGGTAATCCTCAACGGGGCGGACATCCGCCGCGCCGTAACCCGCATCGCGCACGAGATCGTGGAGCGCAACCACGGCTGTGAAGGCCTGACCCTCATCGGCATACACACCCGCGGCGTGCCGCTGGCCAACCGCATCGCCACCAGCATCAATGAGTTCGAGAGGGCCGACATCACGGTGGGCAAGCTCGACATCACCCTGCACCGCGACGACATCACCTCCGAGGGGCAGACGCCCGCGCTGCGCCCCATCGACATACCGCCCGACCTCGAAGAGAAGTGCATCGTCCTGGTGGACGACGTGCTGTACACCGGGCGCACCGTACGCGCCGCCATGGACGCCCTCATCGACTTCGGACGGCCGAAGGCGATCCAGCTGGTGGCGCTCATCGACCGCGGGCACCGCGAGCTGCCCATCCGCGCCGACTACGTGGGCAAGAACCTGCCCACCGCCACCCATGAGGAGGTGCTGGTGCGCCTCCAGGAGGTTGACGGCGTCGATGAGGTGGCGATAATCATGAACGGAGGGGGGAGAGAGCCATGACGAGCCTAGCCAACAGGAGCCTGGTGACCATCGATGATTTCTCCAACGCGGAGATCGAGGCCGTGTTCTCGCTGGCCGACGAGATGTCGGGGACGCTGACCGGGCAGTCGGACCTGTGCCGGGGCAAGATACTGGCCAGCCTGTTCTTCGAGCCCAGCACCAGGACGCGGATGTCCTTCGAGACTGCGATGCACCGGCTGGGGGGCCAGGTGGTATCTGTGATGGAGATGGGCTCCACCTCGCTGTCCAAGGGGGAGAGCATCGCTGACATGGCCCGCATCGTGGGCAGCTACGCCGACATCATCGTCATCAGGCACCCGTGGGAGGGCTCGGCCAAGGTGGTGGCCGACTACGCCGGTGTCCCGGTGATAAACGCCGGGGACGGCGGCCACGAGCACCCCACGCAGACGCTGCTGGACCTGTACACCATCAGGAAGGAGCGCAACACCCTTGAGGGGCTCAAGATAGCACTGTGGGGCGACCTGAAATACGGGCGGACGACCCACTCCCTAGCGTACGCGCTGGCCCGCTTCGGCGCCACCATCCACTTCCGGCCGGGGGCCGGCCTGGGCCTGCCGCAGCACGTCGTCAGGAAGCTGACCAAGGAGTACGGCGGCATGCTGGAAAGCTACGGGGAGTCGGAGGGGGCGAAAGGCGACAAGACCTTCCCCCTCGACGCCATCTACGTGACGCCGAGCAACCCGCACCAGCTCACCAACATCCCCGGCATCAATGTCCAGATCGAGATGGAGAAGGGGGTCGACGCCCTGTACGTCACCCGCCTGCAGCGGGAGCGGCTGGACCCGGATGCCGGCAAAGACCACGGATACCCGATAGTGGACAAGAAGCTGCTCAAGAAGGACCAGTTCAAGGAGACCATCGTGATGCACCCGCTGCCCCGCGTGGACGAGCTGGCCCACGAGATAGACGCCGACCCCCGCAGCATGTACTTCAAGCAGGCAGCCCACGGCGTGCCCATCAGGATGGCGCTGATGTCGCTGCTGCTGGGGGCCAAGGAGGCCGATATTCGAGATACGGGGCAGAACTACGTCCGCAGGAAGGACTACCCGCTCTACAAACATGACAGCGGCGTCAAGTGCGAGAACAGGAAGTGCGTCACCGCCCAGCCCACCGAGACCAGGTACATCAAGCCCGAGTTCCGCATCGTGGATACACGGCCGCTGATTCTGCGTTGCGTCTACTGCGAGCACGAGGCCAGCCCGCCGTACGTGGCCAGCCTGAAGTGGCACGAGGGCAAGCTGGAGAACAAGCAGTACTACCCTTCGGACAGCTACATGACGGGGCGCATCCGGCCGGAGAACATGATCATCTTCGGCTCGGAGCGTGATGCCGAGGCCTGGGGCTTCCAACCCAGCCCCCGCCCCCACATATCGGAGAAGAGGGGATAGCCTGATGCCGAAAGCGCTGCTGATCATCGGCGGGCGTGTCATAGACCCCGGCCAGGGGCTGGACATGGACTGCGACGTGCTCATCGCCGACGGCAAGGTGGCATGGGTGGGGCCGCGGAAGGACATGCCTCAGGTGCCGTGCGATGTGCTGCACGCCGCGGGGATGGTGGTATGCCCCGGCTTCATCGACCTGCACTGCCACCTGCGGGAGCCAGGCTTCGAGGACAAGGAGACCATCGCCAGCGGCACCCGCGCCGCCGCCGCCGGCGGCTTCACCACCGTCTGCGCCATGGCCAACCTCGACCCGCCCACCGATACCGCGGCGGCGGTCGATTTCATCCGCAGGAGGGCGGTGATGGAGGGCGCGATACGCGTGCTGCCGGTGGGGTGTATCACCGCGGGGCGCGCCGGCGAGCAGCTGGTGAACGTGGAGGAGCTGGCAGAGGCCGGCGCAGTGGCCCTCAGCGACGACGGCGACGCCGTGATCGACGCCAGGCTGATGCGCTCCGCGCTGGAGTCCGCCCACCTGTTCGACCTGTTCATCATCGAGCACTGCGAGGACCCGTCGCTGAGCGCAGGCGGGGTGATGAACAAAGGCGAGATTGCGGAACGGCTGGGCCTGAAAGGCATACCCGCCGATGCCGAGGAGAGCATGGTGTCCCGCGACATCTCGCTGTCGCAGCTGACCGGCGGCCACCTGCACATCGCCCACACCAGCACCACCGGCTCGGCGATGCAGCTGAGGCACGCCCACGAGATGGGCTATCCGGTCACCGCCGATGTCACCCCCCACCACCTGACGCTCACCGAGGAGCGGGTCGTCAGCAGCGACGGCAAGGCCGATACCATGTCCAAGGTGAACCCCCCGCTGCGGAGCGAGCAGGACGTGGCGGCGCTGGTGACCGGGCTGCGGGACGGGTACATACAGGCCATCGCCACCGACCACGCCCCCCACACCGCGGCCGACAAGGACTGCGATTTCGATAAAGCCGCCTTCGGCATCAGCGGGCTGGAGACCGCGCTGGGCAACGTCATGTCGCTGGTGCACCGCGGCGACCTGGAGCTGGCGACGCTGATCGCCGGGCTCACCTCGGGTCCGGCGCGGGTGCTGTCTCGCGCCGAAATCGGCACGCTGGAGCCGGGCGCCGAGGGCGACGTGTGTATCTTCGACCCCCACGCCGAGTGGGTGGTGGACCCGGATAAGTTCGAGTCGAAGGGCAGGAACACCCCGCTGGCCGGCGTGAAGCTGAGGGGCAGGGTGATGGCGACTATATACGGCGGCAATATCGTGTATAAAGACGATTCGATAAAGCTAGATTCGAGGGGCGGCAAATAGAGGCTGGCGAACCGATGCGAGACATAGATGACGGACTGCAATACATAATGGCTGAAAATCGGGGATTTGCCCCGCTTGCGGGGATTGTGGGAGGAAGTAAGGCCTTCCAATGGCGCTTGAAGATGGTTTGGGGGTAGTAGAAGTGATAAATAAGAATGACCTAATCGGACTATTAAAACTACAACGTGAAGGCTCTACACTAGATTACAAAAGAGATTTAATACTTGAGTCTGAATCCAAAAACGCCGAGTTTATCAAGGATGTACTCGCTTTAGCAAATAGCGGTAGCCCTGCTTATATAGTTACTGGAGTTGAGAATGAGACGTGGAAACCTGTGGGTATCACTAAGAACTATTATCAAGCACAGCTAAATCAGATTCTACAAAATAGAACTGATCCTCCCATCAAGGTCGAGTATATGGAGATGGAGGTAAATGGAAAAACACATGGCGTAGTAAAAATATTAGGAGAAGATCCTCCATATGTAACTATGGTCAAAGACAGATATGGAAGTATTCAAAGGGGAACAGTGTATGTGCGGAACTTCGATATAAACGAAGGGGCACGACGGGCAGATTTGGACCGCATGTACACACGTGAACAAGCAAATTTAGAATTGCGCTATGACCCTGTTATAAAGAAGTCTGCTGGAGAGTTATGGGAAGCAACTATCACATTCTTTATTGAGAATGAAAGTGAGGCACCAGCAGGAGACCCATACGTATGGATACAGTTTCATAATATCGATAAACTAGTACGATGTTCTGGTGATAGTAGGTGGGTAGACGCAAGTGCCGATAATAGAGGAATGCCAACCATCAATCTACCGCTTGATAAACCAATATACCCGCACACTCGCATGCGCTATGGTTCTGCGATTGTAATGATAGGAAAAGAGCATTCGCAGATTCAGACCGAGATAAAGATGATGGCGCTAAATATGAAAACTAAGCACGGAATATACTTTGTGAACTTATAAGCAAACATGTTCAGAAATCCACTTTGAATAGTCAACGTTTTAGAATTTAACATCACCGCTCCCGCCGGGCGGGCTGCGGCGCGGTGTAGATATAAATAAATCGTGAAGGAGGATGAATGCCCAAGCGAGATGACATCAACAAGGTAATGATCATCGGCTC
>CAZYOO010000004.1:0-52297 GCA_964649185.1 uncultured Dehalococcoidales bacterium
AGTCGGGCAATGACAAGGGAAATGGGGCTCCAGAAGGTTAACAAATAGAAAAAGCCCGTGGAGGGATCAAATGAGAAGGAAGCAGATATCCGTATTCATAGAGAACCAGCCGGGGCACCTTCAGTCTATCCTCGAAGCCCTGGAGAAGGAAAAGGTGAGCATACTCGCCCTGTCGGTAAGCGATACCGCGGAGTTCGGCATAGTCCGCATGATAGTGGACGATGCGGACAAAGGGTTACAGCACATCCGCCAGGCTGGCTTCACCGCAAGGGTTGACGCATTGCTCAGCTACAACATCCCCGACGTTCCGGGCGGGCTCCTGAACAGTGTCGTCACCCCCCTGTCCGCAGCCGGCATCAACATCAAGTACTTCTACGCCTACATCGAGCGCGGGGCCGATAGTAAGGCCACGGTCGTTTTCAAACCCAGCGACATCGACAAGGCGGAGGAGATACTCAAGGCGCAGCTGGCCGGCAAGTGAGTCTCCACCTCAAACCGAACATGACAGAATTGCACCTGTCGTAAGGTCATATCATGGTCTCCAATAACCTGCTTTTTAATGAAGACCAAGCGAAAACTCCTGACGAAATAAGAGAGCTAATCGCTGGGTTTCGATATAAAGAAGCAGTCCAAGAAATAATCGAGAAGTCTAACAGATTGTTGGATAGCGATGGAGAAGTATTTCTTGCATGTACAGCCCGCATACTATCTAATTTCGGAATGACCAGAGCTGGTCCTTTCAAAGGCGTAGGAATAACAAGGTCGGGGAATATCAAAGGGAGAGAAATCCTCGTCCAGTGCTGGAGTGAAATCGGAGACGACTTGATAGAGATACGTAGATCGGTGATAAACAGCGGGTATTCCAGGGACAGATTCCTCTTGGAATTGAGCAAGCGAGAATTTGACATATTGATAGCGCAAATCTGGGTAATGACTAAAAGGCTACTACCACTCACTATGGGGAAAACGTCTTATGGTCTGGTCGGAGCTAGTAAAATTCTGTTTGCGGTTCTGCCTGAGATTGTTCTGCCGGTAGACAGCCAACAATGGTTGCAGCTATTCAAAACAGTCGATATCGGAGATATTATTAAACGGATGAGGAGTGATATTCAACAATGGGAAGACATTACGCACCGCAGCCTTAACGAGGTGGATAATTCAAGAATACTCACCACGCTCCCATCTGTATACAATGTTATCACAATGAATGCCAGACAGGAAAAAGCTATTCCAAATCACTGAAGTCCGGTGCAACTCTAGCGAACCCCTCCACCACTACCCTAACCCAAACTCCTCCGCGACTTTCTTGAACCCCGCCAGCGACCCTTCAAGCACCCGGTCATCCACGCAGTAAGATATGCGGAAATAGCCGGGGGCGCCGAAACCCTTGCCCGGCACCACCAGCACGTTGTGCTTCTGCAGTTCAGCAACAAAGCTCACATCATCGTCCATCGGCGACTTGGGGAACATGTAAAATGCCCCCTCAGGCTTGACCATAGAGTATCCCATCCCCTTAAGGCTGCCGTACAGGAAGTCCCGCTTCTGCTCGTAATCCTTTATGTCAACGGATGTGTCCTGCAACACCCTGACCACATTCTGCATCAGCGCCGGCGCGTTCACGAAGCCGAGGGTGCGGTTACAGAACACCATGCCGTTCACCAGCTCCGCCCTGCCGTCGTAGCTGGGGCTTACCGCGATGTATCCGATGCGCTCGCCCGGCAAGGCTAAGTCTTTCGAGTAGGAGGTGGCGATAATACTGCGGGGATGGAATTTAAACACGTAAGGGCAATCCACCCCGTCGTACACCAGCTTGCGATAGATATCATCGCTGATGAGGAATATCTCGCTCCCGTATTCCCGTTCCTTCTTGGCCAGCAACTCGCCGATGCCCGCCAGGACATCGCGCCCGTAGACCGCGCCGGTGGGGTTGTTGGGCGAGTTTATCACCACCGCCCGGGTTCGAGGGGTTATGCACTTATCCAGAGCCTTCAGATCAGGTTGAAACCGCTCGTCCGTTTGCGCGATCTGCGGCACCCCCCAGGCGTTATCGATGTAATAAACGTATTCCACGAAGTACGGGGCGAATATGATGACCTCATCGCCGGCATTAAGGATCGTCTTCAATGTTACGTTAAGCGCGCCGGCGGCGCCGCAGGTCATCACTATCTCGTTCAGGGTGAACGGCAGGCCAGTCGCAGCGCAGAGGTGCCCGGCGACCGCGGAGCGGGTCTCCGGGTAACCGGCATTGGGCATGTAGCGGTGCATCCCTGCCTGCGGCTGCTCAACCCAGCGCCGTAGCTCATCGTGGAACGCCTGCGGCGGCTCCATCACCGGATTGCCCAGCGTCAAATCGAAGACGTTGCTCTCGCCGTACTTCTGCTTGAGGGCGATCCCCTCCTCGAACATCTTCCTGATCCAGCCGCCCCCCGCCATCTGCTGTTTCAACTTTTCAGAAATCGCCATGGACTGTAACCTCCCGATGCTTGATGGGCACCGATTCAATGGCTCTATCAAGTCACCCCGGACGGGGCTTAAATATATCTGCCGACAGCCTCGGCTATAGGCCTCAGCTCCGCCATCAGCCGTTCGAAGTTGGGGATGGTCAGCGCCTGCAAGCTATCCACCAGGGCCTCCTGCGGGTTGGGGTGGACCTCTATCAGCAACCCGTCAGCACCAGCCGCGATGGCCGCCTTGGCGATGCTCGGCACATACGCGAAGTGCCCCGATGCGTGGCTGGGATCCACTATTATCGGCAGGTGGCTGATCTGCTTGACCACCGAGATCGAACTGATGTCCAGCGAGAACCTGACGCTGTCCTCGAAGGTCCTGATCCCGCGCTCGCACAGTATCACCCGCCGATTGCCCTCGGCCAGCAGATAATCGGCTGCGGTGAGCCACTCTGATACGGTGGCAGACAGGCCTCGTTTCAACAGTATGGGGTGCCGCAGCTTGCTCAGCTCCTTCAACAGTGCGAAGTTCTGCATGTTGCGAGCACCGACCTGCAGTATGTCTGCGTGCTCGGCGATCATCTTAATATGCGGGGTGTCGAGCACCTCGGTGATGACAGGCATGCCGACATCAGACTTTACCTTCGACAGTAGCTTCAAGCCATCCTCCTCCAAGCCCTGGAAGCTGAACGGCGATGTGCGCGGCTTGAATGCACCTCCCCGGACGATCGCAGCCCCGCACTCCTTGACCCCCTTGGCCGTCTCCATCAGCTGCTCCTCGCTCTCCACGGCACACGGGCCGGCCATCACTATCACCCGCTGCCCGCCGATCTCGACACCGGAAACGTTCACCTTGCTCGCCCTGGGGTGGAACTCCCTGGAGGCCAGCTTATACGGTTTCATCACCCGGGTTACGCTCTCCACGCCCGGCAGAACGGCGAACACGTCCGTCTGCACCTTACCGGTATTGCCCCCCAAGATGGCCACCACCGTCTTCTCGGTGCCCAGGTTCAATTGCACCTCGAAGCCGTAGGAGTGAGCCCGTTCCACCACGTGTTCGACCTGTTCTTCGGTAGCGCCTTTGCTCATCTCAACGATCATCACTTAGTACCTCACCAGTGTTATATCCAGCACATATGCCGCATTCTGCCACGCCAATCCATATCAAGCCCTGGGTCCCATCGATACCGTGGCCCCGCTTGCGCGGGCGATCACCTTGCCTTCGGAATCGCTGACCGTCATCTCGGATGCTCCCACCCGCTTGCCGGCGCGGATGATCCTGGACTCCGCGTAGATGGTCTCACCTACCGGCGCCGCTGACAGGAAATGGATGTTCATCTGTATCGCAACATGGATGTTGTCCATCGTGTTGCAGGCACAGCCGAAGGCCTGATCCAGCAACGTTGCTATGATGCCCCCATGTATCATGTTATCCCAGTTCAGGAACTCCTCCCTCAATTCGAGCTTCACCTTGGCGTAGCCCTCAGACAGTTCCTCAAGCTTCATGCCCAGGAACATGGCGCACGGTGACTCATCGAATTTCCTGCGCAACTGCTCGATATCTGCCATCCGTTGTTCTCCTGATTCAAAACGTTTGTATTCCCCACATAGCAAGATTGTAGCAACAAAGGGACACCACCGCAACTGTGTTGATCCCGTCACCCGAAAATACCGCCCTCACCCATGTTTGTCGACACGATCGACCAGACTATTATCAGACGCCTCCCGAAAAGAAAAGCGGGGAGGCAAACCTCCCCGCCATCTGTCACGGTCGCCTATTGCCGACGGTGAGCGCAGCAGGCAGCCTCTACAAACCAACCAGGCAGACGCTGACCACCGGCGCGTACGGCTCGTTCCCCATGTTGTGGGCCAGGCCCAGCTTGGGGTCTTTGATCTGGCGCTTGTCCGCCCTGCCCTGCAGCTGGAGGTACAGCTCGTATATCATCCTGATGCCGGAGGCGCCGATGGGGTGCCCGAAGCACTTCAGCCCCCCGTCGGGCTGCACCGGCAGCGCGCCGTCGAGCTGGAACGTGCCCGCCTCGATATCCTCCTTCACCTTCCCCCGTGGGCTGAACTGCATGTCCTCCATAGTAACCGCCTCGGTGATGGAGAAACAATCGTGCACCTCCGCCATGCTCACTTCCTTGCGCGGATCCTTCACCCCTGCCTCTTTATAGGCGGCGATGCCGGCGCGGTAAGCCTCCTCCACGTGTGTATAGTCGAAGTCGGATGTCATCCGCCCCGAGGTAGGGCTGGCGCTAATCTGGAGGGACTTTATATATACCGGGTCGGGGCGGAACTTCTTGGCCATATCGGCGCGGCACAGCACGGCGGCCGAGCCACCGTCGGACACGCCGCAGCAGTCGAACAGCCCCAGCGGCCAGGCGATGAGAGGCGCGTTCAACACCTGCTCGATGGTCAGCTCCCGCCGCAGGTGCGCCTTGGGGTTGAGCATCCCGTTCTTGTGGCTCTTGACCGATATCTTGGCCAGCATGGTCTTGCCCTCCTCGGGGCTCAGCCCGTAGCGGTCGAAGTACCTGGTGGCCATGATGGCGAACACCCCGGGCATGCTCGACTGGTAATGCGTGTTGGTGCGGTTCTCCATGCCCGGCAGACCGCTCATGCCCTCATCCTTCAGCTTCTCGAAGCCCACCGCCAGACATACATCGTAGATGCCGGCGGCGATGGCATAGGCCGCACCCCTGATGGCCTCATGCCCCGAGCCGCAGGCGTTCTCCACCCGGGTAACCGGGATATACTGCAGCTTCAGCGGCTCGCTCAGTGCCCGGCCGCCGTTGCCGCTGAACAGGGTACCGACCCACGCCGCCTCGATGTCCTTGGACTCGACACCGGCGTCCTGGTATGCCTCGCTGACCGCATCGATGATCAGGTCGCTGGGGCCCCTGCCCCACAGCTCACCGAACTTGGTGCAGCCCATACCTACTATTGCAACTCTATCTTTAATACTTCCTGACATCTTTTGCCTCCTTTAAAACCTCACCGGCCGGACTTTCCAGAAGTAGTTGGTGAGCCCCCGGTCGGACTGCAGCTTCCTGAAGGTCAACTCGACCTTCGTTCCCACCTTGATCTCATCGGGATCACGATCGGTGAGGTCGAAGAATGCCCTGCCGCCGCCCTCGAACTCTACCAGCACCACGGATGCCGGCGGGTCCACCACCGGAGCCAATTGGTCGTGGGTATAGCTGAAGACCGTGGCCGTCTTCCCCACAAAGCAGTAGTCATCGAAATCATCCTGCGATTGACACTTGGCGCAGACCCTGATGGGCGGGGTGCTCATCGCGCCGTTGTCGTATTGCGGCGTGCCGCACTTCCGGCACTTCACGCCCCACAGACCGAGCAATACCTTTCTGTCGCGCCAGTTGGCGGACAGGCGAATATGCTGTTTCTCAGGGCGCCTGGCGGCCTCGATGGGTATGGCATCGCGCCATTTGAGCAGGCTTGCATAGTTGCTGAATGATTTCTTGACCAGCATGTGCTGGGTTACGCCGCGCCGTTCGGGGAGCTTCTTTATCGCGTCGGTCACCTGGAACACGAAGGCATCAGCACCGTTAGCACAGCCCACGAAGAGGATCTTGTCCCCGGGCTTGGCTGTCTCCAGTGCGGCCGCCAGCATCATCGGCGCCATCGCGCTGCCGGTCATCCCCACATTCAGGAAGAAGCCGAACGGGTCCTGCACCTGCTCCGCAGTAAATCCCATCTGCGCCACCACTTTCCCGTGCCTGCGGGCGTCCCCCGGGGGATCGAACACCACCTTGGCCAGGTCGCCCGCCTTGAGGCCGCATTTATCCAGAATCTTAGTGATGATCTGCGGGACTATCTTGGAGTAGCCCTCGTCCATCGTCATGCGGTCTTCCCACGAGCGCACGAAGCTATCGCTCTCGGACCTCCACGTGGCGGCCAGGTCATCGGACAGGGAGCAGTACTCCACGACCTCTGCTATGACTTTATCCTTGCCTATCAGGAATGCAGCCGCGCCGTCGCCCAGCGATTGCTCAGCCATGCCGGCAGGTGCCCCCACGCGGCAATCGGATACCGCCACCAGAACGCTGCCGGCCGCGCCGGCCTTGACCGCATCCAGCGCCATCGCCATCGCCGTCGTGCCGCAGCGCAACGTCGCACCGACATCGGCGGTACGGATGTCATCGCGCATGTTGAGCGCCAGGCCCATCGTGGTAGCGCTCGATTTCTCCTTATAGGGCGCCGTGGTGGTGGCGAAGTACAGGCCGTCTACTTTCTGCGGATCGAAGTCCTTGAGGCAGTTCATCGAGGCCTCCACGGCCATGGTAACGCTGTCCTCATCGAAGTACGCTACCGACCTCTCCCCGGGGATGGCGAAAAACTCCCAGGCTTTCAGGAACTGCTGCCGGTCTAACCGGTGCCACGGGATGTAGGCGCCATACGATGTTATTCCTATCATTCGCATCTCCTGTTTATTTTCGGGCTTAGCCCCAAGCGGTTATTATGCTTGAATTACGTTAGGGATGTCAAGCTCTGGGCGAGTCGGAACCCGAATCACGCGCGATATGTCGGAGGCCAATCTAAAGCACTCGTAATTGGGGAAATGTGAGTGATTTTACTTAATTCTAATCGCGTTTATACCATAAGCCTTGACAGCCGGCTTGCGGTTGGGATAACATAGCTGTAGTGTCTAGCGGGACAATACCAATCAGGTGAACGGAATACAACGGGCTGGCGTTTCTGTTGAGGCGTGAGCCCGCTCTTTGTGCATAAGACGCTTGAAATATAGATGGCAACGCCTGAGGAAGGAGACACATATGGCAGAAAGAGTGGCAATTGTGGCCGTGGCCCAGACGAAGTACGCCGCCTGCAGGGCCGACGTCAACGAGGAGGAGTTGGCCTACGAGGCCATAAAGCAGGTGCTGGATGAGACCGGCGTCACCCTGTCCGAGATCGGGTCTGCCGTCACCTGCTCGCAGGACTTCTGGGACGGCAGGACCATATCCAGCATGAACATTCAGCACGTTGTGGGAGCGCATTTAAGCCATGAGGACAATATCTCCGAGGACGGGCTGAACGCCGTCTATGCCGCCATGGCTCAGATCCTCTCCGGACATCACGACCTTATCCTGCTCGAAGCCCACACCAAGGAATCCCAGGCCGACAAGAGCCTGATCGAGAACGCCGCCCTGGACCCCATCTTCATGCGGCAGCTGGGGCTGGATTTCACATCGGCAGCGGCGATGCAGGCTAAGAGATACATGTACAAATACGGTATAACGCCGGAGCAATGTGCCAAAGTCGTAGTTCGCAACCGCGCCAATGCAAGGAACAACCCGCTGGCTCAGGAGCCGCTGGACCTCACCGTGGACGATGTCCTCGGCTCCAGGATGGTCATCTCCCCTATCAGGCTGCTTGATATGAAGCCCATATCGGACGGCGCCTGCGCCATGATAATGGCATCCGAGTCCAGGGCTAAGAAACTGACCAAGAAGCCGGTATGGATACTGGGCGCTTCCAACAGCTACGAGGCGCATTACCTCGGAGACCGCGACCTGGCCGATTGCGATGCCCTGACGCAGGCCGCGAAGAAGGCCTACAGCATGGCCGGCATCGGCAATCCGGTTAAAGAGCTTGACGTCGCTGAGATTTCAACCGAGTACTCCTACCAGGAGCCGCTGTGGCTGGAGGGGCTCGGTTTCTGCGACCGTGGTCAGGGCGGGAAGCTGGTGGAATCCGGCACCGTTAAGATGGGAGGCAGGCTCCCGCTCAACCCGTCGGGCGGGGTGCTGGCGGGCAACCCCAACGGTGTGGCCGGGATGGCGCGCGTCATCGAGGCGACGCTGCAGTTACGCGGCGAGGCGGGTGACCGGCAGGTGAAGAGAGCCAAGACGGCGCTGGCCCACGGATACACCGGGATGTGCGGGCAGCATCAGGCGGTTATGATACTGGGCAACATGTAGTCGGAGGAAGATATGGCGAACAGAGTAGCTATAGTAGGCATAGGACAGACGCATCACACCAGCCAAAGGAACGACGTAAACCAGCCGGAGATGGTGGGCGAGGCGGTCAGGGCAGCACTGGCCGACGCCAACCTGAGCATCAAGGACATCGAGTCCATGTTCTTCGGCAATATGGAGACCTTCGAGGGCATATTCCTGCCCGACCACGGGATGGCTGCCGAGGTCGGGGCCATCGGAAAGCCGGGGTTCAAGGTCAACACCGGCGGCACCACCGGCGGCTCGGTGGTCGTCGAAGCCTTCAGCATGGTGGCCTCCGGCCTCTTCGATGTGGCCATGGCCATCGGTTTCGAGAAGCAGGACTGTGGCGACACTACCGCAGCCATAACCGCAGCCGCCGTGCCGAACTGGGCCAAGGGGGCCGCCACCGGCGCCATCGGCGAGTTCGCCAAGCAGGCGCTGGCCTATATGAAGACCTCCGGGGCCAAGGAGGAGCACGCCGCTATGGTGCGGCTCAAGGCCGACAAGGGCGCCTGCCGCAACGAAAATGCCCACCTGCGTTTGGGGCTGAAGAGCATCGACGAGGTGATGCAGTCGCCCTATCTGGTATGGCCGCTGAGGCTGATGGACTTCTGTCCCCAGTCCTGCGGCGCCTGCGTGCTGATACTGGCCTCGGAGAAGAAGGCCAGGAAGATCCACAAGAAGCCGGTCTGGCTGGTTGATTACGAGGTGGTGCACCAGGAGCCGTTCCGCGCCGGAGTGTTCGGCGACCCCACCGGTGAGGAGACCTACACCCAGCACGTGGCCTGCGAGAAGATATACAAGCGTAACAATATAACCGATGTGAGGAAGCAGGTAGACCTGGCGGAGATCTACGAGCCTTCCAACTGGGAGGAGATGAACCTCTATGAGCACCTCCACTTCTGCGGCGATGGTGAAGGGTGGAAGCTCATCGAGAAGGGGATAACCGAGATAGAGGGCGAGTTCCCGGTGAACTGCTCCGGCGGCGTGATAGCCACCAACCCCATCGGCGCCACCCCCGTCATCCGCGTCGCTGAAGCCGCGCTCCAGGTCCGGGGCGATGCCGGCGAGCATCAGGCCACGCGGGACGTCAAGACGGCCATCGCCACCGCCCTCGGTGGCCCCAACTGGACGGCGATGTTCCTGCTCAAGAGGTCGGTATAGGAGGCAATGATATGGCGAAAGAACCGGAATATATCCGCATAGCGTACAAAGCGCCACGGCCATACGACTGGTCAACGGGCAAGTACCTGGGCAAGGTCTATGCCGAGGCCAAGGAGAACAAGAAGCTGGTGGGGAACCGATGCCCCAAATGCCAGTACATCTGGCTGCCGCCGACGCCGGTCTGCCCCAAGTGCAAGGTGGACATGGGTTGGGACTGGGCCGAGCTGCCCCAGACGGGCACCGTTTACCAGTACACCTACCTTGTCTACCCGCTGTGGGACCCGCACTACGGGGAGAAGTGGGCCAACCCCTACCCTTCGGCCACCATCCTGCTGGACAACGGCACCTTCTACCGCCATTTCCTGGAAGAGAAGGACCGGGAGAAGCTGAAGGAGGGGATGCGGGTGCAGGCAGTGTGGAAAGAGGACTACAACGAGCGCGGACAGGGCGTGCAGGACATACTTTACTTCAGGACTATCGAGGAGTAGGAGGGCAAAGAGATGCAGATGGTAACCGAGAAACTGGAAGGCATGGACGTCTGGCTGTACCACGGCCAGATATATATACCGAACACGTATTCCGCCGGCGCGGTGGGAAGCAGGTTCCTGACGACATTGAGGGACAAAGGGATGATCCTTGGCATGCGTTGTTCCAAATGCAACCGCGTCTATGTCCCCGCCAGGTCGGTCTGTACGGAATGCTTCGCCCAGATCGATGAATGGGTGGAGGTCGGCGACAAGGGCACCGTGCTGACATATTCCATCGACTACGAGACCAAGCCTGTAATGCAGCCGGTGGAACCCCCGGTCGTGTACGCGGTAATACAACTGGACGGCGCCGACAGCGGGTTCGCGCACATGCTGGGCGAGGTCGAACCGGAGAAGCTTTCGATCGGCATGAGGGTTCAGGCGGTCTTCAAGCCCAAGAGAGAGCGTGTAGCCAGCATCCTGGACATCAGGTACTTCAAACCTATATCCTAGTTCTACACGGATGCTCCAGTTGCCCGTACGCCCTCCCGGCATCGATTTTCAGTTGTTGCCGCCATCCCGTTGATGGTCCGATACCGGTTTTAAGCCATCCTATCTTCTCACCGTTAGAATCCAGCGATGACCGCTACCCCCATGGAGACGGTCTCCGCGTATTCCTGGCTCGACACCGCAAACGTATTGACAAAGTTTTTCACCGCATATATTATTCTATTGTATTTTTTTAATGTATGTTATGCTATAATATGCTATGATGATACTGTTCACCGTCCGCATCTAAGCCCCCGGACAGTATCACCAGGAGGGTGTGGAGATGAGCACAATAAAGGGCAACCAGAAACGTCGCCGTTCCAGCAGCAAGGCTCAAGACAGTGTAGCTGCTACAACAGGGGAATATAAGGACCCCGGCCAGGCCCTGCTGCAAGCTATCGAGCCGCTGCGCCCCCTGCTAAACATGATCAAGGATGCTATTGTCATCTCCGACATGCAGGGCACCATAATGGAAGTAAACGATAAGGCGCTGCAGATCAGTAAGTGCAGCAGAAAGGATTTCATCGGGCGAAATGCTATCGAAATCATCGCCGATAAAGACCGTCAGGCCGCAATAGACAGCCTGATGAAACAGATGGAAGGCGGCACTCCGGAGATGACGGAATGCACCTTTGTCGCAACGGACGGCTCCGAGATAGAGGTGGACTTCAGCTCTTCCTTCATCAACGACAGCTCTGGTAAACCCGTGGGTACCATCACCATCTGCAGGGATATCACCCAGCGCAAACGGATGGAGGCGGACCTGGAGAAAGCGGCGGAGAAGCTGCAGATCATCATTGAGTCCATCGGGGACATGCTCTTCATCACCGATCTCGATCTCAACATCGTCAATGTGAATGAGGCCGCCCTTCGTGCGCTGGGCTACGGCAGTGAGGACGAGCTGGTCGGCAAGAGCGCCACAGCCCCAATCGCGGAAAAGGACCGCGCCCGGATCACAGTTTACATGGGCAAGGCCCTAGCGGGGAAGGAGAGTGGCCACACCACGGAATACACCCTGGTATCCTCCGACGGTAAGGAGTTCGATGTGGAGGCCAACACCGAGATATTGCACGACTGCACCGGCATGACGGTGGGCCTGATCATCACCGCACGCGATATAAGTGAGCGCAAACGCATGCAGGAAGAGATTAAAAAATCCGCAGAGAAACTCAACTCCGTACTAGAGTCTATGAGTGATGGCGTCATTGTCCTCGATATATTCGGCAATATCACCGATGCGAATGATACCGCGGTCCACATGTTCGAGTACAGCAGTAAGCAAGAACTCATCGGTAAAAACGCCATGGACACCATCACCGAGCGAGACCGCCAGAAGTGCGCCGACGCCATATCACAATCGTTGGAGACGGGGAAGACCCCCGGCGTATTGGAATTCGCGATGGCAACCTCGACCGGGAGGGAGTTCGATGCTGAACTGGCAACCTCTATTCTGCATGATAGTCAAGGCAACCTCACCGGCTTTGTCGGCGTTATCAGAAACATAACCGAGCGCAAGCGCATGCAGGCTGAGCTGGAGAAATCGGCGGAGAAGCTGCGCACCGTTATCGAGTCCATCGGTGATATGCTTTTCATCACCGATATGGACCTTAAGTTGACCAATGTAAACGATGCCGCCGCCCGCCTGCTGGGTTATGCCGACAGGGAGGAGATGATAGGTAAAAATGCCCTGGACCCAGTGGTTGCAAAGGACCGCGCCAGGGTCGCCGTCGATATGGCCAAGGCGCTCAGCGGCCAGGACGGCTCCGAGATAATGGAGTACACCATGCTCTCCGCAGGCGGCACGGAGCTGGAAGTGGAGTCGAATACCGAGATACTGAGAGACTGCTCAGGGCAGACCGTCGGCCTCATCATCACCACCCGTGACGTCACCGAGCGCAGGCGCATGCAGGAGGCGGTGAGGGCATCGGAGGAGAAGCTACGCACCATGTTCAACTCCATAAAAGACGGCATCGTCGTTACCGACACGATGGGCAGTATCATAGAAGGCAATGACGCGGCATTCCACATGGCCGGATATGACAGCCTGGAAGAGATCAGCGGCAAGAATCCGGTTGAATTTATATCAGAGAGGGACCGCCCCAGTCTGGTGGAAGAGCTGACCAAGTTCCTGGAGACAGGACAGGCTGCCGAGCACCTGGAGTACACCATGATTAAAAAGGACGGGGCTGAGTTCGATATAGAACTGAATATCTCCGCCCTGCATGATGCCGGTGGCAACATAACCGGTTTCATCGCGGTGGAGCGCGATATCACCGAGCGCAAGCGCATGCAGGAGGAGCTGCGAAAGACCGCGGAGAAGATGCGCATCATGTTTGATTCCATCAAGGATGCGGTCATCGTCTCTGACATGAGCGGGGCAATCCTGGAAGTGAACGATGCGGCGCTCCAGATAAGCGGCTGGACCAGGGAGGAATTCGCCGGCAAGAATGCGGTAGAGGTTTTGGCAGAGAAGGACCGCGCCGCTGCCGTAGAGAGCATCATGAAGCAGGCTGAAGGCGAACTGGCCATGGAGTCGGCGGAGTGCACTTTCATTCTGAGTGAAGGCAAGGAGCTTGAAGTGGACTTCACTGCTGCCCTGATGAGGGATGCAGAAGGTAATCCAATAGGGACGGTGACCGTAGCCAGGGACATCACCGAGCGTAAACGCATGCAGGAGGAGCTGCTCAAGACCGCGGAGAAGCTGCGCATCATGTTCGAGACCATAGGTGATATGTTCATCCTTACCGATATGGAACTGAACATCGTGAACGTTAACGAGGCAGCGGCCCGCCTGCTGGGCTACAAGCACGAGGAGGAACTGGCCGGCAAGGCCGTCGCCGATTTCATACTTGAAAAGACCCGTGACACTGCAGTGAAAACCATGAAAAAGACCCTCAAGACCAAAGAGGGCAGCGGCACGTCGACAGTGGAGTTCAAGTTCGTCTCCGCAGAGGGAAATGAATTCGACGTCGAGGCCACCACCGACCTGCTCCGCGACTGCTCCGGCAAGCCATCAGGCCTCATCGTAACCGCCCGCGACGTAACCGAGCGTAAACAGATGCAGGAGGAACTGCGCAAGACGGTAGATAAGCTTAATATCCTGTTCGAGTCGATAGCTGATGGTATTGTCGTCGCCGATATGAGCGGGACCATTATCGAGACCAACGAGGCCGCTGTCCGCATAGCTGGTTTCGGCAGCAAAGATGAGGTCCTCGGCAGGAATGGCCTCGATTTCATCGCTGAAGAGGACCGGGAGCGGGTGGCTAACGACCTAGCCAAGGCGCTGTTCGAAGGCTCGCCCGTCAGCATATCGCAGTATTCGATCAATTCAGCCGACGGCCGCAAGATAGACCTGGAAGTTCATACCTCCATGATGCGCGATGGCGAGAACAACCCGGTGGGCTTCATAGTGGTGGAACGGGACATCACCGAGCGCAAGCAGATGCAGGAGGAGATCCGCAACACCGCAGAGAAGCTGCGGGTGATTTTCGAGGCTATCAAAGACGGCGTCATCCTCATCGATACCGAGGGCAAGGTCGTTGACGTTAACCCGGGTGTCCTCCGTCTGGCGGGGTTCGACAGCAAGGATGAGCTCATCGGCATTGACGCCATGCAGTTCATCCCTGAAGCAGAGCGTGAGCAAGTGATAAACGAGATGATGAAATCGCTGGCGGAAGGCACCGCTATTGAAAACGTCGAGTACAAGCTTTTGCGCAAGGACGGCAGCACCTTCGACTGCGAGATGAGCACCGCCATGTTGAAGGATGCCGACGGGAACCCCACAGGGTTCGTGGCCGTGGAACGGGACGTCACCGAGCGCAAGCGCATGCAGGAAGAACTGCGCAAGACGGCGGAGAAGCTGCGCATTATGTTCGAGACCATCGGTGACATGTTCGTCCTCACCGACATGGAGCTGAACATCATCAACGCCAACGAGGCTGCCGCCCGGCTGCTGGGCTACAGCAGCAACGTGGAACTCGCCGGCAAAAGCGTCACCGAGCTCATCGCGGGCAAGGACCGTGCTGCGGCCACCAAAGCCATGAAAAAGACCCTTGCCACAAAGACCGGGAGCGGGACATCTAACCTAGAGTGTACACTCATAACTACCTCAGGGAAAGAGTTCTATGTAGAGGCCACCACCGACCTCCTCCGCGACTGCTCCGGCATGCCGTCCGGGCTCATCATCACCGCCCGCGACGTTACTGAGGGCAAGCGCATGATTCAAGCGTTACGCGACTCCGAAGAGAAGAAGCGCCTCATATTCGAGGCGCTCAGGGACGGGATCATGGTCGTCGACCTGCAGGGCGTTGTAATAGAGACGAATCCAATAGCGGCCAGCATGCTTGGATATACAAAGGGTGAGCTCATAGGCAAGAGCACCCTCGATTTCGTTGCCAAAGAGGATCAGGAGAAAGCCATCGAGAATGCTATCAAGCTGGTTAGCGTCGGCGTGGCCGATGACTACATCGACTACTCCACGCTGAAGCTGGTGAAAAAGGACGGCGGCCTGACTGAAGTCGAACACAGCACCGGCCTGATGCGTGACAGCAGCGGCAAACCGGTCGCCGTCATCGGCATATCACACGATATCACCGAACGCAGGCGCATGGAGAAGGAGTTGATAGAATCCGCGGAGAAGCTTAAGAGCATATTCGCGTCGATCAAGGACCCGGTCATCATCTCCGATATGTCGGGAACTATACTGGACGTCAACGATGCGGCGCTCCGCGTCAGCGGCTGGCCCAGGGAGAAGTGGGTCGGCACCAATGCACTGGAGGTCGTCCACGAGAAAGACCGCCAGGCGGTAGTGGAGAGCCTGATGAAACAGATGGAGGAGGGGCCCAGCGACGATCTGACGGAGTGCACCTTCGTCGTCGGCGATGGCCGAGAGCTGGAGGTAGACTTCAGCTCCTCTTTGATACACGATAGCTCCGGCCAGCCCATCGGCACCGTCACCGTGGCGCGGGACATCACCGAGCGCAAGCGTGCTGAGAGAGCGATACGGGAGTCCGAGGAGAAGCTGCGCGCCATGTTTGACTCCGTAAGGGACGGCATACTGGTCATCGACCTCGAGGGCAATTTCAGGGAATTCAACGAAGCGACGATGAACATGACCGGATACAGCAGGGAGGAACTGGCTGGCAAGAGCGCTTTAGATTTCATCGTGGAGGAAGACCGCGAGAAGGTCGTGGCCGACCTGAGCCAGACCCTGACCGACAAGCATACCCAGACGCTGACATCATATCGGCTGCTGGCCAAGGGAAACCGGGGCTTCGACGCCGAACTCAGCAGCGGCATGATGCTCGACAGCGAGGGCAATCCCACCGCCCTCATCGGGATCATGAGAGATGTAACCGAGCGCAAACGGATGGAGGAGAAACTGGTCAAGATCAAGGAGGATCTGGAGCGCTCCAACCGGGAGCTGGAGCAGTTCGCCTACGTGGCATCGCATGACCTGCAGGAGCCGCTGCGCATGGTATCCAGCTACCTGAAGCTGCTGGAGCGGCGCTCAAAGGACAAGCTCGACTCCGAGGCGCAGGAATTCATCGACTTCGCCGTGGACGGGTCAACCCGCATGGCGGCCATGATCCAGGCACTGCTGACATATTCGCGAGTCGGTACGCGCGGGAAACCCTTCGAACCCACCGAATCTGAGGATATCCTCCGCAAAGCGCTATCGAACCTGCAGATAGCCATCGAGGAGAAGGGCGCGGTGGTGACCCATGACCCGCTGCCTACCATCGTTGCCGACAGCACCCAGATGCTCCAACTGTTCCAGAACCTGATCGGCAACGGCCTCAAGTTCCAGGACAACAAGCGGCCGGAGGTCCACGTCTCGGTGGAAGACCGGGGCGAGGACTGGGTCTTCTCCTTCCGCGATAACGGGATCGGGATCGATCCTAAATACAAGGAGCGCATATTCGTCATCTTCGAGCGGCTGCACGGCAAGGGCGAGTACAAGGGCACCGGCATCGGGCTTGCGGTGTGCAAGAAGATAGTGGAACGCCACGGTGGGCGGATATGGGTGGATTCAACGCCAGGCAACGGCGCAACGTTCTATTTCACAATGCCCAAGGAGAGAAAGGAGTCCGACGATGCAGGGAAATGAGAGGGGCAGCGCCGTTAAAATCCTGCTGGTCGAGGACAACCCCGGCGATGTCCGCCTTACGCAGGAGGCGCTCAAGGAGAGCAAGATGCTCAACGAACTCTATGTGGCCGAGGACGGGGTCGAAGCCCTGGAATTTCTCAACCGTGAGGGCAAGTATTCCGACGCGCCACATCCCGACCTTATCCTGCTCGATCTGAACCTGCCGAAGAAGGACGGCAGGGAGCTGCTGGAAGAGATCAAGGCTGACGAAAAGCTCATGCGCATCCCGGTAGTGGTGCTCACCACCTCCAAGGCGCAAGAGGACATCTACCGCATGTATGAACAGCACGCCAACTGCTATATCACCAAGCCCATCGACCTGGACCAGTTCATCGAGGTGGTAAAGTCCATCGATAACTTCTGGCTGACCATCGTGAAACTCCCCCCTGAATAAACTCGATATCATCAGCATGGTACTCTGCACAGCTTCCACAAAGAAGGAAATGGAACGCGATATCTATCGCATCTGCCGCTGCCTGATATCGCACAACTGCCATATGCAGCGATGGTCATCTCGGTTGACCACCGCTCTCGGATACTGTAGACTAGGATTGCCCTCCAGAATCACCTAAAAGGGACTCGAATGGATAAATTCGCCGCGATATTCCAGCCCGGCAGCATTGGCAGCCTGAAGCTCGAAAACAGGCTCATCATGAACGCCATGGGCACCGTGCTCACCGACGGGCAGAGCAACCCCACCCAGCGTACATACGACTACTATGCGGCGAGGGCGCGCGGCGGGGCCGGCCTTATCACCACCCAGTGCATGGCGGTAAGCCGGGATGCGGCAACGCCGTGGGAGCTGGCCATCTACGATGACAGCTTCATCCCCGGCCTGAAAAACATTGCCGAAACCATCCACCAGAACGGGAGCAAGGTCTCGGTTCAATTGATGCACTACGGCCTGCTGATCACGTTCGGCGGCTTCATCCCCGAGGGCATGACCGTCAAGGTGCCGTCGATAACCTCCTGGCTCAAGCCCGGCAAGCCATATACCGAGATCAGCGAACAGGATATCGACCGCTACGTTGAGGATTTCGCCCAGGCGGCGCGACGGGTTAAACGGGCGGGCGCCGACGCTGTCGAGCTGCATGCCTGTCACGGCTGTCTGGTAAGCACCTTCATGTCCCCCATCACCAACCGCCGCACCGACCTCTACGGCGGCAGCGTTGAGAACCGGGCGCGTTTCGCCCGGCGCATCGTAGAGCGTATAAAGGAGGTCACCGGCAAAGGCTTCCCGCTGATAGTGAAGATCAACGCCACCGACGATCTCGACGGCGGCATCACCATCGATGAGGCCATGCAACAAGCGCAGATACTGGAGCAGGCGGGCGCCGATGCCATCAGCGTATCCTCCGGGCTGGAGTTCTGGGCTTCACTGAGCATACCGCCCTATCCCTACCCGGAGGGGCCCATGGTGCCGCTGGCGGAGAAGATCAAAGAAGCGGTCTCAATACCGGTTTCCGTCGCCGGCAAGATCAGCCCCGAGCTGGGCGAGAGGTTGGTGAGCGACCACAGGATGGACTTCATCGGCATGGGGCGACCCCTGCTCGCCGACCCCGAACTCCCCAATAAGCTCCGCGACGGACGAGTCGAGGAGGTCCGCTGGTGCGTGTACTGCAACAACTGCATCAGGACCGATCCCGGGCTTGGCCCCTGCTCGGTCAACCCCTCCCTGTACCGCGAAGGCAAGTATCCCTTCCCGCCTACAAACACCCCGAAGAAGGTGATGGTGGTCGGCGGCGGATTAGCCGGCATGCAGGCCGCACTGCTGCTGGCCCGGCGCGGACACTACGTGACCCTGTACGAGAGGAACAGCGAGCTGGGGGGGCAGTGGAACATAGCCGCATCTCAGCCGGGCAAGGAACACTATTCCCGGTTCACCACCTATCTCAAGCAGGCCCTATCCAAAGAGGGGGTCCCGGTTAAAATGGGAGTGGTCATCAACAGGGAGAAGGTCATCGAGCTTCAGCCTGATGCCGTGGTTATCGCTACCGGCGCTTCTCCCGCAGTCCTCAACATCCCCGGGGCCTCGGGACGGAACGTGGTGCAGGCCAACGATGTTATCACCGGCAAGGCCAAGGCCACGGGCAAGGTGGTTGTCATCGGTGGGCGGTTCATCGGCATGGAGGTAGCTATAATGCTTGCCGAGCAGGGGCAAGCGGTAAGCCTGGCCACGCTGAGGGGGCTGGGGCAGAACGGGAGCAAGCTCGAGGGCATGACCTTCCGCAGCCTGGTGAGACGGCTCATCGAGCTGCGCGTCCCGCTGTACATCCACACCGCGGCGGTGGAGATCACCGACGACAAGGTGGTTATCGGCTGGGGGGACGATATCTTCAGCCTGCCCGCCGACACGGTCATCATGGCCGTCGGCGCCCGGCCCAACGACAGCCTCGCCCGCGAACTGGATGACGTCGTGCCCGAGGTCTACACCATCGGCGACTGTGATGCCCCCCGCGATGCGGCAGCCGCAACCTACCAGGCAGCCAGGCTGGCAGCCAAGATATGAACTGAAATCCAGTGAAATGACGTCACTCGAGTATATATTCCACCCCCGCTCCATAGCGCTGGTCGGTGCGAGCGATAACGCCTTCAACCCGGCCACCATCATGTTCCTGGAGCCGCTGAAGAAGTTCGGGTATACGGGCGATATATTCCCGGTCAACCCCAACGCCTCCACGGTGTCCGGCCTGACCGCCTACCCCACGGTCAGGGACATCCCCGGGCCGGTGGACCACGTCATCTGCGCCATTCCTGCATCTTCGACACGCCAGCTGCTGGAGGACTGCATCGCCAAGGGGGTGAAGGTATTCCACATGTATACCTCCGGCTTTTCCGAGATCGGCGTCCACGACATGGGCAGGCTGCAGGACGAGCTGGTCCAGATCGCCCGAAAGGGCGGCATCCGCATCATCGGCCCCAACTGCATGGGCCTCTACTACCCCAAGCTGGGCATCTCCTTCTGCCCCACCTTCCCCGAGGAGTCGGGTTCGGTGGGCCTCATCGCCCAGAGCGGGAGCTACTCCCTGCTGGTCACCATCGGCGCGGCCAGCCGGGGGGTGCGCTTCAGCAAGGTGGTAAGCTACGGTAACGCCAGCGACATCAATGAATGCGATCTGCTGGAGTATCTGGCCGATGACCCGGAGACCGACATCATCGCCGGTTATATCGAGGGGACCAGCGACGGTCACCGCCTGAAAAAGGTGCTGGCCGAAGCAGCGGGGAAGAAACCGGTGATCCTGGTCAAGAAGGGGGGCACCGCTGCCGGCACCCGCGGCGCCAGCTCCCACACCGGGGCGCTGGCCGGCGACGACAAGGTGTGGGACGCACTGATACGGCAATCCGGCGCGATCCGCGTCCCCGACCTGGAGCAGATGATCGACCTGCTGGTGACCTTCCAGTTCATGCCGCTGCCCCAAGGTAAGGACGCCGTGGTTATCGGCATCGGCGGCGGCCCCAGCGTGCGTGCCGCCGATGACTGCGAGCGAGGCGGGCTAAAGCTCCCGCCGATCCCCGAAGATATGGTAGCCGAGCTCAGGCGCTATGCGCCCACCGCCGGCAGCATGCTGCGTAATCCGGTGGACGTGGGCAAGATGCATATAGACTGGGATCCCGTCATCAAAACCTTCACCGACTGGGGCCAGACCGATATGTTCATCTGGCAGATCGCCCCCGACATCGAGCCGTTCGAAGAAAACAGCTTCATAAGGCAGTTCTGCATCGACCAGCGAGCCCGCTTCCTGCAGGAGTTCATCAAGTCGGGCAAACCCCTCGCCGTGGCGGTTCACACGGCGGAGAGCCGCTTCGCCCTCAGCATCCTGGACATCACCCGCAATGAATGCGTGAAGCATAAGGTGCCTTTCTACACCTCCGTTTACAGCGCGGCGCGGGCCATCAGCCAGTTCATAGACTGGAACCGGCGCCACAGCGGGCTGCCGTAGTGCCGCCAAATCGGCATCGATACGATGCCATCGAAGGGCATAGCGCCTTTCCATAGCCATTCAATTGCCCTATAATAAGCACCGTCGGATAGCGAGCGCAACGACCGGCTTTTTCAGGAGAACCGCATATGACAGCAGACATCAGCGCATCGATTGTAGAGCTTGACCGTGAAGCGGCCCTTGCCACCGTGAAAGAGCGGGCGGTAGGCGGCGCCGACCCCGTGCTGCTACTCGACGAGTGCCGCCGGGGGATGACCATCGTCGGCGAGAGGTTCCAGGCAGGCGACTACTTCCTCGCCGAGTTGATGCTGTCCGCCGAGATCTTCAAGGGAGCGGTATCTATCCTTGAGCCCTTCCTATCACGAGCGCGACCGACGAAACCCCTCGGTACAATCGTGCTCGCCACCCTGAAAGGTGACATCCACGACCTGGGCAAGAACATCTTCGCTACCCTGCTCAAGTCTCAGGGCTTCGCCGTCCACGATCTCGGCGTGGATGCCGATCCGGCCATGGTTGTAGATAAGGTGAGAGAGATGTCCCCCGACTTCGTCGGCTTCTCCGCTCTGATCACCAGCACCTTCGACAGCATGAAACAGGCCTCGGAGCTGCTCCGTGAGGCCGGCCTCAGGGAGCGATTCAAGCTCATGATCGGCGGCGGGGTCACCACCCCCATGGTCAGGGACTATGTGGGGGCCGATTTCCAGACCACCGACGCCACCGAGGGCGTCTCCTACTGCATCAACGTCATCGGAGGCAAATGATATGGCTGTCGAGACCATGTCCTCCGCGGAGCGGGTGAGTGCCGCGGTCCGGCTTGAAAAGCCCGACCGCGTACCCATCGCCATCCTGGCCACCGCCGCCCCCTTCGCCACCATCGCCGGCATCAGCAATGCCGAATTCTACGCCGATCCCCGGCGGGCGAACGAGATAATATTTCAGGTGTTCGACGAATTCGGCGGCTGGGACCTGGACCTAGGCAGCCTGGTAGGCAACGACACCTCCATGACCAAGACGGTCATGTCGCTGGCCCTCGGCCTGAAGCTCAAATACCCCGGCCTGGACCTGCCCGACGACTATCCCTATCAGGCGTTCGAGGATGAGGTGCTGAAACCCGAGGACTACGACACCATCGCCGATATAGGATGGGTCAAGTTCATGACCGATGATTTCATCTTCCGCATCCTCGATATCACGCCGACGAAACTCAACGACACCCTGACCGCCATGATCCCCATCTTCTTCAAAGGCAAGGCGGACTGGGCCCAGCGCGGAGTGGTCACCATGTACCCGCCCTCACCCTTCACCTGCCACCCCTTCTTCAGGCTTTCCCTGGGCCGCTCAATGGTCAGGTTCACCGAGGATCTCTACTACCACCCCGATATGGTGGAGCGGGCGCTGAAGACCATGACCCGCGAGTTCATCGATACCACCATTAACGGCAGCAAGATGTTCGGCAACGACATCACGCTGCTGGTCGAGGAGCGTGCCGGCGGCTTCTTCTATCCCCCCAGGATATTCGAGCGCTTCTGGTGGCCTTATACTAAGGAGATTGTCGATGCCCTGTGGTCAGAGGGGATCGTCACCTGGTTCCACCTGGATACCAGCTGGGACAAGAATATCCCCTATTTCAAACAGCTGCCGCGCGGCTCGGCGGTGCTGGCCCTGGACGGCACCAGCGACATCTTCGCCGCCAAGGAGGTGCTGCGCGACCACCTGTGCCTCAGCGGCGATGTGCAGGCCTCCCTGCTGTCGCTGGGGAAGCCGGAAGAGGTGCAGGCCTACTGCCGGAAGCTCATCGACGAGGTCGGCGGGGATGGCGGGTTCTTCCTCTCATCCGGCTGCGAACTGCCCGCCGCCATCAAGCCGGAGAACCTGCGGGCGATGCTGCACACCGGCAAGACCTACGAGCTATCCAGGTAACGATGCGATATACGGTCGATTTCCAGCCCATAGGGCGCCGCGGCCAGTGCCCCGCCGACGAATCGCTATTGGAGGCGGCGCACCGGCTGGGGGTTGAGCTGGTGAGTTTGTGCGGCGGCAAGGGCACCTGTACTCGCTGCAAGGTGCAGGTAGTCGATGGCGAAGTGTCACCGCCGACCAAAGGTGAGGAAGAAGCGCTATCACCCCAAGAACTGAAGGACGGCTACCGCCTCGCCTGCCAGACATACCCCCGCAGCGACTGCAGGCTGCACGTGCCCTCCGCATCGCTGACCGCCCCGCAGCGCACCCAGGTGGACGGGCTGGAGGTCCCCGTCACCCCCGACCCGCCGGTGTTCCATGACCATCCCGAGCTTCTGACACAATCCCGCAACGACCGCCGTCTCGGGATGGCCCTCGATGTCGGCACCACCAAGCTGGCCGCATACATCGTCGACCTGGACAGCGGCCGTACTATCGCCTCCAGCGGCGGGATGAACCCCCAGATTTCCCACGGTGAGGACGTCATCGCCCGACTGGTGTATGCCCGGGAGTCGCCGGCGCATGCGCAGAGGCTGCACGATACAGTGGTAGAGGCTCTCAACGGCTTAGCCACCGAGGCCTGTGCCGACATAGGAGCCGAACCGCAGGAGGTACTGGAGGCGGTGGCGGTGGGCAACACCGCCATGCACCACCTGCTGCTGAATCTGCCCATCGAGCGCCTGGCGGTGTCCCCCTTTACCCCGGCTGTCGAGGAAGCGATGGACGTGCCAGCCGCCGATATCGGCCTGCGCATCGCCCCCGGCGCCTATCTGCACACGCTGCCCAACATCGCCGGCTTCGTCGGCGCCGACCACGTTGCCATGCTGCTGGCCACCGGGGTTACACGATCGACACATACCGCGCTGGCGCTGGACATCGGTACCAACACCGAGGTCTCGCTGGTGAAGGACAACAGGGCATCCTGCGTCTCGTGCGCCTCCGGCCCCGCATTCGAAGGGGCCCATATCAAGTTCGGCATGCGGGCGGCGCCCGGCGCTATCGAGCGCCTGGAGATCGACGGGGACGCGGTCCGTTACCAGACCATCGGCGGCGCTGCCCCCGCCGGCATATGCGGCTCCGGCATACTGGATGCCCTGTCCCAGCTGTATCGAAACGGCATCGTCAACAGCAGGGGCAGGATGGGCGAATACACCCGGGTGCGAGATGCCGACGGCCAGCGAGAGTTCGTGCTGGTCAACGAGGAGGAACGCGGAGGCCAGCCAGCGATAACGATAACCCAGGGCGACGTGCGTCAGCTTCAGCTGGCCAAGGGGGCCATACGTACCGGCATCGATGTCCTGCTGCGGTCGGCAGGCTGCGCCGATGCGGAACTGGATGAAGTGGTCATCGCCGGGGCCTTCGGAAGCTACATCGACATCGACAGCGCGACGCTGATCGGGATGCTGCCGCCGCTGCCCGCGGACAGGTTCCGCCAGGTAGGAAACGCCGCCGGCACCGGGGCCCGCCTGGCCCTGATCTCACGGGACAAGCGAAACGAGGCCGCTGCGATAGCCGATAGTGTTCGTTATGTAGAGCTGAGCACCTATCCCGACTTCATGAAGGCCTTCGTTCATGCGACGCGCATCGGACAGGATTAAGCCCTCTCGAACTCCAATCGCAGAACCCGTTTGGTGGCATCGGTGACCTTCGCCCCCTCCGCAATGCGCCAGCCTACCACCCAGACGATGCCGTCGGGTGAGCACACCAGCGGAATGCGGCCGCGCCACGAACGGGGAATCCTGGCATCCACCATGAAATCCTGCAGGCTCTTGCTCCCCTCCATGCCCAGCGGGCGGAAACGGTCGCCGGGCTTCCTGGCACGGACGCTCAGATCCCTTCCAACGGCATCCAGATCGAGATGCGCCACATAGCCCCCCGCTTTGCCGTCGGCCGATGCGGCGAGGCTGGCTCTTATCCGCCATCCGAGGATCGCCGTTTCGCCGGGGACAGCGATCCTATACTGATGCTCGATGGTGTGGAAAGGACAAGCCTCGGCGGCACCGCTGGAAAGCAGGCAGTCCCGGTACCCCACAGAGAATGAAAGCCCGCGTGGCAGGACGATCCTTCTGCCGGCCGGCGCGGATAGCGCCTGCACTATCTTATCGATATGCACCGCCTGAACGTCTACCAGATCGCCCAGGACCGCCGCGATGGCCCGCCGCAGTAGATGTCGCTGCACTGCCGGGTGGCAACCCGACAGCTCTTCGGAATCGATCAGCAGTCCGTTGGGCTGCACCGTGACCACGCTGTCCCATATCCCGGACACCTCATCGTCTATGAACGATACCGCGCCAGCGGCGGCGTCGGCGGTGCGCAATAGTGCCGCATCCACGTTCCTGTTGTAACGTTTCAGTGCCGGCACAAGCTCGTGCCGCACCCGGTTCCGCGTATGGTCGAGTGAAAAATTGGAAATATCGATGCGGGGATTCAAATCGAACTCGCGGCAGTACCCCTCCGTCTGCTCCCTGCTGACCTCCAGCAGCGGCCTAATCACCTCCAACCGGTTGCCGCCGGCCGTGCGTAACGAGGTAATCGGCATCATCCCCCTCAACCCCGTCAGCCCCGTGCCCCGCAGCAGGTTCATAAGGATGGTCTCAACCTGGTCGTCACGAGTGTGTCCTAAAGCGATACGCTCAGCGCCGACATCCCGCGCCACCCGGGCGAAGAAAGCGAAACGCACCTCCCTGGCCGCCTCCTCTATCGACAGCCGCCGCCCCTGCCGGTGAGCAGCCACATCCGCGCGCTCTACCGTGGCCGGGATGCTCAGACTCGACGCTAACCGCGAGACGTAGGCGGCGTCGCCATCGGAATCTGCCCCCCGCAGCATGTGATCGAGGTGCGCCACATGCAGGACTAACCCCATGCCTTCCCTGAGGTGATTCAGGAGGTGAAGCAGGCATACCGAGTCCGGCCCCCCGGATACGCCGATAAGCAGTGTCTCGCCGCTGACGATTAATCCGTTCTCCTGGATGAAGCGAAGCACACGCTGTTTAAGATCATCCATCTAGCGACCGCCGTCAGCGACTTGTCGATTACATCTCCACCAAATGGCAGGTGTCATTGAACCCGACAAGGGAGGTCACGCTCCCCTTGAAATCGAGCGTGTTAATTGAGGCCAGGCCGAGCCTCAGCCGCCTGAAATCCGCCAGCGGCATCCCCAGAACAGTGGTTAAGATGCTGAGGATGGTCAGCGTATGGCTCACCATTATCACCGTGCTGTCGGGGTGATCGCCGACGACCCTGGTCACCACCGACCATGCCCTTAGCTGCAGTTCGCCCATAGTCTCCCCACCCGGCATCCTCAGCGTGTCCGTCCCCCTTACCCATGCTTCCCAGAAGTCCCCGTAGCGCCGCACGACCTCCTCTATGGCGATTCCGTCGAGCTCCCCTGCATCCACCTCCTTCAACGCATCATCGATCACCACTTCCAGGCCGTGCCGTTCAGCGATTGCGCTGGCGGTCTCGACGGCGCGCCTCAGGGGGCTGGAGTAAATCGCATCTATCTTTTCCTCCCCCAGCGCCCGCGCCAGCAGCGCCACCTGACGATGCCCGTCCGGGGTTAAACCGATCTCGGTATGCCCCACGATACGGTTCTCCCGGTTCCACTGCGTCTCGCCGTGCCGAACCAGCATAAGTCTCATAATACGTCAAACACTTAGAGGCGTGATTAACCCGCCAATATCAATCGCGTGCGGTGGATCGATCTGGGCCTGCCGGTAAACCCCAGAGCCATGGTCACCTGCTCCGCCCGCCCCGTGGCCTCGCTGCCGGTGCGCAGACACATGCCTATCACGCACCCCGCCCCCCGCCACTCGACGAGCCACAGGCTGTCAACCAGAGCCCGCAGGTCATACTGCCGGACCTCGCCGTCCCGCCGGTGCTGCCAGGAGAAATGGTCATTACCCATAAATGATTCGATGGCCTGCCGCACATCAGCCTCGCTCTTGTCGGTCTCCAGCTCCACCCGGTACTCCGCCTGCCTCACCTGGGATTGCAGCGACGGCAGTTTGGGTGACACCTGGTCGACCCCGATTATGCCCATCCCGGCGGGCATCTGTTCCGATACCGCCTTCATCAAGAAATACGGGGATATCGTCTTGCGCAGGAATAGATCCATCAGCTCCCCGTTGCTGGTCACGCCGATGGGCAGCGGGGCGGCGATGGAGATCTTGGGATGAGGGCTGAAGCCTTGGGAATAGGCGAGTGGGATATCAGCGCGGCGCAAAGCCCGCTCCCACAGCCTCATGATATCCAGATGGGACAGGTACTTGACCTCACCACCCCGCGAAAAGGTGACTCGCAGCCGCTGCACATCACTCCTTGGTCACCAGTATCTTCTCGATCCTCTGCTCCCGCATCTGGGTAATCGCTATCTTCAGGCTGCCGTATTTAATCTGCTCCCCCTCCTGCGGGATATGGCCCAGGAGATCCAACATAAAGCCGGCCACAGTGTCGTATTCACCGAGAGGAAGCTCAAGCCCCAGTTCCTCATTGGCTTCGTCCACCCGCATACCGCCGTCTATCTGAACCGTCTTATCGTCGATGACCTCGAAATCCTTATCCACCTGAACCAGCTCATCGCCCATCTCACCCACGATCTCGCTCGCCAGCTGCTCCAGAGTAACGATGCCTGTTAAAACACCGTACTCGTCGACAACCATCACCATATTGTAACCGTCGGACTGCATCTCGGTGAAGAGCTGGGCGATCCGTTTAGTCTCGGGGACGAATGTCGCCGGCCGCACCAGATCGTCGATCGCGCCATTCTTCTCCAGGTTGCCCTGGGCCTGCGCCATCAGCACATCCTTTATCGACAGCACCCCTATCACATTATCGACGTTCTCGCGGTAGACCGGGAACCGCGTGTGAGGGTGGTCCGCATATATGCCTAGGAAATCAGCTAGCTTGGTGCCCTGCTCCATCCAGATGACCTCCGGGCGCGGTGTCATCACCGTACGCACCGTTCTATCCCCGAACACGAACACTTTGCACAACAACTGGGCTTCCGACTCCTCCACCGTTCCCTCGTCCCTGCCCACAGAGATCATGCTGCGTATCTCCTCCTCGCTCACCAGGGTTTGAGGCATCTTGTCCCTGCCGCCGGCGATCCTGGTCCCCAACCAGCTCAAAGCGCTGGCGATGGGGGAAAAGATTAAACTGATAACCTGAAGCGGATACACGTATATCAGGGCCATCTTCTCGCTATGCCTCAGTGCTATCGTCTTCGGCGTCACCTCGGCGAAGATCAGCAGGATGATAGTGACCACAATGGTAGCTATCAGGATGCCCAGATCCCCTTCCCATATCGTCACCGCCAACGCCGTGCCCACTGAAGCAGCGGCGACATTGACCAGATTGTTGCCCAGCAGGATTGTGGCGAGGAGCTTCTCGGGGCGCTCCATGATCTTTTCGACCCTGCTCGCCCCGTGCACGCCGTTCTCCACCAGATGCCGCAACCGTGTCTTGGACAAGCCGACGAAGGCGGTTTCCGCGCTCGAGAAGAAAGCAGAGGCCCCGACACAGAGGAAAAGAAGTACCAAGTATACAGTACTAGTGCCATCCATCAACGGCTCCCCCCTGTTTCGTCATCCCTCAAGATCGCTGTCCCCTCCAATAATATCATCGGCTATGGATACTGTCAAAAGGCCTGCCGATTTTCAGCTTCGTTTCGAGGCACTATAGAAGCGGCGAAGGCCGATGTAACGATTTACACCACCCATCGACATTTGCTATATTTAATCGGGCTCAAATGCTAATACTGGGTATCGAGACTTCCTGCGACGAAACGGCGGCGGCCGTGGTTCGTGATGGGCGGGAGATCCGCTCCAATATCGTCGCTTCACAGGTGGATATCCATTCCCGCTACGGTGGCATCGTCCCCGAGGTGGCCTCCCGGCAGCACCTGCTCACCATTGTCCCCATCATCACTGAAGCCATGTCCCGTGCCGGCGCGCGCTGGAACGACCTGGATGCCATTGCGGTCACCTGCGGGCCCGGCCTCGCCGGCTCCCTCCTCGTCGGGGTCAACACCGCCAAGGCGATCGCCCTGTCTCACCGCCTGCCGATCATCGGGGTCAACCACATCGAGGGGCATATCTATGCCAACTGGCTGGAGGGAAGGTCTCCGCAATTCCCCGCGCTGTGCCTCATCGTATCCGGCGGGCACAGCGACCTGCTGCTGATGCGTGGGCACGGGGATTATCAACTGCTTGGCAGAACGCGGGATGACGCCGCCGGTGAGGCCTTCGATAAGGTGGCCCGCATACTGGGTCTGGGCTACCCCGGCGGTCCCGCCATAGAGCAGGCTTCCCGTCAAGGCTCCGGCATTCACCATACGCTGCCCCGCGCCTGGCTTAAAGGCTGCGACGATTTCAGCTTCAGCGGGCTGAAGACCGCATCGCTGCGCCTCATAACTGAAATGGACCTGGCAGGCCGCGAGGAAATCGGCCGTACCGGGGGCGCATGCACCAAAAGCGATATCGCCGCCAGCTTCCAGGAGGCGGTGGTCGATGTTCTGGTCACTAAAACCGTATCGGCAGCCAGAAGGCTGCAAGCCCGCAACATCCTGCTGTGCGGCGGCGTGGCTGCCAACAGCGCTCTGCGGTCGGAATTAACCCGGCGTTCGCCCATACCCACGCTCATCCCCGGCCCCGCCCTCTGCACCGACAACGCCGCCATGATAGCATCCTGCTCCTATTTCCATCTTACCTCCGGGAATCACTCGGACTGGAACCTCGATGTCAGCCCCAGCCTCAGATTGACTCAATCTGCCTGACGGCGTATTTACGAGTTTGGGCGAGCTTTATAGAGATTGCACACAGCATTATCGTTACTATATCCCTATATATTCGTTTATATCCACTCCATTTAACCTATCGCCTGTTGCGACATTTGGCATTTTGATATAACATACTTAATTAGCACTCTAACATCGAGACTGCTAAAAAGGAGGGAGGTAAAAGTGGCACAGAAGTTACAGCCATTGGCAGATCGGGTGATAGTAAAACCGATGGAACAGGAGGAGGTGAGCAAGGGGGGTATCATATTGCCCGATACCGCTAAAGAGAAACCTCAGAAGGGCGAGGTCATCGCGGTAGGGCCGGGCAGGCTGGACGACTCCGGCAAGAGGGTCGCCCCGGAGGTGAAGAAGGGCGACAAGGTCATCTACCAGAAGTATGCCGGGACCGAGCTCAAGCAGGATAAGGATGAATATCTGATCCTGAGAGAGAGCGATATCCTGGCGATAATCACTAAATAAGGAGGGGAAATGGCAAAACAGTTAATCTACAGCGAGGAGGCAAGGCGGCATCTCAAGATCGGGATGGATGCCCTCGCCAATGCAGTGAAAATCACACTGGGCCCTAAGGGGCGCAACGTCGTGCTGGACAAGCGGTTCGGCCCGCCCACCATCACCAATGACGGCGTAACCATCGCCAAAGAGATCGAGCTGGAGGAGCCTTTCGAGAACATCGGTGCGCAGCTGATCAAGGAGGTGGCCACCAAGACAAATGACGTCGCCGGCGACGGAACCACCACCGCCACCGTGCTGGCCCAGGCTATGCTTCACGACGGGATGAAGAACGTGGCCGCCGGCGCCAACCCGATGGCCATCAAGAAAGGCATCGAGAAGGGCGCAGCGGCCGTCATCGCCGCCCTCAAGAAGATGAGCACCCCGGTCACCACCAAGGAGCAGGTGTCCCAGGTGGCATCCATCTCGGCGGCCGACGAGGAGATCGGCAACCTCATCGCCGAGGTCATGGAGAAGGTGGGCAAGGACGGCGTGGTAACTGTCGAGGAAGGCAAAGGCATAAAGTTCGAGACCGAGTATGTCGAGGGGATGCAGATCGACCGCGGCTACATATCCCCTTACTTCGTAACCAGCCCGGAGCGGATGGAAACCGCCCTCGACGACCCCTATATCCTGATCACCGACAAGAAGATATCCGCGGTGAGCGACCTGCTCCCCGCCCTGGAGAAGATCCTTCAGGTCACCAAGAACCTCGTTATCATCGCTGAGGACGTGGACGGCGAGGCGCTGGCCACCCTGGTGGTCAACAAGCTCAGGGGCATCATCAACTGCCTCGCGGTGAAGGCGCCGGGCTTCGGCGACCGCCGCAAGGCCATGCTGGAGGATATGGCCATCCTCACCGGGGGCACCGTTATCACCGAGGACATGGGCCGCAAGCTGGAGTCCGTGACCATAGAGGACCTGGGCCGCGCCCGCAGGGTGGTGGCGAACAAAGAGGAGACCACCATCGTCGAAGGCAAGGGCTCGGACAAAGAGATCGAGGCCCGCATCAAGCAGATCAAGGCCCAGGCAGAGGAGACCACATCCGAGTTCGACCGTGAGAAGCTGCAGGAGCGCCTGGCCAAGCTGGCCGGCGGCGTTGCCGTGATCAAGGTCGGAGCTGCCACCGAGGTGGAGCTCAAGGAGAAGAAGCACCGCGTGGAAGACGCCCTGTCCGCAACCAGGGCGGCGGTGGAAGAGGGCATCGTCCCCGGCGGCGGTGTGGCATTCATCAACGCCATAGCGTCCCTCGACAAGCTGAAGGTCGATGGCGATGAAGCCACAGGGGTTAACATCGTAAGGCGCGCACTGGAGGAACCGCTGCGGATGATCGCCACCAACGCCGGCAAGGAGGGCTCCGTCGTGGTCAACATGGTTAAGGAGTCAAAGACCGGCATCGGCTATGATGCCTCTCGTGACGATTATGCCAACATGAAACAGCGGGGGATCATCGACCCGGCAAAGGTGGTGCGGGCGGAGATTGAGAACGCGGCCAGCATCGCTGCCATCGTTCTCACCACAGAGTGCCTGATCACCGACATCAAGGAGAAAGAGCCCGCCGGCGCTCCTCCTGCCATGCCCGAGTACTAGTATAAAGCCTTTGTATAGCGTAATGCAGCTACGGCCGAACGGCCGTAGCTGCATTTTTCGTTCCACCGCCTCTATATCTTCAGCAGCCCGATTAGTCTGTCCTCGTCCACCACCGGGCCCACGACGGCCAGATTAAGCCTCTCCGTAACCAGGATCTGCTCAGCCACCCTGTTCAAAGCCTGCGCATCTATGGCATCCACGATGGACAGCACCTCCTCCACGGGACGGAACTGCCCCACAAGCACCTCCTGACCCCCCACCCATCCCGCCACGCTCCGCGTATCCTCCATGCTCAGCAGCAGGCGCCCCTTCACCATCTCCTTGGCCTTCTCGATCTCAGCCGCCGGGATGGCCTGTTTCATGCGAACCAGTTCATCCACGATAGCGGATATGGTGTCGGCCGCATTCCGCGGGTCCACACCGGCATAGATGATGACGTCGCCGGAGTCTAGAAAATACTGCGAATAGCTGTGTATATCGTAGGCCAGGCCCCTTCTCTCCCGTATCTCCAGATTCAGACGGCTGCTCATCCCGCCACCGAGGATGATATTCAGCAGGTCCAGGTTGAATCGGTCCGGGTGAGCGAATGAGAGGCCGCGTACCGCCAGACACAGGTGGGACTGCTCGGTATCCCGCCTCTCGATGCGGAGGAAAGGCTCTGCCTGCCTGTCGTCAGCAGGCACAGGCGTTCTGGGAGATGTCACCCCCCAATCGCCGAATGCCCTCTCTATATGAGATAAAACCTCGTCCTGCCCGATATCGCCGGCGACGCTTACCACGGCACTGCCGGGGCCGTACTGGCAATCCATATAATCCAGCAGCATACGGCGACTGATGTTGCTCACCGTCTCCCTGGTGCCTACGATCTCACGCCCCAGCGGCTGGCCGGGCCAGACCACCTCATCTATCAGGCGGTTCACCCTGTCCTGAGGCGAATCCATGCTCTCGTTCAGCTCCTCTATGATAACCTGGCGCTCCCGCTCTATGTCTTGATCTTCGAATTTGGAGCAGCGTATCATATCTGCCAGCAGGTCGAGTGCGCGGGCGAAATGCTGCCTCGCCATCTTACACCAGTATATAGTGAACTCCTTATCCGTCCCCCCGTTCAGCAACCCCCCGACGCCATCGACGGTCTCGGCTATCTCTTTAGCCGTGGGGCGACGTTGCGTGCCCTTGAAACACAGATGCTCGATGAAGTGTGAGCACCCAGCCTCATCCTCCCTCTCGTATCGTGAGCCGGAGCTGACGAAGACCGCAACGCTGACCGCCTTGGTATGCGGCATACGGGTGCTGATGACCCGAAGCCCGTTCCCAATAACAGTTTTGTGATGCATACAGTACCTCAGGCAAATTCTAGTTGCCCGCCGCATCGCTGTCAAATACACCCCTGCCCTAAGCCGGGGCGGCTGCGATAGCGTTTTGTTGACTTTGCAAAGTCCAATTGCTAATATGAACTAACAGGAAGCTGCAATGGAGATCGCCCCCGGTATACATGACGTGCCTATCGGCCTTGAATCTGCGATGGGGTTCCTCGCCCCCAAGGTCTATCTCGTAGCCGGCAGTGAGGCAGCCGTTATCGACTCGGCATACGGCGACAATAAGTGCACCGCCAGGCTGATACGGTACCTGGGCGAGTTCCCGCAGCTTCAGCTTGCATATATAGTAATAACCCATGCCCACCCCGACCATATCAGCGGCGCTACGGGGATAAAGAGAGGGACCGGCGCCGATATCGTGCTGCACTCGGCGGAAAAAACCGACATACCGGTAGACCAGGTGGTAGAGAACGGCGACATCATCTCCCTGGGCGGGATCGAACTGGAGGTAGTGCACACCCCGGGCCACAATCCGGGCCACATCTGCCTGTATATAAGGCGGGAGAAGATAATGTTTACCGGAGACCACGTCCTGTCCAGCAGCACCACCGCGCTGCAGCCGCCATGGGGCGACATGTCACAATACATCGCATCCCTGAGGAAGCTCCTCGATTACGATATCGAGCTGATGCTGCCGTCTCACGGCCCACCGGTGACGGAGCCGCGGCAGCGGGTTGAGCAGCTGATCCGGCATCGCCTGGAGCGGGAAGAGCAGGTAGTCGGCCTGTTGCGGCAGGGCAAGGACACGATAAAGGAGATGGTAGGCCAGATGTACCCCGAGCTCACCGGCTTCCTTCGCGCCGTGGCCAAGGGGCAGATATCGGCCCACCTGGTGAAGCTGGAGCAGGAAGGGAAGGTATCGGTGAGCGTCAACGGCAGTGACACCCGTTACCGGATGAAGTAATCATGAGGGGGAGAGGGCATTTGACGCTATTCCCGCGAACCGCCACGGTGGCAGGGAATCACCTCATTATCGGCGGGTGCGATACGGTTGATTTGGCCGGCGAGTTCGGCACGCCGCTCTACGTGTTCGATGAGACGACCCTGAGGCAGAGATGCGCCGATTATCGCGACGGATTCAATAAGCGATATCCGGACAGCCTGGTTTGCTACGCCTGCAAGGCCTTCATCAACCGCGCCCTGGCTCGCATCTTCGACGAGGAGGGCTTGGGGCTGGACGTGGTATCCGGCGGTGAGCTGGCGATTGCCCGTTCGGCGGGCTTCCCCATGGGGCGAGTGTATTTCAACGGCAATAACAAGTCCCGCGATGAGCTGGAGGCGGCGATAGGGTCGGGGGTGGGATGCATCGTGGTTGACAGCTTCCATGAGCTAAAGATGCTCGGTGATATCGTCCCCGGCAGCAGCAGTGAAAAACCGCTGAAAATCCTCATCCGCATCTCGCCGGGGATCGACCCCCATACCCATGCCCACCTGAAGACCGGGCTGGTCGACAGCAAGTTCGGCTTCCCCCTGCCCCATGCCGAGGAAGCGATCGTCGAGGCCATAGCATCCCCGGGGCTCGACCTTGCCGGCCTGCACTACCACATCGGCTCGCAGATACTGGAGCTGGCGCCGTTCGGGCAGGCGGCGGGTCTGGTGCTCGACTTCGCTGCCGACATGGCAAGCAAACACGGCTTCGAGCTCAAAGAGCTGAGCATCGGCGGCGGCCTGGGCATAGCATACAGCGAGGGGCAACAGCCGCCCGCTGTGGATACGTTCGCTGAAACCATAGCCGGTATCATTACTACAAAGTGTGACGAGTTCGGCATTCGACCGCCGTGTCTCATCGTCGAGCCGGGCAGGTCCGTTGTCGGTCAGGCCGGGGTGGCCCTTTACACCGTGGGCGCTGCTAAAGGGATCGAAGGTGTTCGTAAATACGTCTCCGTGGATGGCGGCATGGGGGATAACATACGCCCCGCCCTCTACGGTGCCGAGTATGATGCCGTCGTCGCCAGCAATGTGGAAGGCACCAATAGCGAGAGGGTCACGCTGGCGGGGAAGTTCTGCGAATCGGGGGACATACTCATCAGGGATGTCGAGTTGCCGGCACTGTCGCCCGGCGACATCATAGCCCTGCCCTGCTGCGGGGCTTACTGCCTGTCCCTGGCATCGAACTATAACTCCTCGCCAAGGCCAGCCATCGTCCTAGTCGGGGATGGCGCGGCGCGGCTTATCCGCCGCCGAGAGACCTATGAAGACCTGATGCGGTGCGACCTGGTTTGAATGCAGTACGTCTCAATCCAACAGCGTCAGCGATGAAGTATAACGAATTGAAATGTTGAGGTATCATCCATGTGGCAGGTAGTGGGGCACGAAACGGCCCTCGCCCTTCTCCAGAACAGCCTGAAGAGCGATAGGCTATCTCACGCCTACCTGTTCCTCGGACCCTGGAGCGTGGGCAAGATGACCCTCGCCTTGAATTTAGCCCAGGTCTTGAATTGCGTAACGGGGGAGGCAGAGCAGCCCTGCGGCTCGTGTCCCCAGTGCCGGCGCATCGTCAGCCGGATACACGCCGACGTCCAGATACTTGAGCCTAACGGGCGGACGGAGATCGGCATCGACCAGATCCGAGACCTGGAGCAGTCCGCCACCCTTAGACCCTTCGAGGGCAGAACCCGGGTGTTCATAATCGACGGCGCTGAGAGGCTTTCACTGGAGGCAGCGAACTCCCTGCTCAAGACGCTTGAGGAGCCGCCGCCCTACGTCCAGCTGATATTGCTCGCCTCCAACGAGCGGCTGCTGCTGCCGACGGTGCTGTCGCGCTGCCACAAGCTGGAGCTGAGGCCGGTGCCGACGGCCAAGGTGGAACAGGCCCTCATCCAGCGCTGGAACGTAGCACCGGAGCAGGCCGGCCTGCTGGCGAGGCTCTCGGCAGGCTGTCCCGGCTGGGCGGTGCGGGCCTCGCGTGACGACAGCATCCTCAGCGAGCGCACCTCCAGGCTCAATGATCTGCAACAGCTCGCCGCCCAGGGGCGGTCATCACGCTTCGCCTATGCCAACGACCTGGCGAACCAGTTCACCAGGGACCGGCCGACGGCCGTGGACATATTGAACTTGTGGTCCTGCTGGTGGCGTGATATCATGCTGACCAAGGAAGGGTGTATTGAGTTCATCACCAATGCAGATCAGAAACACGCCCTGTCGCTTGAGGCGGCCCGATACCAACTCCCGCAGATCAAGGGCTTCATCGATAGCCTGGCGGACGCCGCCCGCGCGCTGGGGCAGAATTCCAACCCCCGTTTGGTGCTGGAAGTTCTCATGCTGAATATACCCGAACCGGTAAGGGGATGAACATATAGACATGTCTGAAGTAGTCGGGATAAGATTCAAAACAGCGGGCAAGATATATCACTTCGACCCCGTCGGTATCGATCTGGAGGTAGGCGATTACGTCGTTCTCGACACGGGACGCGGCCCCGAGTTGGGCCGTGTCGTTGTCGCTCCCAAACAGGTGGCTGACAACGAGATAACGGAGCCGTTGAAGCCGGTGATGCGCAAGGCCGGGGAGGAAGACCTGAGCAAAAGCAGCGATGCCGCCCCCAAGGAGCAGAAAATCCTGGAACGGTGCCGCGAGGTAAGCGCCAAGCTCGGATTGCCGATGAAATTCATCTCAGCGAGCTATAACCTGGACTACAGCCGGGTCACCATATGCTTCAGCGCCGAGGGGCGGATCGATTTCCGCGACCTCCTCAAGGAGCTCACCTCCACCGCCAAGAGCCGCATCGAGCTGCGTCAGGTGGGGCCCCGCGATGAGGCGAAGATCGTCGGCGGATACGGGAGGTGCGGCCTCCCCCTCTGCTGCACCACCCACCTTTCCGAGTTCACCCCGGTCTCGATAAGGATGGCCAAGGAGCAGGACCTGCCGTTGAACCCGGTAAAGATATCCGGCATCTGCGGCAGGCTGCTCTGCTGCCTGGGGTATGAAAGCGCCCAGTACCACAACCTCAAGGAGAATCTGCCCCCTGCCGGCCAGCAGGTGAATACCCCTAACGGCACTGCCACTGTGATAGGCGGGAACCCGTTGAAACAGACGGTGCTGGTGAAGTTCGAGAGCGAGGCCACTGCGGAGCTCCCCGTCAGCGACATCAGACGGCAGGGGAAACGGCCGAACAGGAAGAGGGGGGGTTAATCCCCCGCGCCTGTCTGCTGCAGGGGAAGGAATTTCTGCCACCCGTTGTGCTTCTGGATATACTCGTACGGGACGTAGTAGCCGCTCACATAGGGGGCAAACGGCTCGTGGATTAGCCTCATCCCGGCCTCTTCGGGGGTATGGCCCGCCTTGCGGCTGTTGCATCGGCTGCAGGCGCTCACCACGTTCTCCCATATATGCCTGCCGCCACGGTGGCGCGGCAATACATGATCCAGTGTTAGATGCTTGGTCTCCAGGCCGCAATACTGGCAGGTGTATTTGTCGCGGTGGAACACCTCGCGGCGACTCAGCTTCTTCTGCTGACGGGGGCGCCTGATCAGGTATACCAGACGTATCACCGAAGGCTGAGGCACTTCCCCGCTGCCGGTATGGATCACCCCGGAGCCGTTCTCCAGCATCTCCGCCTTGCCCTGCATTACCATGACCACCGCCCGCCGCACCCTGGCCACATTGAGCGGCTCGTAGTTCTGGTTCAGCACCAAAACAGGCGAATTAACCATCGACCACTAACTTCCCTTTTTCCCCGGCCCGGATCTGTAATCGGGGGCCATGATATTGCACGGGGTGCAAAGGCCGGTGTCAGCGAGGCGTGAGCCTATCCGGGGTTCCATATCATCCAATGACAGACACGTAGTTATTACCGTAGGGATACGCTCATTATAGCGATAATTGATCACCTGGTATATCTTCTCGTGAGCCCACGGGGTGCTCGCCTGCTCGCCGAAATCATCCAGTATGAGAAGCGGCGCCATTCTGACCCTCTCGAAGAGCTCGTCATACGTTGTCCTGCTTTCCGGCATGAAGCTGGAGCGCAGATGATCCAGAAAGTCGGGAACGAAAACGAAAAGCACCGGTTCGCCCTTCCGCAGCCGGTAGTTACCGATGGCGGCAGCCAGATGTGTCTTCCCGCAACCGTTGGAACCCATCAGTACCAGCCAGCCATCCGGCTCCTTGGCGAACTTCCGGGCCGTCCTGAAGACCCGCTCCAGATTCTCCCGCTCTTCGGTTGGGAGATTGACCCTTTTACAGTCGAAATTATCGAAGGTCATGTTACGCAACAACTTCGAATTCAAGTCACCGCTGCCACGCCTGAGGCGCAACGTGCGACTTTCCCCGGTCTCTCTCCCGGAACACTGACAGGGGACTAACCTGGTGAAATCAGGGGCACCTGAAGAGAGTGTGGGATGAACGAAGCCCGCCCCCTTGCAGACAGGACACCCCTCACCCTCGGAGGCAGCCTCGATCTCCTCAGCGCTTAACGACGTGTCCGTATTTGCCTTTGATGTACTTGTCCCTATCCGCTTTAGAACCTCGCCCAGGCTCTCCATGGCCCTTTCCTTCACTTTCCCAGCGTTTCAATATGGCTTCGATATACCTCCAGTTGCGCTTGTTCAGGCTCACCGCTTCTTTGAAAGCGTCCTCGATCCAGCTTTGCGGATACCGCTTCTCGGCATCCTTGAGCTCCTCGGCGATCATGGGGCTCAGCATCCCGATATTTTCCTCGTACAGGGCGAAGATATTGGGTCGCTCCCCGTTCATATTGAAAGGTTCGCCGCCGGGCAACAGGCCGATATCTATCTCGCCGCTCTCGATCTTGGACCGCGCCTCCCTATCGCTCTGCGTGTTCAGTAAATAGAGCTCCACCGGCCTGCCCTCGCTCTCCATTGCCAGGCGCAGTATCACCCCCCGGCGCACAGCCCGGTCCAGACCGCTGCGCAGGGCGCTTTCACCGCCGACACCCCGCATCAGCGCCCTGTCGGCGACCAGATCACGACCGGTAATGTAGCGCGGATACCCCTTCCTCTCATAGAGAATGTACAGGAGGTGTATCGTTACTTTCAATTCAGCCAGGTCATCTATCTGGGGAAGAAGCTGGCTGAAGAATACCCTGGGTATTCCCCCAAAGCGAGCGTCCTCGGGAAAACCAGCGAAGGCTCTCATGCCGTCCGCTCCACCTCATAATCGGCGAATTTCACCGTTTTCTCGATGAAGCGCAGCTTCCCCTCGCCGATGGGACCGTTGCGGTGCTTGGCGATGATGATATCGGCCACCCCACGGGGGTACTTCTCCCCGGGGTGATCCTTATCCCATTCATCCTCCTTGACATACTTGTCCTCCCGCGAGATGAAGATGACCACATCGGCGTCCTGCTCAATAGATCCGCTCTCCCTGAGGTCGGAAAGCTGGGGCTTGTGGGAAGAACGCCACTCTATAGCTCTGGAGAGCTGAGAGACGGCGATCAGGGGCACGTTGAGCTCACGGGCCAGCTCTTTAAGCGATCGAGATATCTCGGTGATCTCCTGCACCCTATTCTCCCTGCCGTCCCCCCGCAGAAGCTGCAGGTAATCGACTATTATCAGGTCGATGCCGCGCTCGAAATCGAGCTGCCTCGCCTTCGATTTCATCTCCGTGACCCTCAATGCGGGTGAATCGTCGATGAATATCGGCGCTTCCGACAGTATGCCCGTAGCCTCCATCAGCCGCTCGCTCTCCGCATCCGATCCCTTCCCCTGACGCAAACGGTGAGAGTCCACACCCGCCTCGCTGGAGAGCAGCCGCTGCACCAGCTGGTCCCGCGACATCTCCACGCTGAATATGGCCACGCGAGCCTTCTGGTTGACCGCGGCATTCCTGGCGATGCTCAGGGCGAGGCTGGTCTTGCCCAGACTGGGCCTGGCGGCGAGTACGATCATGTCGGAGCGCCTCAAACCGCCCAGCAGGTCGTCCAGCGCCCTGAAACCGGTGTACACTACTTCACCCTCGAAGGGGCTGCTCTCCTCGGCATCCTCGAAGTAACGGTGGAGGAGTTCACGTATGGGCACGAAGTCCCACGGCCGCTGCCCCCTGCGCAGCTTCAGCAGCACGTTCTCCGCCCTGCTGAGGGCATCTTCTACGTCCGGACCGCCCTCGTAGCCGATGGCCTCGATCTGAACCGCCGCGCTAATCAAACGGCGCATAACTGACATGCGGTGCACTATCTGCGCGTAGTGCTCAACATGCACCGAGGTGGCCACATTGGATACCACATGGCTGAGATAGGCGGCACCTCCTATCGCCTCAAGGCGCTCCTGCTGGCTCAAATCATGCGCCACCGTAACTTGGTCTATGGCCTCGTTCCTATCATACAACCGGCAGCAGGCGGCATAAACCCACTGGTTCTTCTCGCGGTAGAAGTCCTCCGGCTTGAGGAATGTGGCGATCCTGAATATAGCGCCGCCGTCTATTAGCAGGGCGCCCAGCACCGCTTCCTCGGCCTCGATATCGTGGGGCGGCAACCTATCGGTGGACATAGCCCGTCACTCTGCTATGATGAATCTCTTGGTGTATCCCCGGCAACTTCGTCCGTCTGCGGTGCGGATGATTCCACAGGGGCATCCGCATTGTCACCGTCAGCAGCCTCTACAGACTCCGCGACAGCAGCCTCTGCCGTATCTAAATCTGGCTCAGATTCCATATCCCTTTTCTTGGCCTTCTTCTGGTCCTTGGCAACAGGCTCGTCATCCTGCTCCGCTACCCGGCCCTCCATGCCCTCAGCGATCACGATGACCTTTAACGCCGGGGTCAAATCCCTCGATAACTTCACCGTGACCTCGTACTCGCCCAGCTGGTGAATCGGCTCGGGCAGCTCGACCTTGCGTTTATCGATATCGTGTCCGATGAGGCGCTGCGTTTCTTCGGCGATGTCCGCGCTGGTGACCGAGCCGTACAGGCGTCCCTTATCGCCCGCCTTGGCCTTAATGCTGACCTCGAGACCATCCAGAATGCCGGCCAGCCCCTGCATCTCAGCATTGAGCGCCTCGTGCCGCCGCTCCTCTGCCTGGCGGTACTCATCGGCACGCTTCAGCCCGTCCGCTGAGGCTAACTCGGCCAACCCCTTCGGCAGAAGGTAATTGCGCCCGTATCCATCGGCCACATCTTTGACCTCCCCCGCTGTGCCGAGCCGGTCCACATCACGTATTAAGATGACTCTCATAAATTCTCCTTAAACGGGGTCTGAATGACCATATTATAATCCACCATGATGGTATCCACAAGGACACCCGCCCTTACCGTTCCACTTAGTGCCGGACGATGCGCACCGCACCGAACACGGTGCTGTCTAAAACACGAAGGCCCGACTATCATGGACGGTCGGGCCGACCCGGTTATCGATCTAACGGTGCTACATCCCAGCCAGCAATTCGGTAACCGCCTCGTTCACCGCTTGACCGTCCGCCTTGCCCTTCACCTGAGGCATCAGCTGGCCCATCACCTTCCCTTTTTCGGCCGGCCCCCTGGCGCCGACCTGTTCTATCACCTGCCTCGCCAGCGACCGTATCTCTTCACGGCTCATCTGCTGTGGCAGATATTCCATCAGTATGGCGAGCTCTTCCTCGTTCCTGTCTACCAGGTCCTGCCGCTTGCCCTTGGCGAACTCAGTGATGCTCTCGCGATGCTGCTTCGCCTCCCGGGTGAGCACCTCGATTACGCCGGCGTCGTCCAGTGCGGCGCGCTTATCGATCTCGGCATTCTTGATCCCGGCCACCACCAGCCTCAGTACTGTCATACGCGCCTTATCGCCGCTCTTCTGCGCCTGCCTCAGATCTGCCGATATCCTCTCCTTCAGCATCATCGCCACCTGGTACAGGGTCCTCAGCTATTGCGGACGCTCTTGCGCCTTTTTGCCGCTTCTTTCTTCTTGCGCGTGGTGCACGGCTTCTCGAAATACTCCCTTCGCCTAAATTCGGAGAGTATACCGGCCTGCTGCACCTTGCGATTGAACCGCCTGAGAAGGTTATCGAAGCTCTCGCTTTCCTCAAGCCTTACCTCAGCCACACAATCCCCCCTTTCCTACCGTGCGATGTCGTCAGTATTCTAGCCACCCGCCGTTTAAGTGTCAAGTGAAAAGGCTTTTCGGCAGTGGCATATTTTCCGCAGCCGCGTGCGCGACAAGTATCGTCTGCGCTGAGGCGTTTCACTTCCGTGTTCGGGATGGGAACGGGTGGGGCCACCTCGCTCAAACCACCGAAAAGCCATGAAGTATTCTAGCAGAAACATATATCGGTGTAAAGTGCTTATAAGCCTTAACATCAAGATTGACGTAATGTTATAATAATCCACAGGTTCAAAAATCTTCGAGCGTCTTTTTAGAATACATCCCATGTCAGAAGAGGCAGAGATAAAACGGCAGACACATCGCATCCTTGAGTCACACCCTAGGGAACGAGTTAAGCTCATCCGCATCTTGCAGGAAACGCAGGTCAAGCTCGGTTATCTGCCGCGGGAGGCGATGCAGGAGATAGCCGGTTACCTGCGGATTCCGGCCAGCGAGGTGTATTCCGTAGCCACTTTCTATAACCAGTTCCGCTTTATCCCCCCGGGCAGGCATCAGATAAAGGTGTGCCTGGGGACGGCATGCCAGATCAAGGGCGGAAAGATCATCCTAGAATCGTGGGAGCGGGAGCTGGATATCAAAGAGGGTGAGACCAGCGCTGACCGGGAGTTCAGCCTGGAACGGGTGGCCTGCGTCGGCTGCTGCGCCATGGCCCCGGTGACGGTGGTGGATGAGCGGGTGGAGGGTAACGTATCGCCGACCCGGGTCAAGGGGGTCCTCCTCGCCTTTGACCTCGAGAGAAGAAAGGGAAATGGCAAAGAAGAACCCGAATAAATCTCCACAGGCGACCTTCGAACATCTTCGGCAGCGAGCGGTGTCCGATTGGGAGTCATGGGTGAACAACCCAAAACCCCGTATCACTATCGGCACCGCTACCTGCGGCCGGGCGGCCGGCGCGATGGAAACCCTGGACGCCCTCCGGCAGGAGCTTGCGGACAAACACGTCGATGCCGAGCTGAGCCAGGTGGGGTGCATGGGCTACTGCTACGCCGACCCGTATGTGGTCGTCTCCAAGCCGGGCAATCCCCCCATCTGCTACGGCTATGTCACACCGGGGGTGGCCTCAAGGCTCATCTCCGATTACATCCTGGGAGATGACCCATGCTTCGAATTCGCCCTCGGCGCCCTCGAGGAGAACGACCTGATACCATCGATATTCGACCAGCCCAGATTCCAGTACGAGAAACGCATCATCCTGCGCCGCTGCGGCCACATAGATCCCGAGGAAATCAATCAGTACATAGCTAACGACGGTTACGCCGCGCTGGCCAAGGCGCTTCAGCTTGAGCCCGGTGATATCATCTCTGAAATCGACCGCTCAGGCCTCAGGGGGCGCGGCGGCGCCGGCTTCCCCACCGGCGAGAAGTTCAACATATGCCGCTCCGCCGGAAACTCCACCAAGTATGTGATATGCAACGCCGACGAGGGAGACCCCGGCGCCTTCATGGACCGCGCTATCATCGAGAGCGACCCGCACTCCGTTATCGAAGGCATGATCATCGCCGCCTACGCCGTGGGCGCCCACAACGGCTACATCTACGTGCGCATCGAGTATCCCCTGGCCGTCGAACGGATCATGACGGCGATCCAACAGGCCAGGGAGCTCGGCCTGCTCGGCGATAACATATTGAACAGCGGCTTCAGCTTCGACATCGAGGTGGTGCGCGGCTCGGGCGCGTTCGTCTGCGGCGAGGAAACGGCGATGATCGCATCTCTCGAGGGCAAACGGGGATGGCCCCATCACCGCCCCCCCTTCCCCGCCACCGAAGGACTGTGGGGACAGCCGACCCTGATCGACAACGTCAAGACGCTGGCATACCTGTCGCCGATACTGGCCAACGGGGCGGACTGGTTCGCCGATATAGGCACCGACACATCCAAAGGCACCGCCGTCTTCGCCCTGGCGGGAAAGGTGCTGAACACCGGCCTAACCGAGGTCCCCATGGGCACCACACTGCGGCAGGTCATCTTCGACGTCGGCGGCGGCATCCCCAACGGCCGCAGATTCAAAGCGGTGCAGATCGGGGGCCCATCCGGGGGCTGCATACCGGAGAGCCTGCTGGACCTGCCCATCGACTTCGATTCCCTCACCGGCGCCGGAGCAATGATGGGTTCCGGGGGCATGGTGATCCTCGACGAGGATAATTGCATGGTGGACACCGCTCGCTATTTCCTCGACTTCACCCGCCACGAATCGTGCGGCAAGTGCACCTTCTGCCGCCTTGGCACGGCGCAGATGCTGGACGTCCTCGAAGACATCACTGTGGGCAAGGGCAAGCCGGAGCACCTGCCGCTCCTCGAGGGGGTGGCAGCCGATATCAGGGAGGGGTCGCTGTGCGGCCTGGGCAAGACCGCGCCGAACCCGGTGCTGACCACCCTGCGATATTTCAAGGACGAGTATGCCGCCCATATCGAGGAGAAACGCTGCCCGGCCAGGGTCTGCGAGGCGCTGACCGCATTCTACATCGTCCCCCAGAGATGCGAGCGTTCCTGCGATGCCTGCGTCGGCACCTGCCCCACCGATGCCATCTTCAGCGGCAGGAAGGGAATCAAGGTCATCGATCAGGACAAATGCGTGAAGTGCGGCACCTGCGTCACCGCATGCCCGCCTCAGTATCACGCCATAGACAGGATCTCCCCGCTCAGCGAACTGCCGCCAGCGGAGCCGAGGCCTGCGGATATTAAGAAGGACGATGAGTGAAAATACTGTGCATCTGACCATTGACGGACAGCCCGTCGAGGCGAAGCGGGGGCAGAAGGTGCTGTTCGCCGCGCTCGATGCCGGCATACACATCCCCAACCTGTGCGCCATACGCGATGCCAAGCCTCATACCGGCTGCCGCATGTGTTTCGTGGAGATCGAGGGGCGCAGCAGACCGGTTACATCCTGCACCGAAGAGGTGGCAGAGGGCATGGTGGTGCGTACCGACACCGACCGTGTCCGCCGCCTGCAGCGCACGGCACTGGAATTGATCCTGGCATCGCATCCAACCGACTGCGCCAACTGCCCGGCCAACGGCAACTGCGATCTGCAACGCAATGCGGCATTCCTCAAGGTCAAGCTCAAGCCCAAGCGTTTCCGCGCCAAGTATCGCGATCTGCCGATCGACGACAGCCACCCTAATATATTGCTCAACCCCAGTAAGTGCATCGTGTGCGGGAAGTGCATATGGGCCTGCCTGGAGCAGCGGGGCATAGGGGCACTGAACTACGCCTTCCGCGGCGACCGGACGGTGGTCGTGCCCTTCGGAGGCGACCGTCTGGTCGACACCGACTGCGACGGCTGCGGCCTGTGCGCCGACATCTGCCCGGCGGCGGCCATCGTCCGAAAGCAACCACAGTCAAAATAGACAGGCGACTATGGATATACCGGCCGCAGAATGGAACGCCGCCATCCCGATCAGGAGGGCCCGCCGCCAGTACGGCCTGACGCAGCTTGCCCCCGACACGATTGCCCGCATCAGGGACATCTGCCGCGGATTCGTACCCTTTGCCGGGGCGCATGCCGAGCTGGTGACCGAATCCGCCGATGCGGTCCTCGGCGGCATTAGAGGCAGCTACGGCATCATCAAAGGTGCCGGCGCCTTCATCGCCTTCATCGGCGATATCGATGACCCACACGTACAGGAGAAGGTCGGTTATACGGGCGAAGGTATCGTATTGGAGGCCACGACCATGGGGCTGGCCACCTGCTGGGTGGCCGGCTCGTTTCGCCGCAAGGCCGCTTCAGCGGCTGTCGGATTGGCTCGAAACGAAAAAATAATAGCGGTCACTCCCATCGGCTATGCCCCTGACAGTTTCACGTTCGGAGAGAAACTGCTGCCGGCTGTGGCCCGCGCTCACAGGCGCAAACCCCTGCCAGAGCTGACCTTCGGCATGGAAGAAAGCGCATGGCCCCGGTGGATGCGGGCGGGGCTGGAGTCCGCCAGGCTGGCCCCTTCTGCATACAACCGACAGCCGTGGCGCTTCCACCTGGAGCCGAACAGCATTACCGTATCGGTGGATAGCACCGGGCGCGAATTTACCTTCTCCAAGCGACTCGACTGCGGCATCGCCATGCTGCACATCGAGGTCGCCGCCCTCGACTGCGGCGTGCGCGGCAGGTGGGAATTTCTCGAATCGCCGCAGGTGGCCCGGCTCACCGTGCCGCCCGAAACAGGCCGGCCCTAGCGCCGAACCGAGCGTCAGTAGCTATCCCCGGAACCGTCACGCCGACCGGTGGCAGCCCCGTCAGACCCCTATCCTTCAGCCGCCTTTTTCGTTATATCCATAAATAGGATATAATTAGCACCGGGTATCATCCGAACGTGATTTTGAGGTTATCCGGTGCATAGTGAAGAGGAGCTGGTACGTCGGGCACAGCAGGGAGATACGGAGGCTTTCGCCCTGCTGTGTGAGGCGCACTTCGACAGGATATACCGGTACGTGGCGCTGAAGGTCAGAAACCGGGCCGACGCCGAGGACCTGACCCAGCAAGCGTTCCTTAAGGCCACCGAGGCCATCGGTTCCTACCGCTGGAAGGGGCTGCCGTTCGCCTCCTGGCTGTTCAGGATCGCCCATAACCAGGTTGTCGATCACTTCAGGAAGGTGAGCAAGGAAGGAGAAGTGCCGCTGGACGAGGCGATAACCGTAGCGCCCGATGATCCGGCATCGATAACCGAGCAGCGGATGACGGTGGCGCAACTGGCGGCAGCGTGCGACCAGCTCTCGGAGGCGCAGCGGGAGGTCATATACCTGCGCTTCGGCAGCGAGCTCTCGATCGCCGAGACCGCCGTCGTGATGGGCAAGAGGCAGGGCGCCATCAAGGCGCTGCAGCACGACGCCGTGGTTAAACTGCGGCGGATAGTATTTCAGGAAGATACAGGAAAATGATGAACAGAGGGTTCAAGCGGATACTCAGCGAGTGCATCGATGCGCTGCTCGAGGGGGAGAGCCTGGAGCAGTGCCTGCAGCGCTACCCGCAGCATGCGGAGCGCCTCGAGCCCCTGCTGCGCGCGGCCATATCCGCACGCGAGGCCACGCAAGCCATACAACCGCCTCCCCAGCTCAAGGCGCGGGTCACCGACATGGTGCAGTCGCAGATGGAGGCCCGGCAGCGCCGGATCAGGGCCAACCACGTGTCCTTCTTCGACTGGATGCCGCAGTGGGCCAGCATGGGCATAGTGGCAGTGCTGACCGTCATCTTCTGCGGTGGCTGCGTCTTCGCCGCCTCCTCCGGCAGCAGTCCCGGGGACATCCTGTACCCGGTGAAGCTCGCCTTCGAGGACATACAGCTGGCCTTCACCTTCTCCGAAACGGGGAAGGCTAACCTGCACGCCGACCTCGCCAGCCGCCGCATCACGGAGATGGAGCGCATGGCATCCGACATCGACTCCACCAGCATCGAGACCCTCACCTCGGACCTCCAGGAACACCTGCAGGGCGTGGAGCAGTTGGCGGTGTCCATCGCGCAGAATGAGCAACAGCAGGACGGCGACGGCGAACTGGAACAGCTGGAGCAAAACCTGAGGCGCAACTATTTCAAGGACACCGACCTCACCATCAGCGCCGAGGCCAAGGCGCCTCCCGAAGCCAAAGACGATATCGCCGTCGCCCGGACGACGATGTGGACCAGCTACAAGGCGGTGTTCAACACCATCGAGACGCAGCGCGGTGCCCGTCGGCCGGTCCTGCCCACGCCAACACCGACGACAACACCCACCGCGAGCGCCAGCATCAACGCCACCGCGACACCCGACGCCATCATAAATACATCGCAGCCGGAGGTACTGCCCTAACCTTTTGGCCGCCGTGTCGTTATAGTTAGTTAAAAGGCCCATGAAGAGAGCCTGCCTTAACAGCAGGTTCTTTCGTCTTCAATCAGACACGCTCCCAGATTAGATACCCCGTTTTCTGCTTCTCGTCGCGCGGGTCGGGGTCAGTGCTCAGGTACAGCCGGTTGCCCTCGAACCTGAAGTTCCGCTTCTGGTCCTTGCCTACCCAGTTGGGAAACAGGCACACATCCACATGATGCACCACCTTACCTCCCTGTACCTCGTACCTGCCGGCGTAGGATATGTATTTGTCGACGGCGGCGACCTTCTCCTCCGCCGTACCCTGTTTGAGCTCCCGCGCCTCGAACCGGGGGCGGTCCGGCGCCATCATCGCTACCGACACGTGACCGTCACCGGTATACATCAAACGACCCTCCGGCCCCTCCCCCCAGGGGTATATAACCTTCCCGTCCGCGCTCCTTACTTCGTACGATACCAGCTTCCACGTGCCTGTAAACGAATCGCTAACCATCTACTGCTCCATTCTATAGAAAGGATTATTCCCTCATCCGCGCCGATCTCAGATTACGGGATTATATGCCACAAGAGAGCGAAAATCAAGCGTGCAACTTGACAGACAGCGAAAAGGGTATATAATGCGCTTGCACAGACATAACAGGAGGTGGGTCATGCGCAGAAACTGGCAGATGACGGCAGCGGCTATCATCATCTCCGCGCTGGCGCTGGCGCCGGCGGCGTGCGGTGGGGGCGGCGGCGCTCAGCCGACAGCGACACCGACGGTAGCCCCCACACAGACGGCGGCGCCGACGCAGGGCAAGATAATGTTCCTCTCCAACCGCTGGATGGAGCTGGGCAACTGGGAAATCTACACCATGAACGACGACGGCACCAACCCGAAGAACATCACCAACGATAACAAGCAGTACCGCGACTGGGCCCCCATGTGGTCGCCGGACGGTTCCAAAATAGCATTCATTTCCTACCGCATAAACGCCTACGGCATATACACCATGAACCCCGACGGCACCCAGCAGACCAAGATCGTCGAGGTCACCGGGGAGGAAGACTATCCCATCTGGTCGCCGGACGGCAGGAAGATACTGTTCACCACCTACCGCGACGTCACCAACGGCATGATGGTGGTTGACCACGACGGCCTGAACCTGAAGCGGATCTCATCTGAGAAGGACAAGCAGCCGGTGTGGTCCCCGGACGGCACCAGGATCGCCTGCTCCTCCCTTCGCGACGGCAAGCGGGGGATAGTGGTGATGAACGCCGATGGCTCCAACCCGCAGATTCTCACCAATACCGGCGAGGAATATCCCCAGTGGTCGCCGGACAGCTCCGGGATAGTGTTCCTGTCCAACCGCGACGGCAACTGGGAGATATACACCATGAACTCCGACGGATCGAATGAACAGCGGCTCACCACCAACACCATAGATGAGGCCGAGCCGACATGGTCACCGGACGGCTCCAGGATCGCCTTCTCGGCCAACCGCGGCGGCAAGTGGGAGCTGTGGGTGATGAACGCCGACGGCAGCGGGCAGAAGCTGCTCTCCGCCCAGAAGGATTCACAGCCGGCATGGTCCCCCGACGGAACCACCATCGCCTTCACCACTTATCGCGATGGCGATGCCGAGATATTCACCATCAAGCCTGACGGCACCGCAGAAACCAGGCTCACCGACAACCTGCACTATACCGACTACTACCCCACATGGTCACCGTGACCGGCAATCGCCGGGTTGATAAGATAAGAAAGGGCTGGGGACGCACCCCGGCCCTTCACTTTTGCGCGGCGCGCCCTGCAAGAGGCCATCACGAGCGACCGGCGTGACGGTGTACTCCCAGGCTTATTGCTGATGGCTGCACGATAACTGGCCTGGAGCGGTGATTTACCTGCGTGCTTCGCCTCACATCGAAGCAGGGCAACCTTCCAGGCCACCGCCCGTTCGGTCGGGTATTGCTATATTATACCCTGGGGGGGTATAATATAATCGGTCGAAGCGCCGCCGCCAGTTGCTCGAACCATGTCATACGAATCATTGTATCATGTCACGTCCGGTCCACAGATAGCGATAAACACACACAGAAAGGGAGAACCATATGCATGCGACGATCCAAAAATCTATCGACGAGATAGCGGGTTATTTCAAGCCCGGAGAGAAGGTGTTCATCGTCGGCTGCGACAACTGCGCCGCCAAATGTCACTCGGGGGGTATCCCCGAGACTGAGGAGATGGCGAACCGGTTGAAGCAGAAAGGGGTGAACGTAATCGGGTGGTGCGTACCCCAGCCTAAAGGGATATCTCTGTGCAAGCTCTCAAACACTAAGAAGGTGCTGGAGGAGGAGTACGGCGAGCAGGTCAAGGCAGCGGACTCATTCCTGGTTCTAGCCTGCGGGCAGGGGTTTCACACCGTGATGGATGCCACCGACGGCGGTATGGTCCACCCCGGCTGCGATACCATCTTCGGCGGCGAGACCGTGACCGACAACTTCATCACCGAGTATTGCTCCCTGTGCGGCGAATGCGTGGTGGAGTACACCGGGGGCCTGTGCCCGGTCACGCTCTGCGCCAAGAGCCTGCTCAATGGCCCCTGCGGCGGGGCGAAGGACGGCAAGTGCGAGGTGGATCGTGATCGCGATTGCGGCTGGCAGCTGATATACGATCGGCTCAAGGCGCTCGGCCGCCTGCAGGAGATGGATATATACCGCGAGCCCAAGAACAATTCGCGCTGGAGCCGGCCGCGCTCCCTCACCATCGGCGATTGGGAAGCGACCTTCAAATCTCTCGGCGGAGAGAGTAAGATCTCCAGCCGCGGTTAGTCCGGCATCAAATCTGAACGAGGAGTTAGAAGGATACTATGAGCAGATTAAAAGAGGCGCTGAAAAGCGGGAAATTCGTGGTCACCGGGGAGATCGGCCCGCCCAAGGGGGTGAAGCTGGATCAATGCCTGCATGATGCCGACCTGTTGCGGGATCATGTAACCGCCATAAATGTAACTGATCTGCAGAGCGCAGTCCTGCGCATCGGCTCGCTGGCGGTGTCCAGCCGATTGATCGAGCGAGGGCTGGAGCCGGTCTTCCAGCTTACCTGCCGCGACCGCAACCGGCTGGCACTGCAGTCAGACCTGCTGAGTGCCTGGACTTTGGGCATAGAGAATGTGCTGTGCCTCACCGGCGACCATCCCGTCCTCGGCGATCATACCGAAGCCAAGCCCGTCTATGATCTCGATTCCGTGCAGTTGCTCAAGGGGGCCAGCACACTGAACCAGGGCCGCGATATGGCGAGCCATGACCTCGATAGCAATCCGGACTTCTTCCTGGGTGCGGTGGTCACACCGGCCGCCGAACCGCTGGAGCCGCAGATTATCAAGATGAAGAAGAAGATTGACGCGGGGGCCATGTTCTTCCAGACCCAGGCCATCTACGAGCCGGAGAAATTCGAGAGCTTCATGAAGCAGGTGCAGGGCTTCAAGGTGCCGGTCATCGCCGGGATCGTGGTGCTCAAGGGCGCCGCCATGGCCAAATTCATGAATGCGAACGTAGCCGGCATCAGCGTGCCGGACAGCATCATCAAGGAGATGGAAGACACCAAGAAGGAAGACCGCAAGAAGAAGGCGGTGGAGATCACCGTCCGCATCATTAAACAGGTCCAGCCGCTCTGCCAGGGGGTACACATCATGCCGCTGGGATGGGACGAGCTTGTGCCGGAGATCATCAGCGAGGCGGGACTCAGCTAGTAAGCATGGTTAGCGGGACTCCGTTTCGGCGGTAAAGGCGATATCGGGTCGAGTTATCGTCGGGCGGAGGCATTAGCCCCCTGCTCTGGCGAACAAGTTAATATCAATACATGGGAGCGCTGGGCGCAAGCCGCTTCCCGGAGAGTTCCCGGAGGAGGATATCCTCCTTGCCGTGATGTGTCCTGTCGGCATAGGTCTTGAGGAAGTCGACGGCTGAATCGATAATGAGCGGGTTCGCCTCTTTCCCGCCACTGATGCCACCCAGTTCCCGCTCCATCAACCGCACCATCCGCTCGATGAGCCTGTGCTCTCTCATCAAGGGGCCGATCGGTTTCATGCGATGCTACTCCTGACCCTCTTGCGACCAATCCTGCATCATCTGCTTTATCCGCTGTGCCAGATTGGGGTCCGAGCGCAGCCGGTCGATGAACACCGGACACCCCTCAAGCAGGGAATTCTGAGCCGCTGTTGCCATGCTGGACAGGAGTTGTGACATCCCGTAAGCGGCCCCCGGCACTGAGCCGCCGGGCATGGAAGATTCCATCTGCCTCCTCAAATCCTCCTCTGTTACCCGTATGGGCAGCACGCAATTCTTGTACCAGGGGCAGGACTTGCACTGTATCAGTCCCTGCGCCTCATCGAAAACATCACCCATAAACACCCTCCCTGTCTAAAGATAACCTTCTTATAGCATTTTATATCGCGTTATAGGTGGGTATGTCAATCAAAGAGGGATACGGGATTCATCAGTGCTCCCCGAGAACTTGCTGTATTGTTCACGAACTGATTGTCTAACAATCATGGGCTACAAGCGCTTCCAGTATCACCTGCGCCGCGCGCTTGTCCAGCGGCTCGTTGTTGTTGC
>CAZYOO010000005.1:0-1540 GCA_964649185.1 uncultured Dehalococcoidales bacterium
CCACTGCCCGGGCCTGTTTTTAGTGCATGCGCGCGCGTCCGGCCTACAGGAACACCAGCGCCGCGGCTATGGACACGGAGGTGAAAATCACCACGAAGATGATGAAAGCGAACATGGGCGAGGTGATGAAGCGGTACAGTATCCTCTTGGTGGTAGCCTCAATCTTCTCATCGATCTCCTTGATGGCATCCTCGGCGGCCTGGCGCAGCTTGGCCTCCAGCTCCTTCATCATGGCCTCCGCCTCGGCGGATTTCCTGGCTGCATCCGCCGCGATCCTCTCCGCCTCCCTGAGGGCCTTGTCCGCCGCCTCTCGGGCCGCCCGCGCCGCCGCCTCGGACTGGCGCAGCAGGGCCTCGAAAGCGATGATGGCCGCCTCGAGGGCGCGGTCGCCGGCGCGGTCTGCGGCATCGGCCTTCTGGCGCGTGTCGCCGGCGGTCTCCAGGCCTGCCGCGGCCTTGTCCTTGGCCTCCTTGCCCGCCTGCCCGGCGCGCTGGGCCTCGGCACCCGATACCCTGGATGCGATCTCGAGGGCATCCTCCGCCGCCACGTTATCGATATCCGACTTGCGGCTCAGCTCCTCGGCGGCGCGGAACGCGGCTGCTGCGAGGCGCTTGGCCTCCTTGCCGCTCTCGTCCGCCTTGCGCGAGGCCTCGATCGAGGGGCTGGATGAGGCCTCCTCGGCAGCCGCCACGGCGGCCTTGGCGCTCTCCTCCGCCTGCTCCCCGGCGGCACGGGCCGCCGCCATGGACTCCTCCACGCGGGACATGGCCGCCTTGAGCAGCTCGTCGGCCTTGGCTATCAGCTCCTTCTTCATCGCCTCCAGCGAGGCGTCGGCGGCACCCTTGGCCGCGCGCGCCATAGCCTCGGCGTCGCTTATCAGCTTGTGGATCGCCTTGATGGCCGCCTTGAGGGCCTCGTCGCCGGCGATATCCGCCGCCTCCGCCCTGGCGATGGTGGCCTCGGCCGTCTTGAGGCCGGCGGTGGCCGCCTCGTTGGCCTCGCGGGCGGCGTCCTCCGCCCGTGCCGCCGCCGCCCCGTCAACGCCGGCCGCGGCGATATAGGCATCATCGCTGGCCTTGGCTGCCAGCTCCGACTTGGTTATCAGATTATCGGCGGCACGGAAGGCTGCGGCTGCTGCTTTCTTGGCGTCCCTGCCGGCGTCGTCGGCCTTGCGGGCGTTGTCCGCCGACATGTTCGACGCCAGCTTGGCGGTGGCCGCCTCGGCTGCCTTGCCGTTCTTGTCGGCCTCCTTGCCTGCGTTCTTGGCCGCATCGGTCGCCACCTCCACGCCCTTCATCGCCTCCAGGGCTGCCTGTTCGGCGCGTGCGGCGGCCTCCTCGGCGAGGGCGAGGGCTGCGGCTGCCGCCTCCTTGGCCTCCAGGCTGAGCTCCTCCGCCCGTGCGGTGGCCTCCTCCGCCGCGATGCGGGCCGCCCTCGCGATGTCCTCGGCTCGCTGGGCCGCCTCCTCCGCGCGCTGCGCCGCCTCCTCCGCTGCCTGTGATGCCGACTCGGCGGCCTCGCGGGCTGCGTCGCTGGCCTT
>CAZYOO010000005.1:1640-10996 GCA_964649185.1 uncultured Dehalococcoidales bacterium
TTGATGGCCTTCTCGGCAGCCTCCTGAGCGGCTTTAATGGCATCGTCGGCGCGCCTGGCGGCCTCCTCCGATTTCCTGGCTGCATCCTCGGCGGCTTTGGTGGCGGCGTTGGCGGTCTTCTCGGCCCGGGCCGCGGCATCGGCGGCGGCCTTGGTGGCCTCCGCTGCCGCCCTCTCGCCGGCCTTGCGCGCCTCCTCGGCGCGCTGCTCGGCCAGGTTGGAGGCTTTGGTGGCTGCCTCCGCCGCCTCGCGCGCCTCCCTGGCTGCCGCCTCGGCACGCTTGGCCGCCTCTATCGCCGCGCGGATGTTGGCATCCATCTCATCCAGGATCTGCGGCAGGGGCTTGGTCAGTATCTGTGGAGTTTCAATATTGGTGACTGCCTGGGGAGTTTCTGCAACTGTCTTCGCCTTCTTCTGCGGTTTGGACTTTGATTTAGCCATCTTGGTTATCCCCCTTTATATTGCGGTGTCATAGGCGAACCATACTTTATTCCTAATATGCACCAATGTCAATACGAAAACGAGGTATGTCCAAAAGTAGATAAAAAGGGTTAATTATATCGAACGGGAATGCCGCCGTCGCCCGATATCGCCCTAGCGCTGGCCGTAACGGTCGCGGAACGCGATCTCGTCCAGCTCCTTGCGGCCGGGGCCGTGGGGCTGCTCGGCGGGGCGGCCCATGGGTATCAGCTCCACCACGCGCACGTTATCGGGCACGCCGACGATCTCGCCCGCCTTCACCGCATCGAACAAACCAACGTGCACGGTGCCCAGCCCCAGGGCGTGCGCGGCGAGGGTCAGGCTGTGGGCGGCGGAGGCCGTGTCGTACATGTACCAGTCTCCCTTGTCGGTCACCGGCTCGCCCTTCTTGAAGCCGGCCCTGCCAGTCTCGGCGCAGGCCACGAACACCACCGGCACGGTGCGGATGGCGTCGTTGGCCGGGTTGGTGGGGGGCAGGGTGCCGGCCAGCGCGGCGCGGGCCTCGGCGTCGCGCACCACGATCCAGCGCACGCACTGGGTGTTGGCCCACGACGGCGCCCAGCGGGCGGCATCGAGCACCGCCTCCACGTCGGCATCGGATACCGGATCGGGGGTGTACCTGCGCACGCTGCGGCGGGTGCGTATCGCTTCCATCAGTTCCATGTCGTCCTCCTTGCGCTGTGCTGGTGTCGTCGGCATGCAACAATTATACTATAGATGATGGCGACAACGACACTGCTGAAGGCGCTGACGCAGGCCGGGCTGGGCTCCCGCCGGGCGATGGCCGATGCCGTAATGCGCGGGCGCGTGGCGGTGAACGGCGAGACGGCAGGGAGTCTCAAGCACCCGGTCGATATCGAAATCGATAGCGTTACCCTCGACGGGAGGGCGATGGAACTGTCGCCGCAGAGTCTGATTTACATAATGATAAACAAGCCGGCGGGGGTGGTGACCAGCGTGGGCGACCACCGGGGGAGGCAGACGGTCATCGACATACTGCCGCAGCGGTATCGCAACGTGCATCTGCACCCGGTGGGGCGGCTGGACCGGGACACCACCGGCCTGTTGCTGCTGACCAACGACGGCGGTTTCACCCATCGCATCGCCCACCCGAGTTTCGAGATGGAGAAGGAGTACCTGGCGCGTGTCGATAACCGACTGTCGGCGGGAGAGGTGCGCTCGCTGGAGCAGGGGGTCGAGCTGCGTGACGGCGTGACGCATAGGGCGGTCGTCAGCGAGGCACAGGGGTTCCCGCCGTTCAGCTACAGCGTGACCATACGTGAGGGGAAGAAGCGGCAGGTGCGCCGCATGTTCGCCGCGCTGGGGCACCGGGTGGTCTCGCTGCACCGTGTGCGCATCGGAGAATTGCGTTTGGGCGCGCTGGCCGAGGGGGAGGTGAGGGAGCTGTCTGCGGCTGAGGTCAGCGGGCTGGTCGGAGATGGGGCATGTTGACGATTGGGCGGTGTGTGGTTTAGAATATCCTAAGTGAGAGGCCGGGGGTTTTGCGATGATTGAGATGACGATTGACAGCATCCGGATGAGCCTGATGAATTACCAGCGGGTGGTGATCCTCAAGGAGAAGGACGGGGAGCGCTACCTGCCGATATGGATCGGCCCGGCTGAGGCGGACTCCATCGCCATCAAGCTGCAGGATGTGGACGTGCCGCGGCCGCTGACCCATGATCTGCTGCGCTCCATGATAGACGCGCTGGGGGCGCGGGTGAACGCCATCGTGGTCCACGACCTGCGCAGCGATACCTTCTTCGCCAAGATACTGGTGGTATCCGACGGGCAGGAGATGGAGATAGATTCACGCCCCAGCGACGCCATCGCCCTGGCGGTCAGGGTGGAGGTGCCGATCTACGCCGACGAAGGGGTGCTGGACAAGGCGGGGATACTGCTGCCGAAAGAGGGCGAAGAGGTTGAGCTGACCGAGGAGGAGGCGAGCAAGCTGGCCCCGTTCAAGGATTTCATCGAGACCCTCAACCTGGAGGACCTGGGAAAGTCGTAGCCGCCGGTTGCAGATAGCGAATGGACGAGGAACTGTTAAAGCATTTAGTGTCCACCGTCAGGTGCTTCAAGTGCGGCGGTTTCTATGATGAGGCGGATGCCAGGGTTCTGGGGTACTACGGCGATACCGCGTTCCTCAGTGTCTATTGCTCTCAGTGCCGGAGGAGGGACATAGTGGCGGCGGTGGTTAAGGAGGTGTCGGCGGGCGATATGGTTGCCGATGTCGGCGATGATGAGCACGATAAGTTCCGCTTCATGGCACCGGTGAGCGAGGCCGATGTGCAGGCGCTCCACAATTTCCTGGAGGGGTTCGACGGCGATTTCTCGATGCTGTTCACCGGAAGCAAGGAATGAGCGGGTGTGATCATCAACCCCCGTGAAGCGGGGGTTTTTTGATGGGCGCGGTTTGTCGGGGGCGGGGGGCTGTGATATACTTACGCGGGGGATTGAACGTGAATCGCTGGCCTTCAGCGCTTCGGTTTACCGGCGTGGGGTTCTATATCGGCGGGTGCATCGCCGGTGGCGTGTACCTGGGGGTGTGGCTCGACGGCAAATACCAGTTAAGCCCCCTGTTCATCCTGGTGGGGCTGGGGCTGGGGCTGTTTCTGGCATTCTACGGAACCTATCGGATATTGCTCTCCGCTATCGGGCGGGATGAGAATAGGGAATAATCGTGAGTATAAAACGCTTGTGGAGCCGCATCGGCAGATGGCCCAGGATCGGGATTATCGCCCTTGCCTGCTTCGGCCTCATCGCAGTCGGCCGTCTCTACTTCGGGACCGCCCAACCCCATGTGAACCTGCCCCCCGAGCAGTTGTGGCACGCCGGCGGTTTCCCCATAACCAACACCATGCTGGCTTCGTGGTTCACCATCGTGGTGCTGGGGGTGCTGTGCTATTTCGCCACCCGCCGCATGGAGCTGGTGCCGCGCGGGCTGCAGAACGTGATGGAGGCGCTGGTCGAGGGGCTGGCCAACTTTGTCGATAGCGTGGCGGGCAAGGAGAACGGGCGGAAGTTCTTCCCCGTGCTGGCAACCATATTCATCTTCGTCCTGGCCAACGCCTGGCTGTCGATGCTGCCGGGCTTTATGAGCATAGGCCTCGTGCATGAAGCGGAGGGCCACACCGCCATCGTTCCCTTCTTCCGCGGCGCCAATACCGATGTCAACGTCCCGCTGGCGCTCGCGCTGGTGTCCTTCGTCTTCGTGGAGTACTGGGGCTTCAAGGCGAACGGCTTCCGCAGCTATGCCAGCAAATTCGTGAACGTCAGCCGCTCGGTCGGGGGGGGCAAGAAACTGTTGCGCGGCCGGTTCAAGCAGGGTGTGGGGGGGATGCTGGGCGGCATAATCGATATCTTCGTGGGTTTCGTCGAATTCATCAGCGAATTGATACGCGTTGTGAGCTTCACCTTCCGTCTGTTCGGCAACATGACCGCCGGGGAGATACTGATATTCTCGCTGATTTTCCTGCTACCGTGGATGGCGGTGATACCGTTCTACGGATTAGAGCTGTTCCTCGGCTTCATCCAGGCCCTGATCTTCTGCGGCCTGAGCCTGGTTTTTGTGGTGATGGCAGTCAGCTCTCACAGTGAGCATTGAGTATAAAATATGCAAATAAAAGGGGGTTTACCATGGAAGCAGAGTCTATGAAGCTGCTCGCCGCGGCGATCGCCATCGGTGCCGGTGCACTGGGGCCCGGCCTGGGGATCGGTATGCTGGGATATGGCGCAATGCAGGCGCTGGGGCGCAACCCCGAGGCGCGGGGCCCCATCATGACCAACATGATCCTGGCCATCGCCTTCTGCGAGGCTATCGCTATTTATGCCCTCATCGTTTCCATCATGCTTATCTTCATCGCATGATGGTTAGAACGTATGGGGGAGGGGAGTCGATATGGAAAGTATCGGTATAGACTGGCATATCCTGCTGGCCCAGCTGGTGAACTTCGGTATCCTGTTCGGCATCCTGTTCGTGCTGCTGTATAAGCCGGTGCGCCGCATGCTGGATGAGCGCTCGGCGCGGATCAGGGAGAGCATGGAGCAGGCGGAACAGGTGAAGGAGCAACTGGCCAGGACCGACGAGCAGGTCAGGGAGCAGATAGAGGCTGCCCGCAGGGAGGGGCAGGGCATACTGGCGCAGGCGGCCCAGATGGGGGAACGCCTCAAGGAGGAGGCCAGGGCGGAGGCCAAGCGCGAGGCGGAGACCATCGTGGCGCGGGCCCGTGCCGAGATCGAGCGGGAGCGGGACGAAGCCATCGATAACCTGCGGGGCCAGTTCGTGGACCTGGCCATCGCCGCTGCCGAGAAGGTGGTCAGCGAGACCCTCGATAAGGAGAAGCACCGCCGGCTCATCGAGGAGGTGCTGGAGCGGGCCCCGGGTGGGGAGGATCGCAGCTGATGCTCCGGGATCGGGGGGTGTGATGGCAGGGGCCGCAGCCAGGAGGCACGCCCAGGCCGCGTTCCAGATAGCGCTGGAGCGGGGGGAGCCGGACGTCTGGCGGGAGGATCTCTCCCGGCTGACGGAGGCGGTGCAGGACCCCGGCTTGAGCGCTCTTCTGGAGAGCCCCAGGATTCGCCTGGAGGATAAGTCCAGGGTGCTGGGACAGGTTTTGGACAAGTTGAACCCCCTGGTGATGAATCTGGCACTGCTCCTGGTGTCGAGGGGAAGGCTGTCGCTGTTGCCCGGGATCGTTGCGGAGTACGGCAGGATGGTGGACGAGCATCAGGGGATCACCCACGCCGAGGTGACGACGGCGGTACCGCTGGATTCCAAGCAGGGAACCATGCTGGCGCGCCGCATAGGAGATTTGGTGGGGAAGGATGTAGTGCTGACCACGGAGGTTGAGCCTTCCCTCATCGGGGGGCTCACCGCGAGGGTGGGCGATAAGCTCATCGACGGCAGCATCAAATCCAGATTTATCGCCCTCAGGGGCAGCTTGATAAGGAGGTAAGCGATATGGCCGGTGGCCGTGACTTTGCCGCAATCATAAAACAGCAGATTGAACAGTTCGGTACCGCGGTGACCATGGTGGATGTGGGCACCGTGGTGGAGATCGGGGACGGCATCGCCCGTATTCACGGTCTATCCGGCGCCAGATATAACGAACTGCTGGAGTTCCCCAACGGGATCATCGGCATCGCGCTGAACCTGGAGGAGGACAGCGTGGGGGCGGTGGTACTCGGCGAATGGGCCGGGGTGAAGGAGGGGGATGAGGTGCGCTCCACTGGCAGGATATCAGAGGTGCCGGTCGGCGACGGCCTCATCGGGCGGGTGATAGACCCCACCGGGCAGCCGCTGGACGGCAAGGGCTCGGTGAAGCATGAGAGGACGCGACCCTTGGAGCGGGTGGCGCCCAATGTGGTAATGCGCAAGTCGGTGGACACGCCGGTGCATACCGGCATCAAGGCCATCGACAGTATGATTCCGCTGGGCAGGGGGCAACGGGAGCTGATCATCGGCGACCGTGCCACCGGCAAGACCGCCATCGCCCTGGATACCATCATCAGCCAGAAGGGCGGCGATCTCACCTGCATCTATGTGGCCATCGGTCAGAAGGCGTCCAAGGTGGCGCAGGCGGTGGCCACACTGGAGAACCACGGGGCGATGGAGCATACCATAGTGGTAGCGGCCAACGCCGCCGACTCGGCGGCGCTGCAGTACCTGGCGCCCTATGCCGGTTGCGCCATCGGCGAGGAGTTCATGGAGCAGGGGCGCGACGCCCTGGTGATCTACGATGACCTCTCCAAGCACGCCTGGTCTTACCGCCAGATATCGCTGCTGCTGCGGCGGCCCCCGGGGCGCGAGGCCTACCCCGGCGATGTGTTCTATCTGCACAGCCGCCTCCTGGAGCGTGCGGCGAAGATGGCGCAGGAGCACGGCGGAGGCTCGCTGACCGCGCTGCCCATCATCGAGACACAGGCCGGCGACATCTCGGCCTACATACCCACAAACGTTATATCTATCACCGACGGTCAGATATACCTGGAGTCCGACCTGTTCAACGCCGGCGTGCGGCCCGCGCTCAATGTGGGCCTCAGCGTCTCGCGGGTGGGCGGATCGGCCCAGACCAAGGCGATGAAGAAGGTGGCGGGCAAGTTGCGGCTGGACCTGGCCCAGTACCGGGAGCTGGCCACCTTCGCCCAGTTCGGCGCCGCCGAGCTGGATAAGGCCACCAGGGCTCAGCTGGAGCGGGGACGGCGGATGACCGAGGTGCTGAAACAGCCGCAGTACGTGCCCATGCCCTTGGAGCGGGAAGTGTCGATTCTCTATGCGGTGATCAACGGCTATCTCGATGACGTGGCCCCGGAGAAGGTGGTGGAGTTCGAGGAGGGGTTCCACCGCTTCATGGAGGTGAATCACCCCGATATCGGGAAGCGCATCGCCGAGCAGAAGGAGCTCGGCGACGAGATGGAAGAGGCGCTCAAGAAAGCCATCGCCGAGTACAAGCAGAGCATACCGGCGCTGTCGGCAGATCCCGGGCAGGGAGCGGCTGAAGCTTGTGAGGATGATGGGGGAACTGCCGGTTGACGGCAGCCGCATCTAGAGTCGCATTCAGCATATTATCGATAAGCCGATGGGGAAGGTGAAGCATTGGCTACGATCCGTGAGATAAAACGGCGCATCAAGAGCGTCCAGAACACATCCAAGGTCACCAAGGCGATGGAGATGGTGGCCGCATCCAAGATGAAGCGTTCTCAGGAGAGGACCATCGCCGCCCGTCCCTACGCGGAGCTGATCGGGAAGGTGATGGCGGACCTGGCGATGCAGCAGCGCTCCGGGGAGAAGGTGCCCCCCCTGCTCGCCAGCCGGCCGGTGAAACGGATAGGGGTGGTTCATATCACCCCCGACCGCGGCCTTTGCGGCGGCCTGGTGGCCAACGTCAACCGCAGTGCGGCCAGGTTCATCCTGGATCAGTGTCAGCCGGTGTCGGTGGTGGCCGTGGGGCGCAAGGGGCTGGATTTCATGCTGCGCTCCGGTCAGGATGTGAGCGCCCGTTTCACCCAGCTCGGCGACCGTCCGCCGGTGTCGGATATCCTGCCCATCGCCCGTCTGATAACCGAGGATTACACCAATTGCGTTGTGGATGAGGTTTACCTGTCGTACACCCGTTTCGTGACCACCATGACCCAGGAGCCGGTGATAGAGCGGCTGCTGCCGGTGGAGATGCCGCCCGGGGAGCGGGCGCAGAATGCGGAGTATATATACGAGCCGTCGCCGGAAGCGGTGCTGGCGCAGCTCCTGCCGCGCTTCGTGGAGATGAAGCTGTATCACGTTGTCCTGGAGGCCATAGCCAGCGAGCAATCGGCGCGGATGGTGGCCATGCGCAACGCTACCGAGAATGCCCGCGAGCTTATCGACGAGCTGACCCTGACGTACAACAAGGTACGTCAGGAGATGATCACCACCGAGCTTCTGGACATCACCGGTGGGGCGGCGGCCCTGGGATGATATAACAATCGGAGGTTGATATATGGCAAAAGGTAAAGTGGCCCAGGTGATCGGCACCGTAGTCGATATCGAGTTCCCCCCGGACGGGCTGCCGGCTCTGAACAACGCCGTGGAGGTCGCGCACGAAGGCGGTAAGATCGTGCTCGAGGTTCAGCAGCACGTGGGCAACAACTGGGTGCGCTGCCTTGCCATGTCCCCCACCGACGGCCTGCAGCGGGGGGCGGAGGCGGTGGACACCGGCGATTCCCTCAAGGTGCCGGTGGGCCGCGCCACGCTGGGGCGCCTGTTCAATATCCTCGGAGAGCCCCTGGATGGCCTCGGCGAGGTGAAGGCCGAGGAGCAATGGCCGATACACCGCACCCCGCCGTCGTTCCAGGAGCAGGAGACCTCCACCCAGATGCTGGAGACCGGGCTCAAGGTGGTGGATCTAATCACCCCGTTCACCAAGGGGGGTAAGGTGGGTGCTTTCGGCGGTGCCGGCGTGGGTAAGACGGTGGTCATAATGGAGCTGATCCGCAATATCGCCAAGGAGCACGGCGGGTTCTCCGTCTTCGCCGGAGTCGGCGAGCGATCGCGGGAGGGCAATGACCTGTGGCACGAGATGCGGGATTCGGGGGTCATCGATAAGACGGTGCTGGTCTTCGGGCAGATGAACGAGCCGCCGGGGGTCAGGGTGCGCATCAGCTTCACCGGGCTCACCATGGCGGAGTACTTCCGCGATGTGGAGGGGCAGGACGTGCTGCTGTTTATCGACAATATCTATCGATATACGCTGGCGGGCATGGAGGTCTCGGCGCTGCTGGGGCGGATGCCTTCCGCCGTGGGTTACCAGCCGACGCTGGCCACCGAGATGGGCGACCTGGAGGAGCGCATAACCTCCACCAAGAAGGGCTCCATCACCTCCTTCCAGGCGATCTACGTGCCGGCCGATGATTATACCGACCCCGGCGTGGCCACCGTGTTCGGCCATCTGGATGCGGTGGTCGCCCTGGAGCGCTCCATATCGGAGCAGGGGCTGTACCCCGCCGTAGATCCGCTGTTCTCCACCTCCCGCATCCTCGATCCCAACGTCGTCGGCGAGGAGCATTACGGCGTGGCGCGGGGCGTGCAGCGGGTGCTCCAGCGTTACAAGGACCTGCAGGACATCATCGCCATCCTCGGCATGGAGGAGCTTTCCGAGGAGGACAAGCAGACCGTGGGACGGGCGCGGAAGATACAGCGCTTCCTGTCCCAGCCGATGTTCGTCGCCGAGGCGTACACCGGCAGGGAGGGGCGGTACGTGACGGTCAAGGAGACGGTGCGCGGCTTCAAGGAGATACTGGAGGGCAAGCACGACCATCTCCCGGAGCAGGCGTTCTACATGGCGGGCGCCATCGACGAGGTGGTGGAGCGGGCCAGGGAGATGGAGGAGGGATAGAAGG
>CAZYOO010000005.1:11096-48195 GCA_964649185.1 uncultured Dehalococcoidales bacterium
GGCGCCATCGACGAGGTGGTGGAGCGGGCCAGGGAGATGGAGGAGGGATAGAAGGGATTTTGGGGGGTCTGTCGAGGATGGATATTTGGTCTATCACAAGTGGGTGGGATGTAATAACGACACTGTCATCTGTAATATTAGTATTGGGAGTATTCCTCGCATGGTGGCAGTTAAAATCAGATGTGAATGCAAGAAGACTTCAATCACTTAACTCATTACTTGCCGCATGGGGTGGTGAACGTGAGAGGGAGGCGCGAAGACACATTATCGAAGGTTTTAAATTTAAAGATTTAGAAAGTTTGCGTAGCGATAAACGAAAAAGTGAGTTGGGTCAAACTGAATTGGAACAAGTCGAATCGACTCTAGCTATCTGCAATAGGATAAGCTTTATGTCTTCAAGAAAGCTTGTGCCTGAGAAGGACGTGATTGAGCTTATGGGTGACCCAATGATGCGATGTTGGGATAAGCTTCAGGATTTTGTCGAGGAGCGCAGAAGTGAGGCGAAGACGAAAATGGGGACTCCCCAAAAAGCTTATATGTATCACTTCGAGGAGTTTGTGAAGAAGAACAGAGCTAAAGTATATGTGAATGAGAAGCAGGGTTAAATGGCTAAGCTTAAGTTCGAGATCGTGACCGCGGAGCGCCTGGTCTACTCCGATGATGTGGACATCGTCATCGCCCCCGGCGTTGAGGGGCAACTGGGCATCCTGCCGGGCCACGCCCCGCTGATGACCATGCTCCAGCCTGGCGAACTGCTGGTGCGCAAGTCCGGGGAGGAGGTGGCGATGTTCGTCAGTGGCGGCTTCCTTGAGGTGATGGGGAACCGGGTCACCGTGCTCGCCGATGTCGCCGAGCGTGCCGAGGAGATCGATGTACAACGGGCTGAGGCGGCGAGGTGCCGCGCCGAGGACAGGCTAAAGGCGCACCCTTCAGACATGGACCTCACCCTGGCGGAGGCCGCGCTCAGGCGTTCTCTGGTGCGGCTGAAGGTGGCGGAGCGCAGGAGGAAGAAACCGCGCTCAGGTGGTCCCCAGGGACTTTAGGTGATAGGTCGCCGTCTGCAGGGCGAGCATGGGGTCCACCCGGCGGACGCGCACGTCCTGGGGCACCCGCGGGGCGAAGGGGGCGTAGTTCAGGATGGCCTTGATGCCGCACTCCACCAGCCGGTCGACGGCCTGCTGAACCTGCGACGGGGGCACGGTTACCACCCCGATCTTGATATCCTGCTGTTTGATGGTGTCAGCCAGTTCTGATATATCCTGAATCACTACGCCGCCGATCTCCCTGCCGATCAGTTGTGGATCGACATCGAAGGCAGCCACAATCCTGAATCCCCTCAGCGCCAGCTTGCCGTAGTCCAGTATGGCGTTCCCCATCCGGCCCACGCCGACGAGCACCATGTTCCACTCACGGTCGAGGCCGGTGATCTGCTGCAGCTCGCCCAGCAGCTGCTTCACGTTGTAGCCCTTGCCCTGTCTGCCGAACTTGCCGAAGTAACTGAGGTCTTTGCGGATTTGCGCCGGTGTCATCTGCAGCCTCTCACCGAGGTCCTGGGAGCTCACCACCTCGATATCCTCCTCAGCGAGGGAGGTGAGGACCCTGGTATAGAACGGCAGGCGGTATATCACCACGTCCGGTATCTGCGACTGCATGTTGCTCCTTTGTATTTAAAGAGTGACGCGGTGACGTCACCCTAATATGTTCCTATATAAGGCCCTTGACTACTTCTATGGTCAAGCGACCCGCTTCGAGGTCAACCGATTTCACCACATCCTCGATGGCGGGGATCAGCACCTCTCCATCGGTGCCCGGGACCACGTACACATCGTTGCTGCCGGTGGGCAGGATCTGGGCGACCCGCCCCAGGAACTCGCCTTCGGCAGTCCACACCTCGATACCAAGCAGCTGAAACTGATAGTATTCGTCAGGGGGCAGTGGATGGAGCTGGGACTGGGGTATCTCGATGAGCTGTCCGCGGAGCCCCTGCGAATGTTCCACGCTTTCGATCGACTTCAGCTTGAGTATCGCCCTCCCCCGCTGCCATCTGCATCCCTCCACCGTCACCGCCCGACCCTCGATATATAGCTCCACATCGGGTGCGAAGCGCTCGGGGAAATCTGTCAGCACCTCCACTTCCACCTCCCCTTTCACTCCCCGCGGAGCGAGAATACGACCGACCGCAACGAATTCCATGGCATCGCCGAGCCAGGGTTAAATAACTACCAGCTCTACCCTGGTGCCTTGTTTGACCGCCACCACCCGGAGCAGGGTGCGCATCGCCTGCACCACCCGTCCCTGCTTGCCGATGACACGTCCCATGTCTTCCTGGTCAACCTGGAGCTTGAGGAGCACTCCGCCCTCACTTCTCTCCTCGGTGACCACCACCGCTTCCGGCTTGGTCACAACGGCCTTGGCGATAAACTCGACAAGTTCCTTCATTCTGCTCCTTTACGTGGTTATTCGATCCCTTCTTGGGGAAGGGTCGTTAACGGTTATCTGCTACCTCAGGCAGCGGGTTCCTCGGTGGACGCTTCCGCCTTCGGCTCCTCATCGGGTTCCCCGGTCGTCTCCGCAGCGATCTCGGCCTTGTCTTCCTCTACGACTGCCTCCGCCGCAGTCTCATCCGCGTCCGCCTCCGCTTTCGGCTCCTCGACTGCCTCGGCCGCCGGCCCCTCGATCGCCTCTGCCTCCTCCGCCGCCGGCTCCTCGATCGCCTCTGCCTCCTCCGTCGCCGGCTCCTCGATCGCCCTCTCCCCGGTTGCCTCTGCCGTCTCCGCAGCGATCTCGGCCTTAGCTTCCTCGACGGGCGGCTCTGCGGCGGGCGCAGCAGCGGCTTCCGCTGCCGGCTCCTTCGGCGGCTTGGCGGCGGTTGCCTTCGCCGGCTTGGCGGCCCTCCTCCGTGCAGGCTTCGGCGCGGTCTCCCCGGCTATCTTCTTTGCCAGTCTCTCGGTGTGCTTCTTGGTCGGCTTCTCGATGATCTCCAGCTTGTTCATCAGGATGGCCACCCTCTCCGTCGGCTGCGCACCCTGCCCGATCCATTTGCGGATCTTCTCCTCGTCGATGGATATGGTGGCGGGGTTGGTCAGCGGGTTGTAGTGGCCGATGATCTCGATGAAATCACCGTCGCGCGGGGCGCGGGAATCGGCGACCACCACTCTGTAGCTGGGTTTCTTCTTTCTGCCAACACGGGCTAATCTGATCTTCAGCATATTTTTACCTCAACTTTGCTATTATGGGATATTAAGCGCCGTGTGTCAATGGTTTGGGTTCACGGGCTGTTCATCGCCGGTTCGCCGGAGCCATTACTTTTTGCAGTTCAAGGCCATAGTGGGACAGCCGGTGCGTCGGTTGCAAACCATAATCGATGATGACCGGTTGTCAGCCATAATTGAGACGGATATAATTGAATGGCATGAAAGCGGTCAGGCTCCATGACTGGCAGGTGGGCGTTGCCGAGGCCAGAGAGTTGCAGCGGGATCTGGCTGCGGTCGTCGTCCGCCGGGGCGCGGTAGGCGAACCCGCTTTAATAGCCGGCGCCGACATCTCGGGGGAGGATGCCGAGGGCAACGTGAGGGCAGCGGTGGTGGTGCTGCGTCAGCCCGATATGGCAGTGGTGGACAGCAGCGTGATTGTGATGAAGCCCGCTTTCCCCTACGTGCCCGGTTTGCTGTCCTTCCGCGAGGTGCCGCTGCTGCTGAAGGCGTTCGAGGGGATCACGGTTGTGCCCGACGTTATCATCGCCGATGGCCAGGGCATCGCACACCCGCGCCGTATTGGGCTGGCCTCCCATCTGGGGCTTCTGCTGGACGCTCCAGTCATCGGGTGCGCCAAGTCCATCCTGTGCGGGCGGCACGGAGAACTGGGCGATGAGCCGGGCAGCAGAGCCCCGCTCGTCGACCGGGGCGATGTGGTCGGGGCGGCGCTGCGGACCAGGCGAGGGGTGAAGCCGGTGTACGTATCCATCGGCCACATGGTGGATCTCGATGCCGCCGTGCGCCGGGTGCTGGCGTGCTGCCGCGGCTATCGCCTCCCCGAGCCGACGCGGCTGGCGCACCTGGCCGCCGCGGGGAAGCTGCCTTCGCCGGTGCGTTGGGCCAGCCCGGCCTCCAGGCGCTGAGGGGTGCCCGCTGATCGATAGTAGTTGAGCTATAAAGGAGTAAAGGTCTGGGAATATGCAGGAGCAGAAGAGAAGGCTTGAGGAGCTGGCGGGGCGCATCTCCCATGTAATGGTGCGTCTTTGACATCGCGGGACAGGAACTGGAGATAGCCCGCATAGAGAAGGAATCATCACAGCCCGATTTCTGGCAGGATCAGGAGAGAGCCCAGGGCTTGATGCGGCGCCTCGGCGAGCTTAATTCGGAGGTCGATCGCTGGCGCCGAATCGAGGGCCGGGTCAGCGAGCTTTTAGAGCTGGCGGAGCTTGCCATATCGGAGGAGGAGTCCTCGATGGAGGCGGAGATCGCGGCCGGGGCTGAGGAGCTGGAATCGCAGTTCGATGAGATGGAGTTCGAACTGCTGCTGGCCGGCGAGTACGGGCGGAGCAACGCCTTCATCGCGGTCCACGCCGGAGCCGGCGGCACCGAGGCCCAAGACTGGGCGGAGATGCTGTTGCGGATGTATCTGCGCTGGGCGGAGCGGCGCGGCTATCAGGCCACGGTGGTAGATACCTCCCCCGGCGAGGAGGCAGGGGTGAAGAGCGTCCTCATCGAGGTAAGCGGCCCCTATGCCTATGGTTACCTCAAGGCGGAGCGCGGCGTTCACCGCCTGGTGCGGCTGTCGCCGTTCGACGCCTCCCATTCGCGACACACATCTTTCGCCCTGGTGGAGGTGATGCCGGAGGTGGATCGTGATGTTGAGATAAAACTGGACCCCGATGAGCTGCGGGTGGATTTCTTCCGTTCCAGCGCCCCCGGTGGGCAGCACGTCCAGAAGACCAGCAGCGCGGTGCGGGTGACCCACATCCCCACCGGCACGGTGGCCATCTGCCAGAACGAGCGCTCCCAGCATCAGAACAAGGAGATGGCGATGAAGGTGCTCCTCGCCCGCCTGGTTGAGCTGCATCTGGAGAAGCAGGCCGAGGAGCAGGCGCGGCTCAAGGGGCAGCATGTGGCTGCCGGCTGGGGCAATCAGATCAGGAGCTATGTCCTGCACCCTTACAAGATGGTCAAGGATCACCGCACGGGATACGAGACCAGCAACCCCGATGCCGTGCTCGACGGGGAGCTGGATGATTTCATACACGAGTATCTCAAATTAGTTATTAGGAAGGTATAGTGAAGCGCATCGTTGCCTTTCTGCTGATAGCACTGGCCGTGTCGGCTCTGGGGGCGGGCACCGCCCTCGCCGATGGCGGGGTGTCGATAAAATCCAGCGGGGCTGAGCCGCAGTTCCCCTCCGCCATCACCTTCACCCTGGAGGCGGAGGCGGACAGCGATATAGTGGATGTGGACCTTGAGTATCGCGTCCTGCGGAGGAGCCTGGTCCCCGAGAGTTGCCGGGTGGATGTGGATTTCACTGACGGCGAGACGGTAACGGCTATCTGGAGGTGGGACATGCTGGAGACCGGGGGCTTGCCCCCCGGCACAGAGGTGGAGTATCGGTGGCGCATCGAGGATGCGGGCAACAACGTGGTCGAGACCCCGCCCGACACCGTGCGCTTCGATGACCTGAGGTACGATTGGGACCATATCTCCAACGATGATGTCAATTTCTTCTGGTATGCGGGGGACGCTGCTTTCATACAGGATCTGGCGGGTGCCGCCGATGAGGCGCTGAACGATCTGTCCAGCGGGATCGGTGTCTCGCTGGAGCAGCCGGCCAATTTCTATATCTACGCCAGCACCTGGGACCTGCACGGCGCCCTGGTCTATCCCGACGAGTGGACCGGCGGTGTGGCCTTCCCGGGCTACAGCACCATAGTCATCGGGATCGCGCCGGGCAACGTGGAATGGGGGAAGAGGACCATCGCCCATGAGCTGGGGCACCTAGTGGTGCATCAGTACGTTTTCGGCCCCTACGGCGTGCTGCCCACCTGGCTGGATGAGGGGCTGGCCATGGACGCCGAGGGGGAGCTGCGGGCTGACCTGCAGCAGATGCTGGATCATGCCATCGCCAGGGACTCCCTGTTCTCGATAAGCAGCATCGCCAGCTCCTTCCCCACCGACCCGGACGAGGCCAAGCTGTCCTATGCCGAAAGCTACAGCGTGGTTCGGTTCCTCATCGACAGCTATGGCGGCGACAAGATAGTGGAGCTGTTGCAGGTGTTCAGGGACGGGAGCACCGACGATGAGGCATTGCTCCAGGTATACGGTTTCGACACCGATGGGCTCGGGGAACGGTGGCGCGTTAGCCTGGGGCTGTCCCCTGAATTTCCGGAGAGGCCCGGCGGGGGCGGTTTGTGGATTCCCCTGCCGTACATCGTGCTGGTAGCCCTGGTGGTGGTGCTGGGCTTGATGATTGTATACCTGGGTTTCTTATACCTGCAACGCATGCGGTCGCGGTTTAATTGACGGCTGGCGGTGGCGGCGGACCCTTACGCGCCTTAGACCAGACGTACACCAGCCGGTGCAACGCTGTGAAGTTGGTGCCTACGGCCAGGACCCACAGTGTCACCCGCAGGGTCAGCTCGGGGTTGAGCGGGCTCAGCAGCAGGCCGAGTGACAGGGTAGTGATCCTCAACGTCCGGCGGAATATCCCCACCTCGGCATCCAGCTTCAGCCCCTCGGCCCTCGCCCGCACGTAGCTCACCAGCAGGGAGCCGATGACGGTGCTGAAGATGAGGATCGCTTCCTCGGAGATGCACTGCTGGCGCGTATAGTACCACAGCAGGCCGAACAGTATCACCGCTTCAGAGTAGCGGTCCAGGGTGGAGTCGAGCAGGGCGCCGAACTTGGTTACCTTGCCCATCACCCGGGCCACCGCCCCGTCGAGCAGGTCGAAGATGCCCGCTGCCAGGATCAGCACCCCGCCGTAGAGGAAGTAGCCCTGAGAGAGCAGCCAGGCGACGCCGAAGTTCAGCAGGAAGCCGAAAATGGTGAGGGTGTTGGGATGCACCCTGGTCTTGCCCACCAGCCGCCCTGCCGGCTCGGCCAGGCGGTGGACGCGGTCGCTAACGATTTGAGCCGGTCGCCACATGGTTCTCTCTATCCTCTCCTGTGTTGCGCTATCTCGGTGATGCCCCTTGGACCGCGCGCTTGGGCTCTATCAGGCTCACGTAGTACTGGTTCACCCTGTCGGCGACGTTGGGCCAGTCGCATTCCTCGGCCCTTATCCTGCCCTTGGCCCCCATCTGTTGTCGCAGGTCGGGGTCGCTCAACAGTTTTATCAGAGCCCCGGCGAGGGCCTCCTTGTCCTTGGGCGGCACCAGTATCCCTTGCACCCCATCGCTCATGACGCTGGCATAGCCGCTGATGGCGGAGGCAACGATCGGCTTGGAGGCGGCCATCGCCTCCAGCAGTATGATGCCGAAGCTCTCGCCCCCGGTTGCCGGGCTGCAGAAGATGTCGGCCGACTGGTAGTATGAGGGGAGCATGTCGTTGTCCACATAGCCGGTGAAGACCGCATCCTCCAGCCCCAGCTTCCGCGCTTCCGAATCGTATCTCTCCGTTCCCGGTCCGACCACGATCAGCCGGGATAGCGGCACCTGCCTCTTGACCTTCCTGTATGCTTCCAGAAGATATGTCAATCCCTTGCGCTTCTCCGGCCGCCCGACGAACAGGATGTTGAGCTTCCCATCGCTGAGCCCCTCGATGAGGGGCCGCGGTGTTGAGAAGCGCGCCACGTTTATCCCGTTGGGGATTACCTGATATTCCCCGGGGAAATACTTGCTGACGAACTCCTTTGCCGGCTCGGAGACGGCGATCTTGCCGTGGAGCTTCTTAAAGAGCCCCATCATGAAGGGGCTGACTATCTGATACCCCCGGGGCTTGCGGTGGCAGGCATGGAAGGTGCCTACGTTGATCGCTTTGGACAGGTTGAGTATGGTGAGGGTCAGGGTGGAGCACAGGGGCTCATGGATATGGATGACATCGAACCGTTCGCGGTCGAGGATGGTACGCACCGGCGGCGCCAGCACCGGAGATATGGTGACCCTGGCCACCGAGCCGCCGGAGGGTATGGGCACCGGTTTCCCGATGGGGATGATATCCTTGCTGCCGATGGACGAACTGGGGCCGGAATAGGGGGTGATGATGCGTACATCGTGCCCCATCTCCTTGTACTGCTCGTACAGGTTGGCTACATGGATGGCCACTCCGCCGGGGTAGGCATAATCGTAGGGGCAGACCAGCGCCAGTTTCAACGGGAGACCCGCCTGGTGAGATTCTTTAGCATTCCGCGCACGAAGAACCCGCCGCTCTTGCGCTGCTGTCTGATTATCTGCCACAGGCCGATATCGAAGTAGCTCACCCCCTTGCCGTTGCGCGCCACGGTTGTGCCCTCGAGGATGCCGCGCCTCAGGTCCTCGGCGGTGTGCCCCGGGAACAGGGTAACGGCAGTGCCCACCGAGATGAGGAAATGGGCATCGCTGCTTCCGGTCTCGGCGAGATTGTAAATGCGATTGATCTTCTTTGCTCTCCTGTTGGATATCCTCCCTACGATGGTACCATTAATGGTCTCGATCCCGTCAAGGTACACTTTGAGGTTGCTGGATTCGATCACCCGCTGGATGTCCCGGTGGCTCAGGCTTTCGCTGAGCATGCTCATCGGGTGTGGCGCGATGCACAGGCCGCCCTGTTCGTGGATTGCGGCTACGGTTTCAACGACGGGCTGATGGCTGGGGACCGGGCTCTCAAGATACAGGGCCAGCAGGTGTCCCTCCAGCGTGTTTATCTCCATGCCGATAACCACCTCGAAGGGGTACTTGCGCCGGGCCGCCAGCTCCCTTGCCTCGTAGGCCCCCTTGATATCGTCGTGGTCGGCGATGGCGATGACATCCAGCTCGCCCTTGCGCGCCACGTACTCCAGGATGTCGGATACGCTGGCCATCCCATCGCTGACCGTGCTGTGGATATGCACGTCCGCCGCCCCGTATCCGTCATCCCTGCCTAATTGTTCTAGGGGCTTCATTACTTCTACTGTAACCTCTCGACCAGCCCCCTAATTCATGCCCGTGTAAGGTGCATTCACAGACAGGGTCACTTAACAGCTCCTGTTATGAATTCCTCTGCCAGTATTCTGGCCTGGTCGTCCTTATACTGGATGGGGGGTGATTTCATGAAGTAGGCCGATGGGCCCGTCAGCGTGCCGCTTACGCCGCGGTCCATCGCCAGCTTGCAACATCGGATGGCGTCCACCACCACGCCGGCGGAGTTGGGGCTGTCCCATACCTCTAGCTTGACCTCCACATTCAGCGGGACATCGCCGAAGGTGCGCCCCTCCATACGGATGTGGCAGAATTTTCGGTCGCCGAGCCAGGGAACGTAGTCGCTGGGCCCCACGTGGATGTCATTGGGGTCCATTTTGTAGTCCAGCTGCGATGTCACCGCATTGGTCTTGGAGATCTTTTTGGACTCCAGCCGTTCCCGCTCTAGCATGTTGAGGAAGTCGGTGTTGCCGCCGAAGTTCAGCTGGTAGGTGCGCTCCATCCTTACCCCGCGCTCGCGGAAGAGGTTGGTCAGCACGCGGTGGGTGATGGTGGCGCCGACCTGGCTCTTGATGTCATCCCCGATTATCGGCAGCCCCTTCTCCGTGAAGCGGTTCTGCCAGTATTTCTCTCTGGCTATGAATACCGGTATGCAGTTCACGAAGCTGCATCCGGCGGCGAGGACCTGCTCTATGTACCATTTGGTGGCCTCCTCGCTGCCCACGGGGAGGTAGTTCACCACTACATCGGTCTCGGTATCGCGGAGTATGTCGACTATGTTCTCGGTAGGCCCGGGGGCCTTGGTTATGATCTGGGACAGGTACTTCCCCAATCCGTCATGGGTCATGCCCCGGGATACTTTCACCCCGGTGCGGGGCACCTTGCAGAATTCGAAGGTGTTGTTAGGCGGGGCGTAGATCGCCTTGGACAGGTCCTTGCCCACCTTGTTCTTGTCGATATCGAAGGCGGCAACGAAGTTAATGTCGCGTATGTGATATCCCCCCAGATTGACGTGCATCAGGCCGGGGATGTGATCATCATCCTTGGCATCGCTGTAGTAATATATACCCTGTACCAGTGAGGAAGCGCAGTTGCCCACACCGATAATGGCCACATTTATCTTGCCCAAATCCGTCTCCTATCTTATAATAGCTGTCTGTACCGGAGGTGACTTATGGTCTACGATTTTCATGCGCACACTTCGCTCAGCGACGGCGCCCTCTCTCCCGTGGAGCTCATCCGGCGTGCCCTGACCTGTGGCTACCGGTCGATCGCCCTGACCGACCATGTCGGCATCGGCTACCTGGATCGCCTGGTACAGGAGGTCGCCGCCGACTGTGCCGCAGCGCGGGAGCACTGGCCCATTGTCGCCATCCCCGGGGTTGAGCTTACCCACCTGCCCCCGGCTGCCATAGCCGCAGCTGCAAGAAGGGCTAAAGAGCGCGGGGCTTGGGTTGTAGTAGTTCATGGCGAGACCGTTGTTGAACCTGTGGAGGAGGGCACCAATAGAGCAGCGCTTGAGTGCCCCGATGTTGATATCCTGGCCCATCCCGGGCTGATAACCCTGGAGGAGGCCGAACTCGCTGCTGCCTCCGGCGTGTTCCTGGAACTGAGCGCCCGCAGGGGACACTCGCTCACCAATGGGCATGTCGCTCGGATGGCACTGCTGGCGGGGGCCAGGCTCCTGGTCAACTCAGATGCCCACACCGAGTCGGATCTCCTCACCCCTTCTTTCGCCCGCCAAATTGTTCGCGGGGCCGGCCTGGAGGAGAAGGAGGCCGATGACATACTGCTCAACAACCCGCAGGCCCTGCTGAAGCGCTTCCCCTCAGAGGGTTGAGCCCGTCGGTGCCCCAATTCCGTTGCTAAACTGGCGATGGCCACCGTTTAGGACTTACCGATGCGGAATACCTTCGTCCCGCACTTCGGGCAAATACCCCGGGTCGCTGGCCTGCCGTTCTTCAGCGTTACTTTCTGGGGGTTCTTGATCTCTACCTTTGCCCTGCACTTGAAGCAATATGCCTGCACCGGTGTCACCTCCTTTCAAACCTATTGCACTATAACCGCTATGGTAGCTACGTGTCAAGTCTTTGTACGCGTTGGGCACCCCCTCCTTGCCGTTGGGGGAAGACCTTTTCCGGTTGCCACAGGCCATTCTCCGGCAGGAAGCGGAGCACGGCCAGCAGGCGACCGTCGGCGGAATAGGCGCGGCGGCGGCCTTCGCCCGGGTCGCCGTCGATGGCTATGGGGCGCCCATCCGCCACGGAGCGTTCATCCGCCTCGCTCAGGGTCACGGCGGTGAGGCGCCCCAGCACGGTATCCATGGGCAGCAGCAGTTTCCGCCAGTCGTCGTTGCGGAATGCAGCTTCGACACGGTCTAGGCTCAGGCTGTCGGTCATATCGAACGGGCCGCAGGAGGTGCGCATAAGGGCGGTGAGGTGCGCACCGCAACCCAGTGCCTGCCCCATATCGTGGGCCAGCGAGCGGATATAAGTTCCCCTGCCGCATTCAACCTCTATACTCAGGCGCGGCGGCTGCCAATCGATAAGCTCTATGCGGAAGACCTGCACCTCCCTGTGGGGGCGTTCAACCTCGATCCCGGCGCGGGCGAGGCGGTAAAGGCGCTGACCTCGATGCTTGAGGGCGCTGTACATCGGGGGTTGCTGTAGAATCGCTCCGCTGAAGGACGGGAGCAGCGCCTGCACCTGTTCTCTGGTGACCGATGTGGGGTCTGCACTGGCGGTGGTACTGCCCTCGCTGTCATAGGTGTCGGTGGATTCGCCCAGCATGACTTCGGCGCGGTAGGTCTTGTGTGATTCGGTGATGAAGGAGGCCAGGCGGGTGGCCTGCCCCAGGCAGACCGGCAGCACCCCTGTGGCCATCGGGTCGAGGGTGCCGCCATGCCCCACGTGGCGCTGCCCGCTCCACCGCCGCACCTTGGTCACCACGTCGGCTGAGGTGTTGCCGGCGGGCTTATCGATGTTGAGGAAACCGTTGACGCCCAACGTCCTTTTATCAGCTATCGGTGACCTCTTTTATCAGATGGAGCACCTGGGCGCCGAGCTCGATGGATTCGTCCTGGTAGAAAATAAGCTGGGGGGTGTGGCGCAGGGAGAGGCGTTCCCGCAGCTCCCGGTAGAGGAAACCCGATGCAGAGTCCAGGCCCTCCATGGCTCCCCTCTTCTCCTCGTCGCTGCCCATGACGCTGATGTACACCTTGGTGTGGCTCAGGTCGGCGGCGGTGTCCACCCGGGTAACCGTCAGGAAGCAGGCGAGCCGCGGGTCCTTGGTCTGGCGGCGGATGAGTTCGCTCAGTTCCTCGCGGATGAGCTCGTTGAGGCGCTCGATGCGCCGGGTCATGGCTAGCTCAGCTCCCTTCGGTAGAACTCGATAGTGTCACCCACCTCGAAATCGTTGAACCCGTCTACCCCCACCCCGCACTCGTATCCGCTGTCCACTTCCCGGACGTCGTCCTTGAAGCGCCTCAGGCTGTTCACGCTGGATTCGTGCAGCAGTTCCCCTTTGCGCATGACCCTGGCCTTCGCCCCGCGGCTTGCCTTGCCGTCGGTGATATACGCTCCGGCCACCTTGTGCCCGCGGGCGGGGAAGACGGCGCGCACCTCGGCATGGCCCTCGATGACATCGCTGTAGGTGGGCTCCAGCATCCCCTTCATTGCCTTCTCCACATCGTCCACGATGTTGTAGATGATCTGGTAGGAGCGGATGTCGATGCCCTCGCTGTCGGCGAGCTGGGCGGCGCCGGGCTCGATGACGGTGTTGAAACCGAGTATGATGCCGTTGGAGGCCAGGGCCAGCATCACATCGCTTGCGGTGATGCTCCCGCTGTCCGAGTGCAGTATGTGTATCTTCACCTCCTCGGTGTTCAACTGCTCCAGGGAGGTCTTTATCGGCTCGATACTGCCCTGCACATCGGTCTTGAGGATGACATTCAACTCCTTCACCCCGCCCTCGCGGATCTGAGAGGAAAGGCTGGTCAGGCTGAGGGTCTTGGGTGCGCTCAACGCCATGCTCCTCTCCCTCTGCCGTTCCTCGGAGAGGGCCCGCGCATCCTTCTCGGTAGGGGTTACGGACAGCGTGTCGCCCACCTGGGGCACATCCCCGATCCCCAGGATCTCCACCGGTGCCGCCGGCTCCGCCTTCCTTATCTGTTTGCCCTTATCATTGAACATGGCCTTGATCTTGCCCCAGTGGTCGCCGACAACGAAGGGGTCGCCCACCTTCAGGGTGCCGGTCTGCACCAGCACTGTGGCCAGCGGGCCTTTGTTCTTGTCCAGCTTGGCTTCGATGACCGTGCCGACGGCGCGGCGGTCGGGGTTGGCTTTCAGCTCCTCCAGCTCGGCCACTATCAGCAGGTTGTCCAGCAGATCCGAGATCCCCTCCCGCTGCTTGGCCGATACCGGAACGCATACCACATCACCGCCCCACTCCTCGATGACCACCCCGTGGTCGGCCAGCTGCTGCTTGACATTTTGCGGGTTGGCGCCGGGCTTATCCATCTTGTTGATGGCCACCACTATGGGCACGCCGGCGGCATGCGCGTGGGAGATGGCCTCTATGGTCTGGGGCATCACACCGTCGTCGGCGGCCACCACCAGGATGGCAATGTCCGTTACCTGGGCCCCGTGCGCCCTCATCGCGGTGAAGGCCTCGTGGCCCGGCGTGTCGAGGAAGGTGATCTTCTGACCGCGGACATCCACCTGGTAGGCTCCGATGTGCTGGGTTATCTCGCCCACCTCGGTTGCCGCCACGTTGGATTCACGGATGGCGTCGAGGAGCTTGGTCTTGCCGTGGTCCACGTGCCCCATGATGGTTACTACCGGGGGGCGGGGTTTCTGGACGGTGGTGTCATCCTCCTGGAAGCGCTGGTACTTCTTGGGCTTCTGTCCTGCTGCCCCGCGGGCCTTCTCTTCCTGCACCTCGCGGCCAAAGGCGGAGGCTATGGTCTTGGCGGTATCACGGTCGATAACCTCGTTGATATTGGCCATGAAGCCGTTTCGCATCAGTTGTTTGATCACGTCCACCACGCTGACGCCGATGAGATCGGCGAATTGCTTCACCGTCAGCGAAGGGGGGATCTTGATGGGCAGCTTCTCATCTACCGCTTTCGCAGAGGATGCCCGCTGAGAAGTCGTTGCCCTCACCGTTTTGCGTTTTCTGGACCTGGGTCTTGAGATATTGTGCTTTGTTCCAGCCATTTAAATCCTACTGACCAGCGAGCGTATCCCCGTATCTGGACAGCTCCCCCCGTTCCTGCGGGGACGGCTCCGCCCTCAGGGCGCGGTCGATGTTTCCCTTCCTCAATGCATTATCCCAGCAGCTCTTCGCTTTGCATATGTAGACGCCCCGGCCCGGGGCCTTGCCCGTGGGGTCGACGGTTATGCTGCCGGCCACGGAGCGCACCACTCGGACCAGCTCCCGTTTGGGTTTCACCCCGCGGCAGCCGATGCAGGTGCGCTGTGGCACGTGCCTGGTCGATAGACGCATTCCCTTAGCCGTGGCAGCCATGTGTGCTAGGATTCCTCCGTCTCATCCTCGTCGGGATCCGCTCTGGATGCGCGACTGGCCTTCTTGGGCCTGGGTGCAGTCTTCGGCTCGCCGTCCCCGGCTTTTGCCTTAGCCTTGGCCTTCTTCTCTTTGGCGGGCTTCGTTTGTGCTGTTGCAGGTGAAGGCTGCTCTACCTCATCCTCTATCGGGGCATCCAAATCGCTGTCTTCAACTGCAGCAGGTATCTCCAGCTCTACGAACTCGTCTTCGTCGAACTCGACCTTTTCAACGCGGGCTTTCTTGGGCTTCACCACTCCCTTCAGCCTCTCCTCTTCTGTCGCCTTGACCTTCTCCTTGCCCTTCTTCCCCTTCTTGCTCTTCTTTGCAGACTTCGGTGACCTGTCGGTCAAAATATCCTCGGCGAAGCGGATGACGGGGGTCGGCGCCTCAGCCGGCTTCTCCTTTGGCAGTGCTACCTCCTCTTCCTCCTCCAGTTCGGGGATCAGTTCCTCGGGTGTGAGCAGTCTCACCTCTTCCGGCGTGGCCTCGGTCGTCGGCTCCGCAGCTTCGGCGGCCGGCTCCGCGGCTTCCACCGGCCCAGCGGCTTCCTCTGCCGGCGTCTCGTCTACGGCCGCGGGCGCTTCGGCGGGGACAGCCTGCTCCAGTATGGCCGCCTCCTCCGCAGAGGCGGTTGAGGCGCTCTTGATGTCGATGCGCCAGCCGGTGAGGCGTGCCGCCAGGCGGGCGTTCTGCCCCTCCTTTCCTATGGCCAGCGACAGCTGCCGGTCGGGCACTACCACCGTGGCGGTCTGCTCGTCGCTGTTGGCATCCACGCTCACTACCTGGGCCGGGCTCAGGGCGTTGGCGATGAAGGTGGCCGGGTCCGCATCCCACTCCACTATGTCGATCTTCTCCCCGCTCAGCTCATTGACGATGTTCTGGATCCTTATCCCCCGCAGGCCGACGCAGGAGCCGATGGCGTCGATGCCCTCGTGGCGCGCCGCGACCGCAATCTTGCTGCGGTGGCCCGCCTCCCTGGCGATGGCCTTGAGCTCTATGGCGCCGTTGCGTATCTCGGGGACCTCCAGCTCGAGCAGGCGGCGCAGCAGGTTGCGATGGGTGCGCGATACCACCACCTGCGGCCCCCTGCCGGTGCGGCGCACCTCGATGATGTAGGCCTTGAGCCTTTGCCCCGGACGGTAGTGGTCGGCGCGCATCATATCGGTGTTGGGCAGGATGCCCTCGGTCTTGCCCAGGTCGAGGACGATCTGGCGGGGCTCTATGCGCTGGATGATGCCGGTGACGGTCTCGTTCTCGCGGTCGGCGAACTCCTCGAAGATCAGCTCCCGCTCGGCCTCGCGCAGGCGCTGCAGCACCACCTGCTTGGCGGTCTGGGCGGCTATGCGACCGGCGTTCTTGGGGGTATCCTCCACCATGATCGGGTCATCGATCTTGGCGTATTTGGTTATCTTCTGTGCATCGCTGAGCGATATCTCGGTGCTGGGTTCAGTGACCCGCTCCACCACCGTTTTCTCGGCGAAGACGGTGACCTCCCCGCTGGCGGGGTTGAGCTTCACCGATATGTTCTGCGAGGGGTCGAAGCTGTTCTTGCGGAAGGCGGACACCAGCGCACTCTCGACCACGCCCAGCACGATATCGCGGGTCAGGTTCTTCTCGGCCGCAAGCTGGGTTATGGCGAGCATGAATTCGCTCTTCGTCTTAGCCAACTCTATCCCTCCTATATAACAACAAAAAAGTGGGAACTGATACCCACTTGTTCGGCCCGTTATTCTGGATGTTATGCTGGTCTGGTTCGGTCGAGCGATATCACTATAGCACAAGTCCGGCGGTTTGGCAAGCCCCCCTCAGGGCTATTTGCGGGTTTTGGCGCTCCTCGCTTTGGGGGGGAACAGCAGCCGTTTGAGATGATCCACCCCGCGCTCCAGCGGCACCAGTGAGGCGTCGTCCTCCCGCCTCAGCTTCAGCTCCATGCTTCCGGTGCCCAGCGTCTTGGGGCTGATGACCACCCTCAGCGGCATCCCCAGCAGGTCGGCGTCGTTGAGCTTGACCCCCGCCGACTCGTGGCGGTCGTCGAACAGCACCTCCAGCCCCTCGCGCTGCAGGTCGAGGTAAACCCTTTCCGCCGCCGATACAACGCTGTCGTTGTCCATGGAGAGGGCGCACAGGTGTACGTGGTACGGGGCGATGGGCACCGGCCAGGTGATGCCCCTGTCATCGTGGTGCTGCTCCACGGCGGCGGCCAGCAGGCGTCCGATGCCTATGCCGTAGCAGCCCATGATGATGGGGCGCACCTCTCCCTCCTTGCTGATGAAGCTGGCCCCCATGCGCTGGCTGAAGAAGGTGCCCAGCTTGAACACGTGGCCCACCTCGATGCCGCGGCTGGCCTTCAGCTCGTTGCCGCAGCGGGGGCAGTCGTCGCCGGCTTCGGCGGTAGCGATATCGGCGGTGAGGTCCACCGCGAAGTCCCGCGGGTAGTTCACATTTTTAACATGGGCGTCGGCCTTGTTGGCCCCGGCGACGAAGTTGGTGCCCAGCGTTATGGAGGGGTCGGCCACCCGCTTCACCCCGCTGAGGCCCAGCGGCGAGGCGTAGCCGGCCACCAGCCCCGCCGCCGCCACCTCCTGCTCGGTGGCCAGCCGCAGGTCGCGGCAGCCGAGGGCCTTCTTGAGCTTGATCTCGTTGACCTCGATGTCGCCCCTGATGGCGACGAACACCACCTCCCCGTCGGCGTTGTAGAACACCGCCTTCAGCGTCTGGCTGGGGGATATATCGAGGAATGCGGCCACCTCCGCGATCGTTCTCACCCCCGGCGTGGACACCTCCTGCATCGTCCGCGGCTCTCCGCCGCGGTACCCGATTTTCTTGCTGGAGGCCTTCTCCTGGTTGGCGGCGTAGTCGCAGTGGGTGCAGGTGAGGATGATGTCCTCCCCGCTGTCGGCCAGCACCATGAACTCGTGGGACTCCTTGCCGCCGATGGCGCCGCTGTCGGCCTCCACCATCGCCGCTTTCAGCCCGCAGCGCTGGTATATACGCTTGTAGGCCTCGACCATCGTGCGGTACGCCTCGTCCAGCCCCTCCTCGTCGGCGTCGAAGCTGTACAGGTCCTTCATGCCGAACTCGCGGACGCGCATCAGCCCGCCGCGGGGGCGCGGCTCGTCGCGGAACTTGGTCTGTATCTGGTACAGCATCAGCGGCAGGTCGCGGTAGCTCTGCACGTTGTGCTTCACCAGGTCGGTTATCACCTCTTCGTGGGTGGGCCCCAGCACCAGCGCCCGGTCGCGCCGGTCCTTCAGGGTGAACAGCCCCTCGCCGAAGGCCGCATCGCGCTCCGTCTCCAGCCACATCTCCAGCGGCTGGAGCACCGGCATCTGCAATTCCTGGGCGCCGGCTGCGTCCAGCTCCTCGCGTATTATGCCCTCGACCTTGTTTATGGCCCGCAGGCACAGCGGCAGGTAGGAGTACACCCCGGAGGCGAGCTGCTGTATCATGCCCGCCCGCAGCAGGAGCTGGTGGCAGATGTTCTCCGCCTCCGCCGGCGGCTGCCGCAGCGTCTTACCGAACAGATTCGACAGTCTCATGTTATATCCTCTACACACTATTACTCGTTATTAAAAACCCGAGAAGAGATATGATATAAAAAAGTCCCTGAGGGACGGTGGCTCGGTTACCACCCCCTGATTCATATAGTCGAATATACTCTTCTCGGTGCCCCCTCTGCTCTTGTATCCAAACAGGGCTTGAACATCGGGGGACGGCTTTGCCTTTGCCGCAGGGGGCCGGATGTCCCTGAGGGCGCTGGTGGCCCACATACTCACTATGAAGTCGGTATCCATCGTTGCCCTGGTGAGAGCCGGAAGGGCAGATTTAGCGGCGGGGCCGATGGCCCCAAGTGCGCTGGCGGCGGCCGCCCGCACCACTGGGTCCCAGTCGTTGAGCGCCGCGGTGAGGTCAGGGACGGCGCCCTCTGCCTCGGGGCCGATCCTGCACAGGGCACCGGCGGCAAGCCGGCGCACGTTGTTGTCGTCATCGCGCAGAGCCCCACTTAGGCCAGCGATGTCCTTGTTCTGGAATAGCTCTGCTATCTGTTCCGGTTCCATGATCTCACTTGCTGCAGTATATTACAGCCTCTCCACCTCTTCCATCAACGCTGTCAGGAAGTCGGCCTCCTCCACGGTGCGCACCTGCTCCCCCTTGCGGAAGATGACCCCGCGGCCGCTGCCGCAAGCGATGCCCACGTCCGCCATGCGCGCCTCGCCGGGGCCGTTCACCACGCAGCCCATGACCGCCACGGTTATCGATTTGTCGATATTCGCCAGTCTCCGCTCCACCTCGACGGCAAGGCCCATTATATCCACCTCGGTGCGGCCGCAGGTGGGGCAGCTCACCAGCGTGGGCCCGCGGCGGCTGAGGTTGAGGGATTTGAGTATCTCGTAGCCGGCGGACACCTCGTCGCAGGGGTCGCCGGTGAGCGACACGCGGATGGTGTCGCCGATGCCGTCGTTGAGCAGGATGCCGATGCCCACCGCGCTGCGGATGGCGCCGCGCATGGGTGTCCCCGCCTCGGTGATGCCGAGGTGGATGGGGTAGGGCATGCGCTCGGCGAGCAGGCGGTTGGCCTCCACGGTGTCGGGCACGTCGAACGCCTTGAGCGAGACCTTGATCAGGTCGAAGTCGAGGCGCTCCATGAACTTCAGGTAGCGCATGGCGGCGTCCACCATGTGCTGCGGCACGGTGTGCTCGGCGCTGGCCGCGGGCGGCAGGCTGCCGGCGTTGACCCCGATCCTTATAGGTATGTCCCTCTCCTTGGCGGCCAGCACCACCGCGGTGAGCTGCTCCTGGTCGCGGATGTTGCCCGGGTTGAGCCGCAGGCAGTCGGCCCCGCTCTCGATGGCGAGGATGCCGAGGCGGTAGTCGAAATGGATATCGGCGATGATGGGGATCGAAGTCAGCGGCTTGATGGTGGCGATGGCGGCGGCGGCCTCACCGTCGGGCACCGCCAGCCGCACCAGCTGGCAGCCGCACCGCTCCAGGCGGCGTATCTGCTCCACGGTGGCCATGGCGTCGCGGGTGTCGGTCTTGGTCATGGACTGCACCACCACCGGCGCCCCGCCGCCGACGGTCACCCCGCCGATGTAGATGGGCTGCGACATCCGTCGGTGGATCATTGAAAGAAACTAACTCCCTCAAAAATACGCATTATATCGTTATAACCTACCACAACAAACAGCAAAAGCAGCATTATAAAACCGATAAGGTGGACCAATCCCTCCTTCTTAGGGGATATTCGCTTCCCCCGGCGGATGCCTTCAATGACTACGAATATTATCCTCCCGCCGTCCAAGGCAGGCAGGGGCAACAGATTGACTATTCCCAGTATTATTAAAATAATAACTGCCCACATGATCAGGTTCCCCATTCCTAAGCCAATTATCTCAGTAGTGATATGTGCTATACCCACAGGACCTACGATGGCATCACTAAGCGGAACCTCACCGCTGAAAAGGCTACCGAAGGCAGTACCAATATTTACATATGTCTCACCATAGTCTTTGAAGCCCAAGGTTATAGCCTCCCAGGGGGGGTAAGCCCTGGTCTCCGTGAGGTAGCTCCGGATAATGCCCAGCGAGCCCCTTCCTTCCGGGGTCTGCTCCTCGGTACGGGCGTACACCGACCTCTCGATCTCGGTGCCGTCCCGCTCTAGCATCAGGGTGACGTAAGAGCCGCGATTCTGGTCTATGATACGGTCCATCTCATCGAAGTCGCGTACCTTCTGCCCGTTGACCTCGATGAAGATATCACCCTCCTGCAGTCCCGCGTCCTCCGCCGGCGATCCCTCGTCGACGGCGCTGATCCACATCCCGGCGTCCTCGTCCACCCGATCCATGGGCGTCATGTAGGCCGCCGGCAGCAGGAACAGGGGGAACAGCAGCATGAACACCGAGCCGGCGCTGAGCACGATGAGCCGGGTCTTGATGTTCTTGCTGGCCAGGCTGCGGGGCACGTCGGGGTCCTCCTCCCCCGCCATCTTACAGAAGCCTCCGAGGGGGATCCAGTTGATGGAGTACATCGTCTCGCCCCTGGTGAAGCCCCAGATGCGCGGCGGCAGGCCCAGGCCGAACTCCTCCACCTTGACGTCGGATACCTTGGCGGTGATGTAGTGGCCGAACTCGTGCACTAGAATTGCTAGTATTAAGATGATCAGGAAAGCGATTATAGCGAGGAATATAGTCATGCGTGCACCTTCCCCCGCGCCCACTCGTCGGCGGCGATGATATCATCCAGCGACGGATTATCGATGCTGTGGTGCTGCTCCAGTGCCTGGGCCACCAGCCGGGGGATGTCGGCGAAGCCGATGCGCCCGTCGAGGAACAGCGCCACCGCCACCTCGTCGGCGGCGGACAGCACCGCGGGGCAAGTGCCCCCCCGGCGCCCCGCCTCCACTGCCAGACGCAGGCAGGGGAACCTGTCGGCGTCGGGGGCCTCGAAGGTCAGCGCACTGGTGGCCGAGGCATCGGCGATGTTGAGGAAATCGATACGGGGCAGCAGGTTGTTCGGCACGCGCTCAGGGTAGAACAGGGCGTACTGGATGGGGAAGCGCATGTCGGGGATGCTCATCTGCGCCTTGACCGAGCCGTCGGCGAACTCCACCATGGAGTGGACGATGCTCTGGGGGTGGATCACGATCTGGATGTCCTCCAGCGGCACGCCGAACAGCCAGCTCATCTCGATGGCCTCGAAGCCCTTGTTCATCAGGGTGGCGGAGTCGATGGTGATCTTGGGGCCCATGTTCCAGGTGGGGTGCTCCAGCGCCTGTTGCGGGGTCACCGCCTTCAGTTTGTCGGGGGTAAGGTGGCGGAACGGGCCGCCGGAGGCGGTGAGGATGATACGGGCGACGGGCTGCTCCTCGCCGCGGAGGCACTGCCACACCGCGCTGGGCTCGCTGTCGATGGGCATGATGGTGACGCCGTGGCTCGCTGCCCGGGCCATGATGATGCCACCGGCCATAACCAGCGCCTCCTTGGTGGCCAGGGCTATCTGCTTGTGCGCCTCGATGGCTGCCAGCGTGGGCTCCAGACCCGCTTTGCCCGATGTGGCGATGATTGCCAGATCGACATCGGGGTGCGACGCCATATCGGAAGGCGACAGCGGCTCGGCGGCGGCGCCGGGCAGCCCCCCGCCATCGGCCGTCGAGATAAACTTAGGCTTGAACTCCTCGGCCTGCTGTGCCAGCAGCGCCGCGTTGCTGCCCCCGCCCAGGCCGATCACGTCGAATCGCCGGGGGAAGGAGCGCACCACGTCCAGCGTCTGCCGGCCGATGGAGCCGGTGGAGCCCAGTATGGCCAGCCGTTTAATATTCCTGTCCATATCCAATCGTCGCATGAAGTGAATCGAACTACAGCCCATTGTAACATAGCGGGCGGCGCATGTTCAAAGCAGGACGGCAGCGGCGGGGCTGGTCGCGCCGCTCTATATCACCACGAATATCAGGTAGTAATAGGTGATCACCCCGGTGAACAGGACGCTGTCCAGCCGGTCGAGGATGCCGCCGTGGCCCGGTACCAGGGTGCCCGAGTCCTTCACGCCGGCGCTGCGCTTGAACATCGACTCGGTGAGGTCGCCGACCTGAGCGAAGATGCCGATGAGGGCACCGAGGACCACCGCCTGCCAGTAGGGAATGGAATCGAGTTGGGGCAGGACGGAAACCATGAGCACTGCCGTGCCTATTGCAGCGATGAAGCCCGCCACCGAGCCCTCCCACGTCTTGCCGGCGCTGATGCGGGGTGCGAGGCGGTGACGCCCCCACGCGCTGCCGACGAAGAAGGCGGCGCTGTCGGTGGCGATGTTGGTGAACACGGCCAGCAGCACCCAGTCCCGGCCGCCGGCCAGCTCGCGCAGGGGGATGAAGTGGCTCAGCATCCAGCCGATATAGATGACCCCGGTGAGGGCCCACGCCAACTTGAATGCGCTGTCCCTTGCCGGGGGCCGTAACAGGAGCCAGATCAGGGGCAGGGCCACCGCCGCAGTGATTGCGGGCTTGGCGTAGCTGCAATCGATATGGGACACCCCGATGAAGGCCAGCACCCCGATGAGCCCCAGAACGGTGAGGGGGTGCCTCCCCGGCAGGCCGCGCATGCCGTAGAACTCGGCCGCTGCTACTGCGGCGACCAGGGCGATGAGTATGGAGAATACGGGGTCGCCGAACCAGGTGACGGTGAACACGATGGCGAAGAGGACCAGTGCGCTAATCCATCTCTTAAGCATTATCGAATCTCTTTAAGGTTTAGCCTTTGCTGTTCAACCCCCCGAAGCGGCGCTCCCGCTCGCTGTAGGCGGTAAGGGCTTGCTCCACCTCACCGGGGTCGAAGTCGGGCCACAGGGTGGGCGTGGAGTAGTACTCGCTGTAGGCTGCCTGCCAGATGAGGAAGTTGCTGAGGCGCATCTCGCCGCCGGTGCGGATGATCAGGTCGGGGTCGGGCAGGCCGGCGGTGTAAAGGTGGCGCGATATCAGCTCCTCGTCGACATCTTCGGGGGGGACGCCGTTCTGCAGGATGCGCTTCACCGCCTCGGCTATCTCGGCGCGGCCGCCGTAATTGTATGCCAGGCATAGGGTAACGCGGCCGTTGTCCCGGGTGAGGTCGAGCGCGTACTGAAGCTTCTTCTTGAGGGTATCGGAAAAGCCTTCGTTGCTGCCGAGGTGGATGATCCTGACACCCTCTTGGTGGAGATTGCGGGTCTCGCGGTCGATGGACTGCTCCAGGATGCGCAAGAGGCCTTCAACCTCGGGGCGGGGGCGGCTCCAGTTCTCGGTGGAGAAGGCGTACAGGGTGATGTATTTCACCCCGCGGTCGGAGAAGCAGCGGATCACGCGGCGGATGTTCTCGGTGCCGGCGCGGTGTCCGTCGAGCCTTGCCAGACCTCGCTCTGCGGCCCAGCGGCCGTTGCCGTCCATGATGATGGCCACGTGCTGAGGGATGTGCTTGATTTCGGATTGCGCCACTGCCGTATCCGTAGCCGGGCTTGCCGGGCCCGCCCTAAATCTCCAGCAGCTCGGCCTCTTTGGCCTCTGCCGCCTTGCCCGCCTCGGCGATGAAATTGTCGGTGATCTCCTGGAGGCGCTCCTGGGCGCGCTTCTGCTCGTCCTGGGAGATCTCCTTCTCCCGCTCGAGCTCGCGCAGCATCTCCAGCGCGTCCCGCCTGACGTTGCGCAGGGCCACCCGGCCGTCCTCGGTCTTCTTATGCACCACCTTGACCAGCTCCTTGCGGCGCTCTTCCGAGAGGGGAGGGATTGGCAGGCGTACGAAGGTTCCATCGTTGGTGGGGGTTAGCCCCAGCTCCGACTTCAGGATGGCTTTCTTGATCTCGCCGATGGTGCTGTGGTCCCACGGCTGGATGACGAGGAGACGGGCCTCCGGCGCGGAGATGTTGGCTATCTGTTTCAGCGGCGTGGGCACCCCGTAGTACTCTACCCTGATGCTGTCGACCAGTGCCGGGGTGGCCCTGCCGGTGCGCACCGTGGCGAGGTCTTTCTTGAGGGCCTCGATGGTCTTCCCCATCCGGGAACTGGCGTCCGATAGCACTTCTTCAATCATCGCCTGACTCTAGCTGGTGACTGTGGTGCCGACCACCTCTCCTTCGGCTGCCTTAACGATGCTCTGGGGAGCGCTGAGATCGAATACCACTATGGGCAGATTGTGCTCGCGGCAGAGGGACAGGGCGGTGGCATCCATAACCTTCAGATGGAGCTTCAGGGCCTCGGAATAGCTGATGCTGTCGAACCTTTTGGCATCCGGCTTCTTGATGGGGTCAGCATCGTAGACACCATCGACCTGATGCTTCCCCATGAGCAGCACATCGGCCCCGATCTCGATAGCCCTCAGCGCAGCTGCAGTGTCGGTAGTCATGTAGGGATTGCCGGTGCCGCCGGCGAAGATGACCGCTCTGCCCTTCTCCAGGTGGCGCATGGCGCGGCGCCGGATATGGGGCTCGGCCACCGACTGGATGGTGAGGGCGCTCTGGGTGCGGGTATCCACCCCTTCCTTCTGCAGGGCGTCCTGCAAAGCCAGGGCGTTAATCACCGTTGCCAGCATGCCGGCGTAGTCGGCGGTAGCCCGCTCCATGCCCATGGCCTCCGCCGTCTCACCACGCCACACGTTCCCCCCACCTACCACGATGGCCAGTTCCACCCCGGTGTCCATCACCTGCCTTATCTGCTGGCCGAAATTCCTCAGCGTGGCGATGTCTATGCCATACCCCGTATCGCCGGTGAGGGCTTCGCCGCTGAGCTTCAACAGGATGCGCTTGTACCGGGACGTTCCCATATGTCAATCTTTGCCCAGCTCGAAGCGGGCAAATCTCCGCACCTTGATATTCTCCCGGACCTTGGCCACTGTCTCGGTGATGATGTCCTGGATGGTCCGCTGCGGGTCCTTGATGAACGGCTGGGAGAGCAGGCATACCTCGACGGGATCGAGCTCGCCATCGGCCTCGTCCCCCTGAGGCATGTCATCGACGCATACATACTGCGGGTCGGTGGCTGCCACCTGCATCGCGATATCGTGAGCCAGGCACTTGAAGTCTTCGGTGCGGGCCACGAAGTCGCTCTCGCAGTTCAACTCCACCAGGGCTCCGATGCGTCCGCCGGTGTGGATATAGACCTCCACCAGGCCGTCCCTGGCCTCACGCTCGGCCTTCTTCTCCGCCTTCTGGTAGCCCTGCTCATAGAGGATCGCGGCGGCGCCCTCCAGATCGCCGTCCGCCTGCTGAAGTGCTCGCTTGCAGTCCATGATGCCGGCTCCGGTCCTCTCCCGCAGGTCCTTGATCATGTCGGTTGTTACCATGTTACTCCTCACCTTCCGGGCTGAAAGTAAGCGATTCCATGAACTCGGGAGTTTGAGCCTCCTCGGATACCATCTCGGCCAGGGCGTGGGCTTCTTTGCCCTCTATCACCGCATCGGCTATACGGGCGCAGATCAGCTTAACCGTCCGCACCGCATCGTCGTTGGCGGGTATGGCGTAGTTGATTTCATCGGGGTTGCAGTTGGTATCCACCATGGCTACGATGGGCACACCGGTACGCCGCGACTCGGTGACCGCGATCCTCTCCTTGGCCGGGTCGACGATGAACACCGCACTGGGGAATTTGGTCATCTCCTTGAAGCCGCCCGTTTGCCGGTTGAGGCGCTCAATCTCCTTCTCCAGCTTCATGGCTTCCTTCTTGGGCAGGAACTCGAACTCGCCCCTCATCTTGCGGTCCTCCAGGCGCACCAGGTAGTCGATACGGGACTGGATGGTGTTGAAATTGGTAAGCATCCCCCCCAGCCATCGCTGGTTCACGTAGGGCATGCCGCAACGCTTGGCCTCTTCCTCCACCGCTTCCTTGGCCTGCTTCTTGGTGCCGACGAATATAATGCTCTCGCCCTTGGCCACGAGGTCGCGGACATACTCATAGGCCTTATTCAACATGGCAGCGGTCTGCTCCAGGTCGATGATGTGGATGCCGTTCCTGGCGGTGAAGATGTACTTCTTCATCCGCGGGTTCCAGCGGCTGGTCTGATGGCCGAAATGGGCGCCCGATGCCAGCAGGGACTTGATGGATACCTCCTCTGTTTCTGTCCTTTCCTCTTCCATGCTCCCCCTTTATGGTGATTCTGTCATGTGCGATAAAGCACAGCTTAGTATAGCATAGGGTAGGGATCGAAGCAATATCGTTGAAAAAAGGCTGTCCTTTATGCTATATTGGCGGGGGAGGGATCGCATAGTGGTCTAGTGCGGCCGCCTGCTAAGCGGTTACCCTGAGTAATCGGGGTCGAGGGTTCGAATCCCTCTCCCTCCGCCATAGAAATGTGATATAAGTCTTTGACAGCCCCTGAGGAAGGGGTTATCTTATTTCTAGGAGCCTTTGATGCCCCGCTACCACATCTGGACCATCGGCTGTCAGATGAACAAGGCCGATTCGGATGGTATAGCCGCATATCTGGAGCAGGCGGGCTATAACCGTTCGGTTAGTGCCGATGGGGCAGACATAGTGCTGCTGAACAGCTGCGTGGTGCGGCAGAGCGCCGAGGACAAGGTGGTCCACAAGCTGGAATCGCTCAGGTCGCGCCGCGGGGGCAGGGTGCTGGCCCTCACCGGCTGCATGGTGGATTCGGACATCGAAGGCCTGCAGCAGCGGTTCCCCCACGTAGATCTGTTCTTCCCGCCGCAGGATCTGTCTGCGCTGTCTCGATTCATGGAAGGGCGCGGGCTGGCATCGGGCGGCGTCGACCCTCGGTCGCTGACTGCCAAACCCGCCACCAGCGCCTTCGTTAACATAATCCAAGGCTGCGATAACTTCTGCTCCTACTGTATAGTGCCCTACCGCAGGGGCAGGGAGCGCAGCCGCCCGGTGGACGAGGTCGTCGATGAGGTGGAAGGGCTGGCCGCGCGCGGCACAAAGGAGGTCATCCTGCTGGGGCAGAACGTCGATTCCTACGGCCACGACCTGGACGGGGATGCCTCGCTCGCCGCTCTACTCCACCAGCTAAACGCGGTCGAGGGCCTGGAACGGATCCGCTTCCTCACCTCCCACCCCAAGGACATGAGCGATGAGCTTATCGATGCGATGGCGCGGCTGGACAGGGTCTGCGAGCACGTGAGCCTCCCGGTGCAGGCGGGCGACGACGGCATCCTGGAGGCAATGAGGCGGGGTTACACCGCCGGGCAGTATGTAAGGCTCGTCGAGAGGATACGCCGCGCCATACCCCACGTCGCGCTGAGCACCGACGTCATCGTCGGCTTCCCCGGCGAGAGCGGGGAGCAGTTCCAGCGGACATTCGATCTGCTGCGGGAGTCGAGGTTCGACACAGTTCACGTCGCCTGCTACTCGCCGCGGCCGGGCACCATCGCCTCACGAAAGCTGGCCGACGATGTCCCCGATGCGGAGAAGGTGCGCCGCAGGAAGGCGGTCGAGGCCCTGCAGGAGGGCATCGCTGCCGAGATAAACGGTAGGCTCATGGGGCAAAGGATCGAGGTGCTGGTCGAGGGCAGGAAGAAGGGCAAGTGGTGGGGGCGCACGCGCACCGACAAGCTGGTCTTTTTCGAAGATAGTGTCGACCGCAGGGGGCAGATGGTCGATGTCGAGATCACGCACGCCGGCCCGTGGTCGCTGCGGGGGGAAGTGGTGGTCTGAGCATGTGGTTCGTGGATATCCTGGCGGAGTTCTGGCGGTTCTTGGTGGAGGCCGCCCCGTGGCTGCTGCTGGGCCTGCTGTTCGCCGGCCTGCTGAAGGCGTTTGTCCCCTCGGAGGTCGTCATGCGCTATGTCGGCAGGGGCAGTGTCCGGTCGATACTGACGGCTACGTTGATAGGGATACCCCTGCCCCTGTGCTCCTGCGGGGTGATCCCCACCGGGATGGCGCTGTACCGGCAGGGGGCGTCGCGGGCGGCGACGCTGGCCTTCCTAATCGCCACGCCGGCGACTACCGTCACCGCCATCCTGCTCACGCTGGGCATGCTGGGCGGGAAATTCACCGCGGCATACATCATCACCGCTTTCGTTGTAGCCATCGCTACCGGGCTGCTGTCCCTCCTCTTGCTGAGGGAGGGGCCGCGAGGGTTACCGCAGGAGACGGCTGCCTGCGGTTGTGATGCGGGGGAAGGCCAGACGAGCTGCACCGCCGCTGAATCGGTGACCCCACCGGGATACGGGTTTAAGGAGCGCATCAAAACCACCTTCCGCTACGGTTTCATCGAGATGGGGGAGGACATCGGCCACTGGATCCTCATCGGCCTGGCGGCGGCAGCGGTCATCTCCGCCCTGGTGCCCGAGGGTTACATCGGGGAATATCTCGGCGGGGGGCTGACGGCCCTTGTCATAATGGCGGCGGTGGCCACTCCAATATATATCTGCTCTACGGCTTCGGTGCCTTTCGTGGCCGCACTGGTCGTCAGCGGGATGAACCCCGCCGCCGGGCTGGTCTTCCTGCTGCTGGGGCCGGCGACGAACCTGTCGACGGTGCTGGTGGTAGGGAAAGCGATGGGTAAGGGCACCGTCGCCCTGTACCTCGCGTCGATAATGGTGCTGTCCATCGCGATGGCATATCTCTTCAGCTTTGTGGGGTGGCTGTGATAAATACCACCTTCGCCTCGGTTTGCGCTGCGGTTCTCCTCGTCCTGATTTTATATACTCAGGGGAGGAAGCTGTGGGCCAAGCGGAGGGGCAAGGCAGTGAAATGCCAGGCCTGCGGGAGGACGGTGGTTGACAGCCCGGTTAAGATAAAAGAGGGGGACAGTGAGTTTTTCTTCTGCTGCCAGCACTGCGCCGATGCCTACATGAAGGGCGCTCGAGGTAAATCTGACGTTAAGATGGATAAAGGTGATGGATAGCACAATCGATGCGGATGCCGCCCGGAAGAGGATCGAAGAGCTCAAGCGGTCGCTGAACGCGGTGCTGGTGGCCCATAACTACCAGCGGCCGGAGGTGCAGGACGTCGCCGATATCACCGGAGATTCGCTGGAGCTGGCGCGCAAGTGCACCGAGGTGGATGCCGAGGTCATCGTCTTCGCCGGAGTGCATTTCATGGCCGAGAGCGCGTACATCCTCAACCCGCAGCGCACGGTGCTGCTGACGGAGAGGGACGCCGGCTGCCCCATGGCGGACATGATCACGGCGGAGGCCCTGCTGGAATGGAAGGAGCGCTACCCCGCAGCGGCGGTGGTCAGCTACGTGAACTCCTCGGCGGCGGTCAAGGCGCTGAGCGACGCCTGCTGCACCTCGGCCAACGGCCTGCAGGTGGTGGAATCGATGCCCCAGGATGAGATACTGTTCGTGCCCGACTGGAACCTGGGGCACTACATCTCCACCAGGACCGTAAAGCGGATGATTCTGTACCCCGGCTTCTGCCCGCCGCACCAGCGGCTGATACCGCGGCACGTCGATCTCGCCCGGGGGCAGCACCCCGACGGGGTGGTACTGGTGCACCCCGAGTGCTCGCCGGAGGTGATCGAGAGGGCGGACGCGGCGCTCAGCACCTCGCAGATGATCCGATACGCCGGTGAGAGCGAGGCTCAGACGTTCCTCATCGGCACCGAGGTGGGGCACCTGCACCCGCTGCGCAAGGCCAACCCGGGTAAGGCGTTCTACCCCATCAGCCAGGGGCTGGTGTGCCCCAACATGAAGAAGACCACACTGGAGAGCGTCGTGCGGACGATGGAGCAGCGGCGCAACGCGGTGACCGTTCCCGAGGACATCCGGGTGAAGGCCAAGCTTGCCCTCGACCGCATGCTGGATGTAACATAGGGGCAGCCATGAAGCGGTACGACTACATCATCGTGGGCAGCGGCATCGCCGGGCTGTATACCGCGCTGCTGGCGCGGGGGCATGGCAGCGTGCTGGTGCTGACCAAGGCCGGCATCAACGACTGCAACACCAAGCACGCGCAGGGGGGCATCGCCGCGGCCATCGGGATCGGCGACTCGCCGGAGCTGCACTTCAAGGACACCATCGCCGCCGGGGCTGGCCTGTGTGACGAGGAGGCGGTGCGCATCCTGGTGGATGAAGGGCCCGACCGCATAGCCGATCTGATCAATTTCGGCGTCCACTTCGACACCATGGACGGCGAGGTGGCGCTCACCAGGGAGGCAGCGCACAGCGTGCCCCGCATCCTGCACTCCGGGGGGGATGCCACCGGTGAGCATATCGAGACCACGCTGAGCCGCCTGGCGCGGCTGGCGGAGATCGTTATACTGGAGTACAGCCTGGTTACCGAGATCATCGTCGATGATGGTGTAGCGAAGGGAGTAAAGTCTCTCGACATCCGCACCGGCGCGACCGAGGAGTTCCGCTCGCGGGCGGTGATACTGGCGACGGGGGGAGGGGGGCAGCTGTATAACTTCACCACCAACCCCGACATCGCTACCGTCGACGGCATCGCCCTGGCCTACAACGCCGGTGCGGAGATCAACGATATGGAGTTCTTCCAGTTCCATCCCACGGCGCTGCGGCTCACCGGCGTGACCCCGTTCCTCATCTCCGAGGCGGTGAGGGGCGAGGGAGGCGTGCTGCGCAACGCCGACGGCAGGCGCTTCATGCTGGATTACGACCCGCAGGGGGAGCTGGCCCCCCGCGACGTGGTGGCGCGAGGCATCGTGGCCGAGATGAAGAAGACGGGCAGCGACCGCGTATTTTTGGACGTCACCCACCTTAACCCGCGCAAGGTGACCGCCCGCTTCCCCCATATATTCCGCTTCTGCTACGTCAATGGCCTTGACATAACCAGGTCATACATACCGGTCTCGCCTGCCGCCCACTACATGATGGGGGGGGTGAAGACCAACGCCTGGGGGGAGACCAATATCGCCGGGCTGTTCGCCTCCGGCGAGGTGGCTTCCACCGGGGTTCACGGCGCCAACCGGCTGGCCTCCAACTCGCTGCTGGAGGTGGTGGTCTTCGCCAAGCGCATCGTGGACCGGGTGCGGGAAGGGAATGCGGTTCCTTATACCGGCGAGGGGGAATGCTTCACCCTCGGCGAGCGCAGAGCGAAGGGCAGGGCCCCGCGCCTCAGCCGGGCGTCGCTGCAGAACCTGATGTGGGACAGCGTGGGCATCGTGCGCTCGGGTGGCAGTCTGGAGCGGGCGGCATCGATACTGGCGTCGTGGCACGCGGCGTTGAAGGGGCCGACCGACCGTCCCTCCTACGAGCTGGGCAATATGGTGCTGGCGGGGCGTCTGATGGCGGAGGCGGCGCTGGCCCGCGAGGAGAGCCGCGGCGCCCACTACCGCTCCGACTTCCCGGAGCACTCGGACTCGTGGCTCAGGCACATCGTCTTCAGGAAGACGGGTTAGACGCTCGCAGTCGTCTGACGATTGAGCATATCGCCCGTATAGTGAGATTCGCAACAACGATGGGTCAGAAGTCGAGGGTATTTTTATGGATGAACCGCTGATCAATCAATGGGACATGGTGGAAGACCTCGTCGAACGGGCGCTGGAGCAGGACATAGCCTCCGGCGACGTGACCACCGACGCGGTCATCCCAGCGGGGCTGGAGGCCAGGGCGCACATACTGGTCAAGGTGGATGGCGTGCTGGCGGGGGTGGCGGTGTTGGAGGCGGTCTTTCGCTGCGTCGATCCCGGCTTGCAGGTGGAGGTTCTGAAGCAGGACGGCACCCGAATCGAGAGGGGCGATGTCGTGGCGCGGATGGAGGGGAAGGTGGCCAGCATCGTGAAGGGGGAGCGCACGGCGCTCAACTTTCTGTGCCACCTCAGCGGTATCGCCACCGAGACGGCGCGCTACGTGGAGGCGGTCAAGGGGCTGGATACCCAGATCACCGATACCCGCAAGACCACGCCGGGGATGAGGCTGCTGGAGAAGTACGCGGTGCGCGTCGGCGGGGGCAGGAGCCACCGGGCGCACCTCGGCGACGGCATATTGATCAAGGACAACCACCTGGCGGCGCTGCGCTCCTTCGGCGTCGGATTGAAACAGGCGGTGGAGCAGGCGTCACAGCGCTCCACGCTGAATGTGGAGGTAGAGGTTACCAGTATCGACGAGGCGCGGGAGGCGCTGGAGGCCGGCGCCGATATCATCATGCTGGACAACATGCCGGTGGCCGATATGAAGAAGGTGGTGCAGTTCGCCAAGGGGCGCGCCCTGCTGGAGGCGTCTGGGGGCATCACGCTGAAGAACGTCCGCGAGGTTGCTGAGGTAGGCGTGGATTTGATATCGGTGGGGGCAATCACCATCTCGGCCAGGGCGCTGGATATGAGCCTGGATCTGGAGGGAAAGGGATAATGGTGGGGGCTAGTCCACGACGAGGAACACCGCTAAAGCGGCGATGAAGAGGGCTATCCCTGCGCCCAGCAGGACGATGCGTAGCCTCTTCTCTCGACGGCTCAACTCCGACCACGGCTTCTCTTTTCGGGTGGCGGTTATGCCTATAGCCAGCCCGGCTGCTATGCCTATCGCGAAGCCCACTGCCCAGTCGCTCATGGTGCTCCTCCAGTCTGCGGGTATTTATCCCGGCTGTCGAGCATGACGGTGACCGGCCCGTCGTTGTGTATCTCCACCAGCATGTGCTCCTGGAAGCGGCCGCACTCCACCTTGAGTCCGCTGGAGCGCAGGAACGAGATGAAGCGCTCGAACAGGGCCTGCGCCTCCTCCGGCCCCGCCGCATCGGTGAAGCTGGGGCGGCGGCCCTTTCTGGTATCGGCCAGCAGGGTGAACTGGCTCACCGCCAGCAACTCGGCTCCGATGTCGATAGCGGAGAGGTTGAACTTGCTCTCGCTGTCGGGGAAGATGCGCAGGGTGACCGTCCTCTCGGCGAGGTAGCGGGCGTCCCGCTCGCTGTCCCCCCGGGACACGCCCAGCAGCACCACCAGCCCCGGCCCGATGCTCCCCACCGCCTCGCCGCCGATGCTCACCGAGGCCTTGCTCACCCGTTGCAGTAATGCCTTCAACTCGCCCTGCCGCTACTTCTTATCGGCGGTGTTGCTCTTGGGCTGTTCCTTCTTCCCGCTGGGATGGCGGCCGTTGCCGTCAGGCTTGGCCGGCTCCTTGGCGGTGGCGCTGGCAGCGGGGCTCTCGGTAGCTTTCTTGGCCGGCTCTTTCTCGGCACGCTCGTCTTTTTCGCGGCCCCTGGTGCCCGCCGACCCCCGGCCGTGGTCCGTGATGTAGAAGCCGCTCCCCTTGAACAGGATGGGCACGGCGTGGAACACGCGGTGCGCCTTCCCCTGGCAGCGGGGGCAGGCAGCTACCGGCTTCTCATCAAAGCCCTGCCGCTTGTCGAAGCGGCAGTGACAGGTGTCACATTCGTACTCGTAGGTAGGCATGTAAGTATGGCTGCTTTCATTTATGATTTTAGCATTTAGTCGGTTGTCTTGCAACGTCGGCCGTGACTTGATATAATGTGGCAGTTGTTGGACGGGGTGTGGCGCAGTCCGGCTTAGCGCGCTTGCATGGGGTGCAAGAGGTCGGAGGTTCGAATCCTCTCACCCCGACCAGCTCTGAAAGGTTTACACCTCGAAATTCATCGATTTGAGGAAATCGATGAAACCCTCGAACCCCGTCATCTGGTTCACGAAGCTACCGAAGTCGCCCTCAATCTTCACTTTGCTCAGCAGACCCGGTATGTCCACCTTGCCGGTCACGAATTCATAGATATCGTGGTGATTGCCGACAACCTTGACGTTGTACTTCTCTTTATCGAAGGTAAGCTTCCTGAGATCACTGGGGGCGGGTTGCCGCTCCAGCTCCTGCTCGGTGATCTTGCCTTTCTCGAACTTGATGGAGTACTGCCAGTCGTGATTCTCCGAGTCGTCGGTCCCTACCAGAATCAGACTGAAGTTCAGCCCCTTGAGCCGTTTCTTGAACTCGGGGTCCTCGTCCTGCCTCCGCTTAACCTCCTGCGGTACCGCCTGCGTGCCCAGTTTAATCCCCATTCAGTGACAACCTCCTAGAACAATATCTGAAGTGCCCGGATATCCCGTATACCGCATGAGTAGTTATAACTTCCGTGAGAATATCCCCCTGCCCGATCCGCGGAAGCATTACCATGCACTTCCCGTCTTTCATTATATCGGATTTTTCTATCAGGTTTCCAGTTCCATCGAGGCCGGGGAATCGAGTAAGCATATCGCTGGCTATAACTCAAGGTCCATGGTGGACAGCACATCCAGGAACCCGGTCAGTCTGGTCAGCTGAGACAGCGATTTGCCGAAATCGCCCTCCAGTTTCACTCTGGTGATCCACTGCAGTATGTCTATCTCCCTGCGCAGCAATGCAGCGAAGGACCGGTAATCCCCGATGGCCTTGTAATCGAATAGCTCCTTGTCGAACGAGGGCTCCCTCAGCTTGCCGGGCGCCGGCTCTTTTTCCACCCCGACACCGGTGAACACCCCGTTCTCGATCTTGATGGCATACTGGCGGTCCTCGTCCCCGGGGCAGTCAGTGGCGACGAAGAGTATGTTGACACTCAACCCCTGCATCGTCTTGCGGAATTCGGGGTCTTCCTTCTGCCTGTCGGCGATCGCATCCACCAGCTCCTGCGAGCCCAGCACCAGTCCCATTACAGAACCTCGAGCATCTTACATTATAGCACGTGCCGGCATTACGGCTCGATATCCAGCGTCGTGAGGAATTCCAGCAGGGCGGTGAAGCCGGCGGCCTGGCGCATCAGCTTGGTCATGTCGCCATATGCCTCCACCTTCTCCAGGGCGGTCGGCAGGTCCATCTTGCCGGTTACCAGTTCGTAAAGCATCATATGGTCACCGATGAACTTGGCGTCGAACTTGGATTTGTCGAAGTGGGGGCTGCGCAGCTCGAAACTGGGTGCGGTGTGGATGTCCACCCCCACCTTGATGAATCTGCCGGCCTGCAGATTTATGGACAGGGCGCGGTCCTGGCCGCCGGGGGCCTCCATGCCCACCAGCATCAGGCGGAACGTCAGCCCCTTGAGCCTCTGCTGGAACTCGGCGTCCAGGCTCTGCCGGCGCATGATCTCGTCCCGCAGTTCTTCGGTAAACAGCTTGAAACCCATATTGATATACCTTCGTTTCTAGTTATGGCGTGCGGTATGCGGCTCGCTCGAGGGAATGAGCTCATGGCTCGATGTCCATCGTGGCGAGGAACTGCAGGAAGCCGATGAACCCGTCCAGCTGTTTAATCAGCTTACCCATGTCCCCTTCGATCTTCACCTTGGTTATGCCTTTGACCAGGTCCAGCTTCCCGTTCACCAGCTCGTACAGCGTCTGGTGGTCGGAGATGGCCTTGGCATCGAATCTGTCCTTATCAAATACGGGGTCCCTCAGTTCGCTGGGGGCGGGCTGAACGTCAAGCCCGATATTAACGAACTGCCCATCGTGCAGCTCGATGGCGCACTGCCAATCATTGCCCTCTGGGTTGTCGGTGCCCACCAGCAGCAGGTTGAAGGCCAGCCCCTTGAGCCTGGATTGGAACTCGGGATCCTCTTTCTGCCTCCTGAAGATCTCGTTGGCCATGTCCTGGGTCCCCAGTTTGGTGCTCATGGCATATACCCTTCGCTTTCCATACGGTTAGCCTAAGGTTCTATATCCATCGTGGCGAGGAATCCCAGAAAGCCTATGAAACCATCGAGCTGTTTCATCAGCTTGCCCATGTCGCCTTCGATCTTCACCTTGGTTATCGCATTGACCAGGTCCAGCTTGCCGCTCACCAGCTCGAAGAGAGTCTGGTGGTCGGCTATTGCCTTGGCATCCATTTTCTTCTTATCGAAAGAGGTGCTGCGCAGGTCGCTGCTGGGGGCGGGCTGAACGTCCAGACCGACGTTTACGAACCGCCCATTCTGCAGTTCGATGGCGTATTGCCAGTCATTGCCGTCCGGGTTGTCGGTGCCCACCAGCAGCAGGTTGAAGGTCAACCCCTTGAGCATGGACTGGAACTCGGCATCCTCTGCCTGTCTCCTGAAAATCTCTTCGGTCAGGTCCTGTGTGCCCAGTTTTATGCTCATCGATATTTCCCTTCTACCTTCAGACTGAATATATCTCAGGGTGTAATATCCATGGTCTGCAGATATTCGATGAAGCCGATGAAGCCGGGTAGCTGCGCCGAGAGCTTGGAGGTGTCCCCCTCGATCTGCACCTTATCGAAAGCCGACAGCAGGTCCAGCTTGCCGGTCACCAGGTCGAACAGCGTCTGGTGGTCGCCGATGACCTTGGCATCGAACTTCATCCTGTCGAAAGACGTATTCCGCAGGTAGCTCGGTGCCGCTTCCTTGGCCACGCCCACGCTGATGAACTTGCCCGCCTGGAGGTTTATTGCCAGCTGGCGGTCCTCACCGCCCGGGGCGTCGGTGCCCACCAAGAGCAGCCGGAACGTCAGGCCCTTGAGCTTTTCCTGCAGCTCGGGGTCCTGCCTTTGCCTCTTCATCATCTCGTCTCGCAGCTCCTCGGTGAACAGTCTGAATCCCATCTAACAATCCCTCGTTTCTGGTTATAGCAACATGTCGGTAGCCATAGGAGATCAAGGCACGATGTCCAGATTAGCCAGGTACTTTATGAAATTGATGAAGCCTTCGGCCTTGGTCATCAGCGTGGCGAAATCCCCGTCGATCTTGACCACCGGCAGCGCCTGGATCATGTCCATCTTCCCGCTTATCATGTCGATGTAAGTCTCCTGAGGCGCCTGCACGCGGAACTCGTACTTGGCATGGTCGAAATCGGCCGTCCGCAGGTCGCTGGGCGCCGGCTTGGCCTCGGTGATGATCTCGGTGAGGCGCCCGTCCTCGAACACTATCGCCATCTGGCGGTCCTCGTTACCGGGGCAATCCAGGCATACCATCAACAGCTTGGCATTCAGCCCCTTCATTTTCTCCTTGAACTCGGGGTCCTCCTCCTGAAGCCGGAGGCACTCATCCGCCAGTTCGCGTGACCCTAGACTGAAACCCATCGCTGCCTCCTTTCTCTTACCTTAACAGTAAGAGGGATGAAATCTACGGCTCTATATCCATGGTGCTGAGGTATTCGATAAAGCCCATGAAAC